>JANNIB010000031.1:0-30043 GCA_031404695.1 Acidobacteriota bacterium
CACCGCGCGAATGTCGGCAAGCGCATTCCCGCGGGCAAGTACCTGAACTGGCAGCTTCATTACAACCCGACCGGCAAGCCCGAGAAGGACCGCTCGCGCCTCGGCATCTGGTTCAACAAGGTGCCGGTCACGCACGAACTGCTGATCCGCCAGGCCGGCGATCCGCTGGCCACCGACACCACGGCGTCGGCGCTCTATCGCGCTGAAGGCAAGGAAGTGCTCTACAAGGCGGATACGGCCAGCACGCGGCGCAGCCGCACCACGCCCAACATTCCGCCCTACGTCGAGCACTGGTCGATCATCGGCATCACCCCGGTCACCGAGCCGATCACGCTCTATGCGATGTCGCCGCACATGCACCTGCGCGGCAAGAGCCTGCGCTGGGTGATCGTGTATCCGGACGGCCGCGAGCAGACCATCCTCGACGTGCCGAAGTTCGACTTCAACTGGCAGTTCAACTACGAGCTCAAGGAGCCGCTGAAGATCCCTGCCGGCAGCAAGATCCTCGGCCTCGGCGTCTACGACAACTCGGTGAAGAACCGCTGGAACCCGGCGCCGCATCTGCCGGTCTACTGGTCGGAGCAGAGCTGGGACGAGATGTACCAGGCGTTCACCGAATACACGGTCGACAGCCAGGTGCTGTCGGGTCCGGGCGCGCGCCTGACGACCTCGCAGCCGCAACCGCGCCAGCGCTGAGGGCGTGATGACGTCCACGCGCGCACTGCCCGCTGTGCTGCTCGCCGCGGGCCTCGCTGTCGTCACCTCCTGCGGTGGGCCGGCACCGCCGCCGATGCGCCACGTGGCCGACGTGAAGCAGTTGATGCGGTCGATTCTGGAGCCCGCGACGGATGCCTACTGGGACGGCGTCGGCACGATCATCGACGCCTCGGGCACGACCGAGATCCGCCCCGAGACCACCGAAGACTGGGACACGCTGGTCAACCACGCCTACGTCATCGCCGAGTCGGGCAACCTGCTGATGCTGGGGCCGCGGCCGAAAGACGGCGGCGAGTGGATGCAGATGTCGCGTGCGCTCGTGGACGTGGGCGAGAAGGCCATCCGCGCGGCCGAGGCGCACAACGAGCAGGGCGTCTTCGACGTCGGGGCCGAGGTCTACGAGGTCTGCACGAGCTGCCACGCGAAGTACGCGGTCGAGCTGACGCCCCCGAACGCGCGGCAGTGAGCTCCGCCCGCCCAACCCTTCAGCGCCCGGGCCGCTTGCCGTAGCCGGCACGGAAGTGCGTGTGGCAGGTGACGCACGACTCGTACATCTCGTCGTTGAGGGCTTCGAGCGCCGCCACGTCTTTCGCCTTCGCGGCGTTAAACGCCTTCTTCCCGGCCTCGAGCATCAGGCGCGCGTCGCTGACCCACTGCGCGCGTCCGCGGGCGTGGGCGGGCAGCAGCAGCAGATTGCCCGCTTCGGCGAGCGTGAGTGTCTGGGCCTGGAGCACGACCCACTCGGCCTCGGTCGCCGGCGTCCGGCTGGTGATGTAGAACACGGCGTCGGAGGGCGGGCGGATGAGATGCACCATCAGCTCGCTCATCGTACCCACCGGACGGAGTGGGGCCGCGGCCGGGGCGGCCGGCGCGGCCGGGGCCCGGGTCGCTGGAGGCGTCGGGGCAGCCGGGGCGGATGTCTGGCCGGTGACCCGGGCACCGGCCGCCACGACCGCGAACAGGGCAAACGCGGCAAGTCGCATCGGCGGAGCATATACTCATCGCCGTGTCGCTGCTGACCTTGGCGCAGTGGGTGGCGGAACTGCCATCCAGCATCGCGCTCCGCGAATCGCTCTACATGTGGCCGCTGCTCGAGTCGGCGCACGTGCTGACGCTCATGCTGTTTGCCGGCACCGCGACCATGCTCGACCTGCGCCTGCTGGGTGTGTCATTCAAGGGCGTGCCGGCCAGCGAGTTCACCGAGCGCCTGCTGCCGTGGACGCGCGCCGCCTTCATGCTGATGACCATCACCGGCGTGCTGCTCCTCTACGCCAATCCCGTGCGCTACTACTTCAACCTGTTCTTCCGCCTGAAGCTCATCCTGCTGGCGTTTGCGGGCCTGAACATCTGGTGGTTCCACGGCCGCACCGAGCGCTCGCTGGCGGCGTGGGACACCTCGCCGCGGCCGCCGCGCGCGGCGCGCATGGCCGCCGTCGTGTCGCTGGCGGCGTGGGCCGGCGTCATCGTCACCGGCCGCATGGTGGCCTACAACTGGTTCGACTGCGACCTGCAACCGCAGTCGGCGCTGGTCAACTGGGCCGCCGGCTGCGTCGCGCCGCCGGTCGAGCCGCCGCAGTAGCCGATGGAACTCCTGCCGTTCTTCGAGTGGTGTGAGTCCACGGGACTCGGGCTGATGGTCCGGGAATCGGTGTGGCTGTTCCCGGTGATCGAAGCCGTGCACCTGCTGGGGCTGTCGCTGCTCGGTGGCGCGCTGCTCCTCGTGGACCTGCGGCTGCTCGGCGCCGGCCTTACGCGCACACCGGCGGCACTGCTGGCGCGGCAGGTGCGCCCGTGGCTCACGACCGCAGTGCTGGTGATGATCACGACCGGCGTGCTGCTGTTCCTGTCGGAAGCGGTGAAGTGCTACTACAGCCAGGCGTTCTGGGTGAAGATCACGACCTTCCCGGTCGCCCTCGCCTTCACCTACGCGCTGCGCCAGCGGGTGGCCGAAGACGACACCACCACCCGTGCGACGGCCGTGCTCACCGGCACGGCGTCGATCGCGCTCTGGTTGGTCGTGGCCGCTGCCGGCCGCTGGATCGGATTTTCGTAGACTAGTGTCCCGGAGGCGGCTTCTTCGTGCCGCCCTCGGTCGGGTCGCGGCCGTCGCGCGGCGCACCGGTGCCCGACGAGCCCATGAACATCTTGCGGCCATCGGTGAAGGTCACGTCGCGGCCGTTGGCGCGCTTGAGCGAGTGGTCCTTGGTCTGGTAGCCATCCACGACCAGCTCCGTGCCGACGGTCAGCGAGTCACGCGTCAGGCCGCGCCGCAGCAGCGTGTTGGGCGTGCCACCCTCGACCATCCAGACCTCAGGCTTGCCGTCCCTGACGACCTCGATGTGAATCCATGCGTGCGGGTTCACCCACTCGAGTTTGACGACCTTGCCCTGCAGCTTGATCGGCGCATTCGGATCGAATTCGGCGCCGAAGGCGTGGTGGCCGCGGACCGGCGCCGTCGAGACGACCACGAGGGCGGCGGCGAAAATGAAGAACGTCGTGCGCATGGTGGCTGACTCCTGCTGTTACTGCCGCGGCGGGGGCGGCGACTTCTTCGCCGCCTCACGCATCTTTTCCTGCGAGCGTTCGCCGCTCAGCACGTTCGAGAGCGCGTAGTTGCCCTCGTGACAGGCGTATTCGTAGATGAGGTCGTCGAGCTTCTCGAACGGCAGCTCGCCGCTCCACGGTCGCGTGAAGGTCTGCGGATCGTCGATGGAAAATTTGTAGAGCAGCGTGTCGCCGTCCACGCGCGAGATCCGCTCGATCACCTTCAACGAATCGGAGGCGCCGCGAAAGAGCTGCTGCGGATGGAAGTTGGTGGTCTCGATGACCAGCGTGTCGCCCTCCCACCAGCCGATCGAATCGCCCCACCAGGGACGCACGTGCGCCGGCGGATGGGTGTGCTGCTTGCCGATGCGGATGATGCGGGCATCGTGCACCATCTCGGTCATGATCAGCACGTGATCGGGCGTCTGCACGATCGTGTAGTTGTTGTTGTAGAAGTAGTTGGGCAGCATCGGCGGCCCGGCGTTGCTGCCAAACGACGCGATGCAGCGCTCGGCCAGCGGCCGGTTCTCGGGGTTGTCGTATTCGCCGAAATTCTGGAAGCGCTTGAGGCGCTCCGCCTGCCGCGCGCGCGCCGCGTCGGTCAGCGCCGGCACACGGCCGTCGGGCGGGTCGACGACGAGCGACGTGCGGTACTCGCCGTTGACCACGGCCACCCGCTCGCCGGCGTCGATCCAGAAGTTGTTGTAGCCGCCGACGTTGCCGGCCGCACCGGTCGAGCCGTCGCCGCCCTGCGGCGGGGCTTCACGGTTCGGGTCGCTCGGCTTGGCCAGCGCTTCGATGCGATCCTGGACGCCCTTCTCGATCCGCGCCACGGTTTCCTTCGAGAGCGCTGCCGGCTGGCCAGGCGGTCGCTCCAGCGGCGTGACGGTGGCGTTGGTCCAGTTGCCCTGCAGATCGGGCTTGCCGTCCGGCGTGCGCGCCACGCCCGCCGGCTTCGCCGTCGCGGGCCGCGCGATGCCTGCAGGCGCCTGCGCGGCCAGCGGCGCCAGCACCGCGCCGGCGCCGACGAGCGTCACCGACCACACGAACGCGAGCGTCTGTCGTCGCATCGGCATCCTCATCCTCACGGCAGCGGCGTCTTGCGCAGGTGGCCGTACATCAGCTCTTCGACGAATGGCACGCACTTGAACTGCCCGAGCCGGGCGTTCTGGTTGACGTGCCGGTAGAGCGGCATCGACAGCTTCCACGGCCGCGAGAACGTCTTCGGATCCTCGATAGTCGCCTCGTACTGCAGGTGATCGCGATCGAGCATCGTGTAGCGCTCGGTGACCTTCATCGCCTCGCTGTGATGGTTGCCGGAGCGGTCGAACCAGGTGGCGTCGTTGAAACCCGACGCCTCGACCACGAAGGTGTCGCCGTCCCAGCGGCCCACCGACTGGCCCATCCACGAATCGGTCTGCGGCGGGCCGGGGTCGGTGAGGTAGACGTTGCGCACGGCGCCGGCGTATTCGTAGGCGAGGAAAAACGCCGACTGGCTCTGGACGATCTGGAAGGGGAAGGGCAGGTAGGTGGCGCGCGGCAGACCCGGCAGGTAACACTTGATCTCGGGATCGCGCTGCAGCCAGTTGGCCTGGTTCGCTTCCTTTTTTTTCCGGGCTTCCGGCAGGTAGGGAATCTCGCCGCCCTCGACCACGCCGACGCCGGCTGGCACGGCGCCGACCGCGCCGAACGCCAGCACTTCTTTCGCCGGCACCGGCACGACCGGACCGGGCCGCATCGCCAGGGCCGGCCGCGCTGTGTGCGCCTCGATGTCCCAGTTGGCGGTGTTGAGCGCCTGCCAGAGGCCGTTCAGATCGGGCTTGCCGTTGGCCGTTCGCGGAACGGCGGCAGGCCGGGCGGTGGCGGCGCGAGGCGCCTGACCGGCAATCGGCAGCGCCGTCATCGCCACCACCGCGCCGGCGGCGGCCGAGGCCAGGCCGAACGCCCACAGTTTCGCCGTCCCTCGGTTCACGCGGCCTCCAGTCAGCCGCGATGCTCGCACTCGGGGCACATGGTGTCAAGCTGTCCGGCCGGCCGCCGTCAGGGCGTGGACGCCGTCGCGGCAGGCCGGTGCACCTTCACGAACGCCGGTGTCACTGCCGAGAGGGTCGGGGTGCCGCAGCAGCCCATCACGCGCGCCAGCTCTGTTTGCAGCATCTCGATGACCGCCTGCACGCCGTCAGCGCCGTACGCCGCCAGGCCCCACATCACCGGACGCGCCACCAGCACCGCCCGCGCTCCGAGCGCTATGGCCTTCATGAGGTCGCTGCCGCGGCAAAATCCGCCGTCGACCAGCACCGCGACGTCGGGACCCACGGCGGCGACCACGCCTGGCAGGGCGTCGAGCGCTGTCGGCTGGCCTGGCGCTTCCGGGCGTCCGTAGTTGGACACGACCAGGGCGCGGGCACCCCGCTCGACCGCGATGAGCGCATCGGCCGGGGTCATCACGCCCTTCACCGCGACCGGCAGCATCGTCGGCTCGCGCACGGCGTCAAGCGCCGCCCACTCGCGTCCGGACGGGCGCCGGGCGCGAGTGCCATCACCGCCCATCGTCAGCACGATCGCGCGGCAGTTCATGCGCTCGGCCTCGCGCACCTGCGCGCGGAGGACCGCGACGCCTTCGTCCGCAAACACCTGATACAGCAGGGGCGTCGTCGCCTGCGACGCCATCTCGCCGAGCGACACAGACGATCGGCGGCTCACGACCACCGCCGCCTTCGCCGCCGCGGCTCCCCGTATCGTGGCCAGCTCGCCGTCGCCATGGAACCGCCGTTGCTCGGCGACCGGCCCGACCAGAATCGGGGCGAAGAGCGGCAGCCCGAAGATCTCGGTCGACAGGTTCAGGTCGACGCAGTTCACCATCATCCGCGGCCGGAACGTGATGCGGTCGAGCGGCGCGCGGTCGCTGCCAGTGAGCGTCGCCGCCAGGTCGGCCGCGAGGACGCGCGCGGCCTCGGCCTCGAATTCGAGCACGTTGACCAGTTCGTCGCGCGGTGCGACTCGCGGGCCGGTGCCGCCTGCGGTCTGGCGCGCCGTCATGAGGGAAACCTCGTGACGACGGCCGACCGATCGAGCTCGGCCAGCGATCGCCGTCCGGTGGCCGCCATCGCCGCCGCCAGTTCCGCCTGCACCATCTCGATGACGCGTTGGGCGCCCTGCGGACCGAACGCGCCGAAGCCCCAGCGCGTCGCCCGCCCGAGGCACACCGCGTTGGCGCCCAGGGCCAGCGCCTTCATGACGTCGGAGCCGCGGCGGAAGCCGCTGTCGACGAGCACCGGCACGCGTCCGCCGACGGCCGCGACGATCTCCGGCAACACCTCGAGCGTCGACGGCCCGTAGTCGAGCGAGCGGCCGCCATGGTTCGAGACGATGACGCCCTGCGCGCCGTGCTCGATGCAGAGCCGGGCGTCTTCCCCGGTGAGGATGCCCTTCACCAGCATCGGCCCCGCGATGAACGGCCGGATCCGATCGAGGTAGCTCCACTCGTACCAGAGACGTCCGTCGCCTACGCGGTACGGATTGCGTGCGTTCACCCCCTGACGGGGCAGAGGACCCCGCGGAGTACCGCCGAGGTTCCGGAGGTGCAGCGTGCGCTCGTAGGTCGTGGCCTGCTGGTCGACGGTCACCACGACGGCACCACAGCCGGCGTTCTGCACGCGCTCCAGCATCGCCCGGCTCTCGTCGAGGCTGCGGCGCGGGTAGAACTGGAACCACACCGGCGCGGTGGACGACGCCGCGATCTTTTCGGCCGGCTGGCTCGAGTTGTTGCTGATGATGAACGGCGTGTTGGCGGCGATTGCGGCGCCGCGCATACCGACCTCGCCCTCGGGATGGAGCGCCGACTGCAGAGCGGTGGGCGCGACCAACAGCGGGTAGTCGAGCGTCAGCCCGAGGATGTTTGTTCGCGTGTTCACCATCGACGGCGCAATGGCCGGACGCGCGACGAGGTCGACCCAGTCGAAGGCATCGCGGTTGCGCCGGATCGTGAACTCGGAATCGGCGCCGTGTGCGGTGTAGTCGTAGACCGCCTGCGTCACGTTGGCGCGAAACAGCGGCTCGAAGTCGAAAATCGACTGCATCTCGGCGAAGCCGGGCAGGCGCCGATGCTCGCCGCGCGGCCGCGGGTCGCGTTGCGCGGCAAGCAGCGGCGATCCGGCGACCAGCGCGGCCAGGCTGACGAGCGCCTCACGGCGGCTCGGGCTGCGGTGCCATCGCCGTTCCACTGGGCCCACGCACGACTCCTTCCACGGCGCCATCCACCAAGGGGCCGTCACCGGCGACGGCCGGGATGGCGGGAACGCTACGTCCGCGGGAGCGGGAAGTCAACGGCCACCTCGTGTCGATCTCGGACCAGGTCCCGAGGTGGTGCACTTCCGCAAGTTGCCCGTGACGTAGGTAGAATGTCCCCCGTCCCGCGCGGCTCGCGGGGCGGAGGGACTTTGCATGAACGAGGTCCGCGCTCGACGTCTATCCGCGTTCGCTTTCGCGCTCGCCCTCGTCGCCCTCGCGGCGCCGTCGCGCGCGGTGCTCGACGCCCGGCCCGGGCGCGACCTCGCGGTCGCCGCACCCGAGTCGGTCGGCGTCTCCACCGAGCGTCTGAAGCGCCTCGATGCCGGCATGAAGGGGCTGGTGGACGACAAGCGTCTCCCGGGTGTGGTCACCCTGATGGCGCGCAAGGGCAAGGTGGTGCACTTCACCGCGCACGGCAAGAAGGACCTGGGCCTGCCGGACCCGCTCACGAAGGACTCCATCTTCCGCATCTACTCGATGACCAAGCCGGTGACCGGCGTGGCGATGCTGATGCTCTACGAGGAAGGCAAGTGGCGCCTCGACGATCCGGTGTCGCGTTACATCCCCGAGTTCGCCAGGCTGGTCGTTTACGTCGGCGAGAACCCCGACGGCACGCCGAAGACCGAGCCGGCGCGGCGGTCGATGACCATGCGCGAGCTGATGACGCACACCGCCGGGCTCGGCTACGGGCTGGTCGGGGCGCATCCGGTCGACAAGCTGTTCCTCACGGCCAACGTGCTCGACCCGGCGGAGCCGCTGTCGACGATGATCGGCAAGATCGCCGGGCTGCCGCTCATCGCGCAGCCGGGTGTGCGCTGGTCGTACAGCAGCGCCGTGGACGTGCAGGGGTATCTGGTCGAGAAGCTCTCGGGGATGTCGTTCGCGCAGTTCCTGGAGACGCGGCTCTTCACGCCGCTCGGCATGAAAGACACGGCCTTCCAGGTGCCGGCCGCGAAACTCGGGCGCGTGGCCCGCATGCACCGCGAGGGCGACAGCGGCGCGCTCGTGCCGAGCGACCGGGAGAGCGATCCCACGGTGGTGCCGAAGGCGGCGTTCGGCGGACACGGGCTGTTCTCGACCGCCACCGACTACGCGCGCTTCGCGCAGATGCTGCTCGACGGCGGCGAACTGGGCGGCGTGCGGATCCTGGCGCCGCGCACGGTCGAGATGTTCCGCACCAATCATGTGCTCGCCGAGCCGCTCAAGACGATGCGCCAGGGGCAGGGCTGGGGCCTCGGTCCGCAGGTCATCCTCGATGCGGCGGCGTCGGGCGAGCCGTATTCGGATGGGTCGTTCCACTGGTGGGGCATCGGCGGGACGTGGTTCTGGGTGGATCCCGTGAAGGAGGTCGTCTTCATCGGCATGATTCAGTACCAGGGCCGCGGTTTCGGCGCCGTGACGCAGATTCACGGCTACGCGCGCAATCTGGCCTACCAGGCGGTGATGGACTGACATGCGGACGCGTCTGTGGACGGCGTGCGGCGTGGGCGCCCTCACGGCGCTGGTCCTGTTCGTCCGCGCCGGCGCCCAGACACCGGCGGGCGAGTGGCGCGTCTACGGCGGCGACCTCGCCTCGCGCAAATACGCGCCGCTGACCCAGATTGCGAAAGACACGCTGCCACGCCTGGCGGTCGCGTGGCAGTGGCCGTCGCCTGATAACGCCATCGTTGCCGCCAACCCGACGGCGCGGCCCGGCGCCTATCAGGACACGCCGCTCATGGCGCGCGGCGTGCTCTATTCGGTGACCTCGCTCGGCGTCATCGCGGCCATCGATCCGGCCACCGGGCAGAGCCGCTGGACCTTCGACGCCGGCTCATGGCGCACCCGCCCCGGCAATCTCGGCTACGTGCATCGAGGCCTGGCCTACTGGACCGACGGCACGCGCGAGCGGCTGCTGCTCGGCACCGGCGACGCGTATCTGATTGCCGTAGATGCCGCCACCGGCGCGCTCGATCCGGCGTTCGGCACGGCTGGACGCGTGGATCTGATGGACGGCGTGGCGCGGGCGACGCGGGCGACCACGTTCTCGAACAGCTCGGCGCCGCTGGTGGTGGGCGACCTGGTCGTCGTGGGCGCCAGCGTGCACGACGGGCCGAACACCAAGGAATGGCCGCGCGGCGACGTAACGGCCTTCGACGTGCGCAGCGGACGCCGGCTGTGGACGTTCCGCTCGATTCCCGAGAAGGGCACCTTGGGCCACGACACGTGGAGCGGCGACGCCGCCGAGTACACCGGCAGCACCAACGTGTGGACGACGATGTCGGCCGATCCGGCGCTCGGCCTCGTCTACCTGCCCTTCGGCACGCCGACCAACGACTTCTACGGCGGGCACCGTCCAGGGGCGAATCTGTTCGCCGAGTCGATCGTGGCGGTCGATCTCAAGACCGGCACCCGCCGTTGGCATTTCCAGGCCGTGCACCACGGCGTGTGGGACTACGACCTGCCGGCCGCGCCGACGCTGGTCGACATCACCGTTGGTGGACGCGCCGTGCAGGCGCTCGCACAGGTCAGCAAGCAGGGCTTCACCTACGTGCTCGATCGGCGCACCGGGCAACCCGTGTGGCCGATCGAGGAGCGACCGGTGCCGCAATCGGCGGTGCCCGGCGAGCGCACGTTCCCGACGCAACCGGTGCCGTCGAAGCCGCCGGCCTTCGAGCGGCAGGGGATGACCGACGACAACCTCATCGACTTCACGCCGGAGCTGCGCCAGCGGGCCCTGGCGGCGCTGGCGCCCTACGATCGCGGTCCGCTCTTCACGCCGCCGTCCGAGCGCGGGACGGCGCAGTTACCCGGCTGGGTGGGCGGTGCCAACTGGGGCGGCGCCGCCTTCGACCCGGAGCGCGGACGGCTGTTCGTGCCGTCGATGACGAGTCCGACCATCGTGCAGCTGGTGAAACCCGACCCCGCAGCCAGCAACTTCCAGTTCCGCCGCGGCGGCCAGATGCTGACGCCGTCGATCGACGGGCTGCCGTTGACCAAACCTCCCTACAGCCGCGTCACGGCGCTCGACCTCCGCGAGGGCACGCTGGCGTGGACCTCGCCAGTGGGCGAGGGCCCGCGCCGCCACCCGCTGCTGGCCGCGCTCGACTTGCCGCCGCTCGGCATGGAGACACGCGGCAATCCGCTGCTGACGCGCACGCTGCTCTTCATCGCGCAGGGGGGCGGCAACCTCGCGCCGCCGCCGCCGGCCGGCCTGAAGCCGCCGCCGCCCGAGACGCGCAAGCTGCACGTGTTCGACCCGGTCACCGGCGCGCACCTGCGGGCGATCGAGCCGCCGGTGCCGGGGCCCATGGCGTCGCCCATGACCTATCTGCATCAGGGGCGGCAATACGTCGTGGTCGCGACCGGGGCCGGGCTGAACGCCGCGCTCGTCGCCTACGCGCTGCCGCCGCCGTAGCCGGTTTCGCCCCGCCCGCCGCCCGCACCGCTCTCGCGATAGGATGGCCGCGCCATGGAGACTCCGCTCAGCCCTCTCGAATTCATGCGCCGCGCGCGGCGGCTATACGCCGGGCGGGAGGCGGTCGTGGACGGCGGCCTCCGCTGGACCTACGCCCAGTTCTTCGACCACTGCGATCGCTGGTCGACGGCGCTGCAGACGCTCGGCATCGGCCGCGGCGAGCGCGTGGCCTACATCTCGCCGAACACGCACCAGCAGCTGGCGTCGTTCTACGCGGTGCCGCAGATCGGCGCCGTGCTCGTGCCGATCAACTTCCGCCTGGCGCCCGAGGAGTTCCACTACCTGATCCAGCACAGCGGCGCGACGGTCGTGTGCGTGGACCACGACTACCTCGACGCGGTCGACCAACTACGGCCGGAGCTGCCAGGCGTGCGGCATTTCGTGGCGCTCTCGGGCGCGCGTGAGGGCTGGCTCGACTACGCGGCGCTGGTGACCGCGGCGGCGCCAGGTCCGGTGCGGCCTGCGGCCACGGAGACCGACCTGCTCACGATCAACTACACGAGCGGGACGACCTCCCGTCCGAAGGGCGTGATGATCACGCACCGCAACGCCTGGGTGAACGCCGTCGGCATGCTCATCCACATGCCGATGTCGGCCGCTGACCGTTATCTCTGGACGCTGCCGATGTTCCACGCCAACGGCTGGACCTTCACGTGGATCGTCACCGCGATCGGCGGACGTCACGTGTGCCTGCGCAAGGTCGACCCGGCGGCGGTGTTCCGGCTCATCGCCGCCGAGGAGGTGACGTTCCTGTGCGCGGCGCCCACGGTGCTCATCGCGCTGGCGAACGCCCCGGCCGACCTCAAGGCCGCCGTGCCGGCCGGCGTGCGCGTGCTGACCGCCGGCGCTCCGCCGGCGCCGGCGACCATCCAGCGCATCGAGGACGACCTCGGCTGGGTCGTGACCCAGCTCTACGGCCTGACGGAAACCTCGCCGCTCATGACCATCTGCGAGGTGCTGCCCGAACATACGGCCCTCGCCCCCGATGACCGCGCGCGCCAAAAAGCACGGCAGGGCGTCGAGCAGCTCACCGGCGGCGAGGTGCGCGTGGTCGATCCCTCGGGCGCCGAGGTAGCGGCCGACGGCGAGACGCGCGGTGAAATCGTCGTGCGCGGCAACGTCGTGATGGCCGGCTACTACGACGATCCGGCGGCGACCAACGCGGTCATGGGCGACGGCTGGTTCCATTCCGGCGATGCCGCCGTCGTGCATCCCGATGGCTACATCGAGATCCGCGACCGCCTGAAAGACGTCATCATCAGCGGCGGCGAGAACATCTCGTCGGTGGAGGTCGAGGCCACGCTGCTCCGGCATGCGTCGGTGCTCGAAGCGGCCGTGGTCGGGTTCCCGGACCAGACCTGGGGCGAGGCCCCGCACGCGTTTGTGGTCTTCCGCGCCGGCTGCGAAGCGGCGCCGGCCGAGCTGCGCGCGTTCTGCCGGGCGCACCTGGCGCACTTCAAGGTGCCGCACAGCTTCTCGCCAGTGGCGGAGCTGCCCAAGACCGCCACCGGCAAGATCCAGACGTTCGTGCTGCGCAAGGGCCGGCCGAACCTCGCCGCGCAGTAGGCGGTGCCAGACCGCGCGCATGTTGCCGGCAGCGGTCGGTGTCACTGCTGGCGCGCCTCGTGCTGCAGCGCGTGGAACTGATCGGGTGTCGGCACCACCGGCGTGCCGACGCGCCGGTAGATGCGAGTGGCTCACGAGAAGTGCGAGGCCACCAGCGGCATGGCCAGCGAGCCCGCCGCGCTTTCCACGTAGAGCTGGCCGTCCATGACGTTGAGCGTCCACTGCGAGCGCCGATCGAGCGCGGCGGCCAGCGGATCCACGAACGCCTTCTCGAACGCGTAAACGGGAATCTCGGCGGCGCGGTGCACGCGCTGGCCGTCGAGCTGCGCCAGCACCTGCCGCAGATCGCGGTGCGTGTAGAGGGCGGCCCGTCCCGCCAGCTTGCTGCCCCGGTGCATCCGATCGGCCGACGGCATCCCGACTTCGATCCACGCGGTGGTGCGGCCGGTCAAGTCCTTCACCACCACGGCGGGTTCGTCGGCCGTCGACAGGCCATCACCGAAGGTGATGCCGTCTTCGTGTTCGAGCGCGTAGGCGAGCAGGCGCGTCACCAGATACTCCGCCGTTTCCGACGGGTGCCGCGCGACTCTGAGATCGAGCGTCTGGTAGACGCCGCGGTCCACGTTGGAGAGATCGATGGTGACGGCGTAGACCGTCGAAGACTGTGCCATGCCGGGCAGGATGGTACACCCTGCGTTATCATCTCGTCGCCCTGACGACCCGCCGCTTTGTCCGTCCTCTCGTTCCCGCGTGGCGTGCGCGGGGCCTTCTGCTGCTGGTCCTGTCGCTGTGGCCGCTGCCCGCGCATGCCCGCCAGGACGCGGTGCCGGCACCGACCACGGGCAAACGCGCCTCGGCGACGCGGGTGCCGGCGGGCGCGATCACCCTGGACGGCCGTCTCACCGAAGAAGCGTGGAGCCATGCGAGGCCGGTCACCGACTTCGTGCAGAAGGAGCCGACGCAGGGCGCGCCGCCGACCGACGCCATGGAAGTGCGCTTTGCCTACGACGAGCGCGCCTTCTACGTGGGCGCCCGGATGCACAGCACCAACGCCCGCGGCATCCAGGCGCCGATGGGCCGCCGCGACATCGTCGACCAGGCCGAGCGCATCCTGATCGGCCTCGACACCTTCTTCGACCATCGCACTGCGGTCGTGCTCGGCGTGACGGCGGCGGGTGTGCGGCTCGACCGCTTCCACGGCACCGACACCGAGGAGACCTTCGATGTCACTTACGACCTGGTCTGGGACACGGCGACCACGATGGACGCCGACGGCTGGACGGCTGAAATCTGGATCCCCTTCGCGCAGCTGCGCTTCAACCCGGTGGACGACCTGACCTGGGGCCTCAACATCCAGCGCTTCCGGCCAACGCTCAACGAAGAGGACGACTGGGTGCTCATCCCGCGCACCGTACGTGCGTGGTCGTCACGGTTCGGCGAGTTGAACGGCGTGGCGGACGTTCCCGCGGCGCGCCGACTCGAAGTGTCGCCGTACGTGGCGGCGGCGAGCACGGTGTACCCCTCGGGCACCGGCAATCCGTTCCAGGCCGGGCTGAATCAGGTGGGCCGCGTGGGCGCTGACATCAAAATGGGAGTGGGGCCGAATCTGACGCTCGAAGCCACCATCAATCCCGATTTCGGCCAGGTGGAAGCCGATCCGGCGGAAGTGAACCTGACGGCCTTCGAGACGCGCTTCCCTGAGCGTCGGCCGTTCTTCCTCGAAGGCGCAACGCTCTTCAATATCGGCCACCCGAACTTCTACTACTCGCGGCGCGTGGGTGCGCGGCCCGTCGGGCCGGCCGTGGGCGACTACGTGGACTATCCCACCAACAGCACGATCATCGGCGCGGCCAAGCTCACCGGCCGGCTGCCGTCGAAGACATCGCTCGGGTTCCTCACGGCGGTGACGGCGGAGGAATCCGCGGAGGTGGCCACCGGCGCGGCGCTCACGCGGCGCGATGTCACGGTGGCCCCGCGCGCCTACTACGCGCTCGGGCGCGTGCTGCAGGAGTTCGGCTCGCAGGCCTCGACCGCGGGGCTCATCGCCAGCGTCGTGCATCGGGACTTCGCGGACGGCGATCCGCTGGCCGACCTGCAGACGCGCGACGCGGTGGCGTTTGCCGGCAACACGACGCTGCGTTTCGCCGGCGGACAGTACGAGTTCCGCGCCGCCGCCGGCGGCTCGGTCGTGAGCGGCACGGCCAAGGCGATCGAACGCGTGCAGCGGGCGAGCGCGCACTTCGCCCAGCGGCCCGACCGCACCTATTCGCCGCTCGACCCGACCCTGACATCGCTCGGCGGCTGGACGTTCCAGGCCAACTTCGATCGCACCGGCGGGCGCCACTGGCTGTGGGGCGTGAACACGAAGATCGACTCGGAGAACTTCGAGACCAACGACTTCGCGATCCTGAACGGCGCCGACGGCTGGTTGAGCAACGCCACGCTCCGCTACCGCGAGACGCAGCCGGGCCGCGTCTTCCGCGCCTATTCGATCCGCGCCGACGTGAACACTGACACCACGCTGCGACGGCTTATGCAGGCCGGCTCCGTGCGTTCGGCCATCGACCTGACGTGGGCGAACTTCTGGACCACTTCGGTGGCGGTCCGCCGCGACCTGCCGCAGACGAGCGTCTCGCTCACGCGCGGCGGCCCGCTGATGGGACGCGGACCTGGCGTCACCGCCGCCCTCTCCCTGGGCAACCGCGCCGGCGCGCAGACACGGTGGACAGTCGCGTCCCAACTGTCGCGCAACGACGACGGCTTTCGCCAGCGTCGCATCAGCACACTCCTGTCGGTGCGTCCGGCGCCGCGCTGGCAGCTGTCGGCCGAGCCGTACTACGAGAAGCTGACCGAGCCGCAGCAGTACGTGTCGACGCTCGCCGGCGGCCGTCCCGAGACCTACGGCTCACGCTACGTGTTCGCGTTCATCGACCGCAGCACCGTCGCGACGCAGTTCCGGCTCGGGCTGACGGTGAAGCCCGATATGAACCTCGACGTCTACGCCGAGCCGTTTGCCGCGTCGGGCCGCTATTACGACTACGGCGAACTGGCGGCGCCGAGGAGCCGCGAGCGGCTGCTCTACGGCACCGACGGCACGACGATGACCGTGCTGCCGGACGGCAGCCGCACGGTGGGCGTCGACGGCACCACGTTGTCGCTGCGCAACCGCGACTTCAACACGCTGTCGTTTCGCAGCAACGTGGTGCTGCGCTGGGAGTGGCGTCCGGGCAGCACGCTCTTCGTCGTGTGGCAGCAAAGCCGCTCCGGCACCGAAGTGCGCGGCGACTACGTCGGCCCGGCCGACATGTTCCGATCGCTCGGGGCGACCGGCACGAACTTCTTCGTCGTCAAGACGTCGATCTGGCTGCCAGGCGTGCGCTGACCGGGGACTGTCCCTATTCAAGCCCGAGCCCGACTTCGCACTTAAAACTTGGCCGAAGTCAGGCTCTGGCTTGAATAGGGACAGTCCCCGCTACGTCTTCTCAGGCTCGGCGAACATGTCTTCGAACACGCGGTAGTGGCCGCCGTTCATGCCGAGCGACGTATAGACGGCCTGCGCGCGCGCGCGTTGGTCTCGTCCACGTAGAGCCGCAGCCCGCCGGCGCCGGCCGCGATCGCCTCGGCCCGGGCGTGGGCGTAGAGCGCGCGGAAGACCCCGAGTCGCCGCGCATCGTCGGCCACGTGCACCGACTGGATCCACCACACCGGCCGGTTCCGCCAATCGCTCCACTCGTAGGTGATGAGCAGCTGGCCGACCACGCGACCCTCGTGTTCAGCGACCCGGAACTGCCCGGGCACGCGCCCTTCGAGCACCGCCGAGACGCCGGCGCGCAGCGTCGGCAGGTCGAGGGTGAGCTGCTCGGTCTCGCGCGCCATCGCGACGTTACCGGCGACCAGGACTTCGAGATCGGTTGAACGGGCGGGGCGGATGAAGAGCGTCGGTCGTGTGGTCATGAGGCAGAAACCGCCTCAATTGTAACGGGGTCAGACCCCGTTACAATTCCGGGAGTTGTGACACGCACTGCCGACATCGCCGTCGTGGGCGCCGGACTGGTCGGGCTCGCGACCGCACATGCGCTGGCGACGACCCATCGGCAGCGCGTGGTCGTCTTCGAGAAGGAGCCGCGGGTGGCGGCGCATCAGTCGTCGCATAACAGCGGCGTCATCCACTCCGGGCTGTACTACACGCCCGGCAGCGCCCGGGCGCGCCTGTGCGCCGAGGGACGTGTGCGGATAGTGGAGTTCTGCCGCGCGCATGGACTCGCGCACGACGTCTGCGGCAAGCTGGTCGTGGCGACGCGCGAGGACGAACTGCCGCGGCTCGAAGCGCTGCGTCTGCGTGGCGTCGAGCACGGCCTCGCCGTGACGGCGATGACGCCACGGGAGTTCGCGAACATCGAGCCGCACGCCGCCGGACTCCGCGCCCTGCACGTGCCGGAAGCCGGCATCGCCGACTACCCGGCCGTGGCGCGGACGCTCGCCGCCGAGATCGCCGCGCAGGGCGGCGCCGTCGAGTGTCGCGCGGCGTTCCTGCGCGCGCAGGACCAGCGCGCCGGTGTGCGCGTGGAGGTCTCCGACGGCACCTGGCACGTCGGCGCGATGGTGGCCTGCGCCGGGCTGCAGGCCGATCGGGTCGCCGCCGCCTCGGGCGTCGCCACCGACATCGTGATCGCGCCCTTCCGTGGCGAGTACTACACGCTGGCACCGGCCCGGCAATCGCTGGTGCGTCACCTCATCTATCCCGTGCCCGATCCCGGCTTCCCGTTCCTTGGCGTGCACTTCACGCGGATGGCCGCCGGCGGCGTGGAGGCCGGTCCGAACGCGGTGATGGCGTTGGCGCGCGAGGGCTACACGTGGGGCGATGTGTCGCTGCGCGACCTCGCCGACTTCGCAGCGAGCCCCGGCGTGCGCCGCTTCATCCGCGCTCACGTCTCCACCGGCATCGCCGAGATTCGCCGTTCGCTCTCGAAGGCGCACTTCGCGGCCACGCTCGCGCGCCTGGTGCCGGCGATCACCGCGAACGACCTTCTGCCCGGCGGCTCGGGCGTCCGCGCGATGGCTCTCACACCCGCGGGGACGATGGTGGACGACTTCGCCTTCGTCGAGGCCGGCCGCATGGTGCACGTGCTGAACGCGCCGTCGCCGGCGGCCACCGCATCGCTCGCCATTGGTCACCACGTCGCCACCCGCGTTCTCGCGCGGCTGGGCTGAGTGCCGGGGCCCGCCCCCTATAATCGACAGGGCCGGCGCGACGCCGGCTCTTCCGCGACAGGACGAATCGTATGTATCTGGGTCTGAGAACGTGTGGGGCGGCGCTGGCTGCCGTCGTGCTGACATGGGCGGTGGGCGCCGGCGCCTCGGCGCCCGCGCCGCAGGGCGCCGCCGCGGCCGCGACCGGCCAGGCCACGAGTGCCGGCCCGCAGGATCCCTTCAGCGCAGGCACGTTCTCCGAGTTCCGGCTCCGCGCGGTGGGACCGGCGCTGATGTCGGGCCGCATTGCCGCCATCGCCGTGCATCCCGACGACAAGCAGACCTGGTACATCGGCGTGGCTTCGGGCGGCGTGTGGAAGACCACCAACGCCGGCATCACCTTCACGCCGGTCTTCCAGGACGAAGCGTCGTATTCGATTGGCGCGGTCGTCATCGATGGCGCCAATCCGAACACCATCTGGGTAGGCACCGGCGAAGCCAACAACCAGCGCAGCGTCGGCTACGGCGACGGCCTCTACAAGAGTGACGACGCCGGCCGCACCTGGCGCAACGTCGGGCTCAAGACGTCCGAGCACATCGGGCGGATCGTCATCGACCCGCGCGACTCGAACGTGGTCTTCGCCGCAGCTTACGGACCGCTGTGGTCGGCCGGCGGCGACCGCGGCCTCTACAAGACCATCGACGGCGGCACGACGTGGGCGAAGGTGCTCGAGATCAGCGAGCACACCGGCGTGAGCGACGTGGCCATCGATCCGCGCCAGCCCGACGTGATGCTGGCGGTGGCGCATCAGCGGCGGCGTCACTCCTGGACGCTCATCCACGGCGGCCCCGAAAGCGGCCTGCACAAGTCGGTGGACGCCGGCAAGACCTGGCGACGCGTGCGCACGGGCCTGCCGACCGGCGACGTCGGCCGGATCGTCATCGCGTTCTCGGAGGCGCGCGCCGGCCTCGTCTACGCCAAAGTCGAGACCGCCGAGAACACCGCCCTCTACGTCTCGCAGGATGCCGGTGAGAGCTGGGAGCGCCGCGGCAACGTGCAGGCGCAGGCGATGTATTACAAGAACATCCACCCGGACCCGAAAGACGCCGACCGGCTCTACGTGATGACGGTGCAGACGCAGATCTCCGACGACGGCGGCCGCACCTTTCGTGATCTGGGCGAGCGCAACAAGCACGTCGACAACCACTATCTCTGGATCGACCCGGCCAACACCGACCACCTGCTCGAAGGCTGCGACGGCGGCCTCTACGAGAGCTGGGACGGTGGCCGGATGTGGCGCCACTTCGCGAACCTGTCGATCACCCAGTTCTACAACGTCGAAGTCGACAACGCCTCGCCCATCTACAACATCTACGGCGGCACCCAGGACAACAGCACGCTCGGCGGGCCGTCACGCTCGCGCGGGCCCGACGGCTCGACCAACAACGACTGGTTCATCGTGACCGGCGGCGACGGTTTCGTGGCGCGCGTCGATCCGACCGACCCGAACATCGTCTACGCCGAGTCGCAGTACGGCGGCATCGTGCGGCTCGATCGGCGCACCAGCGAGCGCGTCAACATCCGGCCGGTGGAAGGGAAGGGCGAGCCGCCGCTGCGCTTCAACTGGGAGTCGCCCTTCATCATCAGCCCGCACAATCCGGCCCGGCTCTACTTCGGCGCCAACACGCTGTTCCGCAGCGACGACCGCGGCAACACCTGGCGGGCCGTGAGCGGCGACTTGACCTCGCAGACCGACCGCAACATGTTGCCGGTGATGGGCCGCGTCTGGCCGCCGGAAGCGGTGGCGCAACATCAGTCCACGGCCACTTGGGGCAACATCTCGGCGGTGGCCGAGTCGCGTCGGCGTGAGGGCCTGCTGTATGTAGGCACCGACGACGGGCTAATACAGATCTCGCTCGATGGCGGCACCAGCTGGCGACGCAGTGAACGCCTGCCGGGGCTGCCCGATTACGGCTCCTACGGCGTCTACGTGCAGCGCCTCTTCGCCGGCAAGAGCGACGAGAGCACCGTCTACGCGCTCTTCGACAACACCAAGAACGGCGACTTCAAGCCCTACATCTTCAAGAGCACCACGCGTGGCGCGTCGTGGACGGCGGTTGCCAGCGACCTGCCCGCCAACGGGCCGGTGCTGGCGTTTGCGGAGGACCCGGTGAATCCGGATCTGCTCTTCGCCGGCACCGAGTTCGGCCTGTTCTTCACCGTGGACGGCGGGAAGAAGTGGCTCCGGCTGCGCACCAACCTGCCCACCATCCCGGTGCGCGACATGGCGATGCAGGAGCGCGAGAACGACCTGGTGCTGGCGACGTTCGGCCGCGGCTACTACGTGCTCGACGACTTCTCGCCGCTGCGGCAGATGTCGGCCGCGACCTTCGCGAAGGACGCGCATATCTTTCTGACCAAACCGGCCGTGATCGAGCTGCCCGAGACCGGTCGCGCCCGCGGCTTCCAGGGCGAGCAGCTGTGGATGGGTGAGAACCGGCCGTTTGGTGCCACCGTGACCTACTGGGTCAAGGAGGCGCCGAAGACGCTCAAGGAGCGGCGACAGGACGCGGCGCGCGCCGCCGAAGCGAAGAAGGAGACGCCGCCCTATCCCACGCAGGCGCAGCTCACGGCCGAAGCCGACGAGGAAGCGCCGCAGACCTACCTCACGGTGACCAACGCGGCCGGGGCGATCGTGCGCCGGCTGGTGGTGGCCGGCGGTCGGGGCGTGCATCGCGCCACCTGGGACCTGCGCGGCGTCGGCGCGGCGCTGCCACCGGCCGGCGGCGGCCAGGGCGTTGGCGGCGGCTTCGGTGGCCAGCAGGCGCTCGGTGGCTTCGTGGCCCCGGGCACCTACACGCTGGCGCTCTCGCGCCGGGTCGGCGGCCAGACCTCGACCGTTGGCGATTCGCAGACGCTCATCGTCAACCCCGATCCCGCCATCACGCTGACACCGGCCATGATCACGTCGGCGCGCGACTACCAGGAGCGCGTCTTCCGCCTTCAACGCACCTTCACCGGCGCGCTGGAGCAGGCCAACCAGGTGCGCACGCGCACGCAGGCGATCCGCCGCGCGGTCGTGGAATCAGGGGCCGCCGTGCGTCTGCTCGATACCGCGGTGGGCCTCGACCGGCGCGTCGTGGCGGTGCTGCGCACGCTGCGCGGCGACGAGACGCTGCGGGGCCTCGAGTCAGGGGCGCCGTCGAGCGTGCAGGCGCGGGTGAACTCGGCGGCGGCGGGTGCCCGCGGCCTCACCGGCGCGCCCACCGCCACGCAGCAGCAGAACTACACCATCGCGGCCGATGATGTGACGGCCACGGTGGGCCTGCTCCGGAGCCTCGAAACCGAGATCCGCAAGTTCGAGCAGGAACTGGAAGCGGCGGGCGTGCCGTACACCCCCGGCCGCTGGCCCGGGCAGTAGCGCCCGCGTTACTTGATGAGGGTGATCGGCACCTCGACGAGGTGAATCACCTTCATCGCGGTCGACCCGAGCAGCAGGCTCTGCACCGGTCCGAGCCCGCGGGTGCCCATCACGACGGCGTCGCAGCCGAGGCGCGTCAGATGCGCGGCCACTTCCGAGGCGATGTCACCGACGGCCGCGTGCGTCTGGACGTCGAGGCCGGCCTCTCGCAGGATCGCGGCGGCCGGATCGAGTACGGCCTTCGAGCCCGAGGACTGCCAGCGGGCGATGTCGTCGGCGCCGAGATGGCTGCGGACTTCCCAGGCGTCGATGGCCGGCTGCACGTGCAGCAGTTGCACCCGGGCGCCGGACTGGCCGGCCAGCACCTTCGCGACCCAGCGCACGGCGCGCGTCGCGCTCGCTGACCCGTCGACCGGCACGAGGACGTTCGTCATGGCGTCATCCTATCGCACGCCGGGCGCGCGGTCGGACCGCGTCAGTGATGCGCGGAGCTCGGCGGGGCGGTCGTGCCCGCCTGCCGCCGCAGATCGAACTCACACCGCAGCCGATCGCCATCGGGGCTCACCGTCCAGCCGGTGTCGAGCGTCGCGACCAGATGCGCGGCAAGTTCACCCAGTTCGCGGGTGCCGCCGGTCTGCAGCGCCAGCATCACCTCGAGGTCGTACCACAGCCCGTCTCCGAGCTGGTCCACGGCTTCCTGCGCCGAGGTGACGTCCACCGGGATGTGCGAGGTGCGCGACCACTGGGCGGTCGCGCGGAAGATGTCCGCGAACTGCTCGCCCGAGTAGGCGAGTTGGGTGGAGGAGCGCCAGCGGATCATCAGAGGGTTCCTCTCATCGTAACGCGGGCGAGGTCGTCCTGCGACGCAGGGCTGCATGGAATCCCGGGATGGGCGGCCACGACCGAGCGGGATTCGGCGCAGCCGTCTGCAGATCCGGAGAGCCAGCGCGCTTTGCGACACGTCCGTCACCCGTTGGCGGCGGGTTCGCGAAACGTCGTTGGCCACCGGCGTTGTCATGCGCCGATGCCGCCCAGCGCGGAGGTGCGGACTGGACGCCGGCACTCCTCGAGCAGTGGGTCACCGCCGTCGAACGGCACGCGCCCGGCGTCGTCGATGCGTCGCTGGCGGGCGCCGCCCGCTGGTCGTCCGCCGACGTGCATCGTCTGCGGATCGAAGCGCAGATCCTGCTCGACATCGTGGCCCACCCCGACCATACGCGGTTCGACGTCACCCCGCTCGTCTTCGATCGGCAAGCCCCGACTCGCGTCCGCACCTTCGCAACCCCGAGCGGGTTGCACTCGACGGGCTGGCGGCGCGCGTGCGCCAGGTCGGCACAGCCGTGTTCGTCAAGCGGGCGGCGATGGCGCACATCGATCTCGTCACCCTGGCGGCAGCGGCGGTCAACGCGTCAGCCGGAGCGACGTCGATGGCGGCCCCGAGGCTGCAGCGGGTGGGCGACGGCCGGAGCGCCGGTGCGGGAAACGTCAGCCTGCCCTGGACACTCGGACGGATGCTTCTCAGCCAGGGCGTCGCGTGAGCGCCCGGCTGGCGTCGATGGTGTGCCTGGCGACGTTTCTGCTGGCCACCGTGGGCCTCTACGCGATGGTCGCGCACCGAGCCGCCCAACAGCGCCGCGAATCCGGCCTTCGGGTCGTGCTCGGCGCTCGCGCGCCGGCTCGGTCTTGCCGGCGGCCTGGTCGGTGCCATCGCCTGGGACCGGGCATTTGCGCCCGTACGCCAGACGGCGCTGCGGGTGGCCGATCCGCTCGTGCTGGCCGTCGCCCTCGGCGTGCTGACGCTCGTCGTCGGACTTGGCTGCGCCATTCCTGTGCGACGGGCGCTCGGCATCTCGCCGGCCGATGTGCTCCGAGAGGAGTAGCCGCGTCCTACCGCGCCGTCGGACCGCAGAGCGTCCTGATGCGGTCAGCTTCGAACGCCGGGATGCCCGCAAGCACGATACGCCGAAGCCGCTCTGCCACGAATCCCGGTCCGTCGCACGCGCGTGGGGGCACGACGACCGCGGTCATGTCGGCGCCCGGTCCCAGATAGAGCAATGCGTCGAGCTGGTCCTCGATGGCCAGCGGACGCCACTGATCCTTGGTCACTGGCACCATGGCGCCGTTCTGAAACGCGATCCGCGGTCGGGCCGGAAGAATCGCGGTGATGTCGGCTGCGCCCAGCCCGGTGCCCTTCACCGCGACGAGAGCCGGCGTGGGCCACGAGGCGAGGTTGGGCAACAGGTCCGGCAACGGGCTGTCGAGACGCCAGATCGAATACACGCGTGTGGGGCCGGCCTGCTCGACGAGGCTGACGAGGGTGTGTGCCCGCCAATCCGTCATCTCCAGATTCGACATGACGTTGCGACGCTGGAAGTGCATGTGGCCGTAGACGACGAGCGCCTTGCGTCGTCTGGCGAGCACCTCGACCTGGATCACCGCGGCCGGATGACTGTCGCGCATCGCCAGCCACCGGAAATGGTCGTCGCGGGTGCGCACCACCGTCCAGTCGATGGGCGGGTCACCAAGCAGGATCCGCATCTGTCGAGCGCGGGGACGAGAGGCATTGATCGCGCGCACGATGGCGAAGAGCTCCTCGTCGGCCCAGATCTGATTGGGCACGGTGGTGTTCTGCCACGCCGGCTGAAGCGCGCGCAGCGCGACACGGTCGCCGCGTGTGTAGCGGTCCACCAGGTCCTGGTAGCGGGCGTTGCCGATCTCGACGACGATGTCATCGACGACCTGGTTGAATCGCGCATCCCGCAAAAGCGCCCGCAGGAACGCCTGCGTCTGCGCGTTGCCGTGCGGATCGCTCACCGCCACCAGATCGTGGGTGCGGAACGCGTCGACGATGGCCTCCACCGGCTCGATGGGCCCAGCCGCAGGCAACGCCTGGCGACCGGTGAGCGCCTCTCCTGAGGCGAGCGCCACGACGAGGGCGAGGCGGTAGGCCGTTGTCATGGTGGCGCTCGGCAGGCTACGCCGTCGTGTCCGGGGCCGGGCTGCTGGCCGTCAGCGACTGCTGACGAAGGGCGGCGGCGCCCAGCAGCCCGCCCATGCCCATCGACTCGACGGCGCTGCTTGGAATCAACATCAGCGCGCCTTTCTCTTTCAGGCCCTCGTAGAGCATGTTCATCGCCCGCAGGTGCAACGCCGTCGGGTTGTTCTGATACACCTTGGCCGCCTCGTGGAACGAGTGCGCGATCTCCATTTCGGCCTGGCCGAGGATGATGCGGGCCTGCTTCTCGCGCGCCGCCTGCGCCTCGCGCGACATGGCGTCCTGCAGCGCACCGGGAATGACGACGTCGCGCATCTCGACCGACGACACCGTGACACCCCAGGGGTTCGAGCGCTGGTCGATGAGGTGCTGGAGGTCGGCTTCGATTTGCTCGCGCCCGCGGAGCAGGTCTGCCAAGGTCGTGCGGCCGATGATGTCGCGCAGGGCCGTCTGCGCCGCCCAGCTGACGGCCTGTTCGTAGTCCTGCACCTCGAGGGCCGCGCGTTCGACGTCGTGCACCAGCCAAAAGAGCACCGCGTCCACGTTCACCGGCACGGTGTCGCGCGTGAGTGTCTGTTCGGCGGCGAAGCTGGTCGTCACCGTGCGCTGGTCGACCCAGCTCGAGACCGAGTCCACGAAGGGCACGACCCAGAACAGCCCGGGTCCACGCAGGCCGACGAAGCGGCCGAGGCGCAGCACTACGGCGCGTTCCCATTGCCGGGCGATGCGCGGTGCGGCCGCCGCCACCACGCCAAGGGCGGCGATGCCGATTGCCAGAGGCAGCATCCTGGTGGCGCCCCAGACGAGGCCGGCGACCCCGGCGAATGCGCCTGCAATCGCCACCGACAGGATGTTGAGACGGAAGGCTACAGCGGCCATGTCATTCTCCCTGCGCCCGGCGGGCGAGCGCGTCCAGCAGTTCGGTCAGGTCGATGCCGGCAGCGGCGGCGTCTGCCAGCACCCGCGTCGCAAAGGCGTTCACGCGGCGGTCACGCTCGCGTTTCGGGTGCGCCTGCGCCGGTGTGGCCGTGACGAACGACCCCACGCCGCGCCGCGTCTCGAGCACCCCGGCGCGTTCGAGCTCACCGTAGACGCGAGCCACCGTGTTGGCGTTGATCTTCAGCTCCACCGCCAGCTGCCGCACGGTCGGGAGCTGGTCACCGCTGCCGAGGCGGCCGGTGGCAATGGCGGCGCGGATGCCGCGGTCGATCTGCGCGTAGATCGGCGTCCGGTCGCGCGGGTCAACGGAGAGCAGGCTCACGGCGTCATATGTACTAGTACATTAGTACAATGTCAAGCGCTGGCGAGATCGCGGTAGAACCAGAGCCGTGACCGGGGGAGGCTCGCCTATCGCGCGGGCTTGCGCGCGACGAAGCGCACCAGCTGAATCCGTTCCGGGCCCCAGTCGTAGGTGCCCTCGGCCTGCTCGTGCGTCAGGATGTCGAAGCCGTCGAAGATCTTCAGCAACTCGCCCGGTGCGTAGCCGAACGCCGCCGTGGAGTCGGGGTTGATCCCGGCCTCGACTACGACGAGCCCTCCAGGTCGCAGGGCGTCGCGCACCCGGTGGACACTGCGCTTCTCGATCGTGAAGATGAGGGCGATGAGGTCCCAGCGGGAGGTGCCGAAGGCGAACTCCTCATCGGCGGCGACCGTCGCCTGCAGCCGAAGCGCCTCGGCGCGCGCCGTCGCCTGGGCCTGACCAACGCCCACAGCCGACACGTCGAACCCTGTGACGTCCCAGCCGGCGCGGGCGAGATGCAGCGCGTTCCGGCCCATGCCCATGCCGACGTCGAGGGCGCGGCCCGGCTTCACGCCTCGAGTCGCGTCCACCAGAAGCTGGCTGGGTGCGGTGTTGAAGGTCGGCGGCTTGGCGTAGACCGCGTCGTACAGCTCCGCTTCGTCGTACGCGGTGATGAGGCGGATGGCGCGGTCGGCCTCGTGAGAGGAGCGGCCGTCGCGCACGAGCTTCGATCGATACTGCTCGAGTGCCGCCGACCAGTCGGCCGTGGCGGCCTGCGTTTTCTGCCACGCCTTGAAAGCAGTGAGCAGGACAGGGCCTTCGACGGTCTGCGCCGCCGCCGTCGCGAGAGACACGCAGACGAGTGCGGTCACAGCGAGTGCTGCCAGAAGCCACGTGCGAGTCGACGTCGCGTTCATCGCGGCAAACCGTACCGGAGGCCGTCGGGTTCGCCAAGGGTTGATGCGCGGAGGTGGCGCTGCCCGAAGCGGTGCGGCCGAATTGGACGGCCGGGCCGCGCCAGCATTACGCTCTAGCCGGACGACATGCAGCGAATCCGGATCTACCTCGTGGCCGTGGCGATGACGTCGGCATGCGGCGGCGCCGATCGTATTCCGACCGGGCCCACGGCGCTTTCGGGTGGCGGGCCTGTGACCGGGTTTATGTGCGCGCTGCCGAGCACCGCGACGCGTGCATACCATCCCGGTTCCGGGATCGGCCATGCCGCTCTCGGTGTGGGTCGAGGGGCTGGCCCCGGCGCCAGGGGCCACCGTGCGTGCGGGTGAATTCTACCAAGTGACGCACCGGCCCCTCGGCCCAACCGGCGCCACGTCGGCAGTGCAGGTGCTGGAGGGCGACGACACGACCCGCGGCGTCTTCGCCTCGGTGGCGAGCGGTGCCTGCAGCGGGGGATCCGCGGCTGCCCCGATTCCGCGCAGCGAACGGCCGCTGCAGCTCTACGTGCGGGTGTGGCTCATTCCGGGTGAACTCCGTCCTGGCGACCCGCTTCCGACGACCGATCGGACGCCGGACTACGAGGCCACTGAGCCGGTCCAGTGGACCGTGCTTCCGTAGTTGCACTCGCACTCGCGCGAAGCCTGAAGTCCTCGCGGCGCCCACGGCGCCGCGCGAACGCCTGAAGCCGTCGGCCCGGCCCTTCCTGCCGCTGCGGCAGTGCCGTGTTCGGCTCGACTGGATTCGTGCCCGCCTTCGCTCGCGATGCGAGCTTCGGCGTGGCAGGCCGCGTCTCCGCCCGACCCTGCGCGAAGCCTGAAGCCGTCGGCCCAGCCCTTCCCGCCGCGTGCGGCGGGGAATGGTCGGGGCGACTGGATTCGAACCAGCGACTTCTCGCTCCCAAAGCGAGCGCTCTACCAGGCTGAGCTACGCCCCGACGGCTGGAGGGTTCCTAGGGTCCGGCTCCGATATTGTATCCGCGATGCCCTGGCTCGTCCGCATCCGCGACCGCCCTGCACGACTTCGGCGTGACGCGCTGCGCCGATGAGGCGGGTGCGCTATTCTGACGCCCGTGTCTCGCTACTTCGTCACCGGCGCCACCGGCTTCGTGGGCGCGGAGGTAGCCAAGCAACTGCGCACCCGCGGCCATCAGGTGGTGGCGCTGGTGCGGTCGCCGGAGAAGGCATCGCTGCTCGCCAAGCTCGGCTGCGAGCTGCGCGTGGGAGACATCGGCGACCCGGCCACGCTGCGCGCCGTGATGCAGGGCGTGGACGGCGTCTTCCACCTGGCAGCGTGGTACAAGACCGGCGCGCCACACGCCGGCGCGCTCGCCGCGGCGACCAACGTCGAGGGCACGCGGCACGTGCTCGACGTCATGCGCGATCTGGGTATTGCGAAGGGCGTCTACACGAGCAGCCTGGCGGTCTTCTCCGACACCCACGGCATGCTGGCGGACGAGACCTATCGCTTCGACGGCCCGCACCTCTCCGTCTACGACGAGACGAAATGGCGCGCCCACTACCAGGTGGCGCTGCCCGCGATCGCCGCCGGACTGCCGCTGGTCATCGTGCAGCCGGGAGTGGTCTACGGCCCGGGTGACACCAGCTTGATCCGCGACCTCTTCGTGCGCCACCTTCGCCGCCGGCTCCCGTTGGTTCCGTCCGGCACCGCCTACTGCTGGGGGCACGTCGACGACACCGCGCACGCGCACATCGAAGCGATGGAGCACGGCCGCGTCGGCGAGAGCTACATCATCGCCGGCCCCGCGCACTCGCTGCGCGAGGCGATGCGGGCGGCGGCGCGTGCCAGTGGACGTCCGGCTCCACTGGCCGGCATGCCGCCCTTCCTGTTACGGGGGGCGGCGCGGCTGCTGGCCGGAGTGGAGGCAGTGGCGACCCTGCCGCCATCGCTGAGTGCGGAGACGCTGCGGGTGGTGGCCGGCGTCACCTACCTGGGGTCGAGCGCCAAGGCGGCGCGCGAGCTGGGTTTTGCGCCGCGGCCGCTCGACGAAGGCATGCGGCACCTCATCGAGCACGAGATGCGGGTGCTCGGGATCGGGCCGCGTTAGTTCGAGACGTCTGCCGTGCCCGGCACCGGGCGCAGCATCCCGCGGCGCATGATCCCCGAGATGAGGGCGATGGCCTCCGGCGTCGGCCGACCCATCTGCTGTTGGACCCCGAAGATCGATTCCACCGAGAAGTAGTAGATGAAGGCCCGCGTCGCAAACAGCAGCGCCGGCGCGAACGGCACGTCGTCGCGGAAGCGGGTGTCGAGCCCGAGCCGCTGGCGGTGGGTCTCCGCGAATTCCTCGAAGCGGGCCGCGAGATCCGCATAGAAGCGCTGGATGTGCCGGCCGTCGAATTCAACGGCGTCGACGTAGTAGAGCGCCAGGTAGGGCCGCCAGCCCGCGAGCACCTGGTGCGCGGCTTCGGCGAGCGCGGCGAAGTCTTCGAGGAACTCTCCACGTTCGAGCACGACGTTGATGGGGAAGTCGGGCCGCTTCGTAACCGCCTGGAACTGCTCGAGCAGGGCCAGGAAGATCGCTTCCTTGTCCTGGAAGTGGTGGTAGACCGAACCCGTCGAGACGCCCGCCTTGCCGGCGATGTCGCGCATGCTCGTCGCCCCGTAGCCGCGATGCGAGAACAACTCGAGGGCGGCGTCGAGAATCGCGGTGCGGCTTCGTTCCGAGCGTTCGATCTGCAGCATGGACCCTGGTGTGGAGCAGGTTACTTCAGGTCGTGCAGCCAGCGTGACAGGGCCGCCACGGCCTGCCCGCGGTGGCTCACCGCGGCCTTGGCGTCGCCGGCCTCCGCCAGCGTGGTGCCCAGCTGCGGGCTGAAGAAGATCGGGTCGTAGCCGAACCCGCCGGTACCGGTCGGGACGTGCGCCACCATGCCCTCGACGACGCCGCGGGTCTCGAACAGGAGGTCGTCGCCGCGGGCCACGACCATCGCGCAGATGAAGCGGGCGGTGCGTTGTGCGTCGGGCACGCCGTCGAGCCGCCGCAGGATCTCGGCAACGCGCGCCGGATACGAGGCGTCGGCCCCGAGGAAGCGCGCGGAGTGCACTCCGGGCGCGCCGCCGAGGGCATCGATCTCGAGGCCGGAGTCTTCAGCGACCACGAGTTCTCCGGGGAACCGCGCGGCGTAGTAGCGCGCCTTGAGGCGGGCGTTGCCCTCGAACGTGTCGGCGGTCTCGTCGGGCTCGGGGTTCGGCGGGACCCCCGCCAGCGTCTCCACCTGCACGGCCACGTCGGCCAGCAGCCCGCGCACCTCGCGCACCTTGTGGGGGTTGGTCGTGGCCAGCCGGAGCACGCGCATCAGCGGCCCAGGATCGGCCCGCAGATCTCGCGCTGGGCCACGATCAGACGGTCGATGCCGCTCGAGGCCAGCTCCAGCAGGCCGTTGAGCGCCGTCTGATCGAACGGCTCGCTTTCGGCGGTGCCCTGAATCTCGACGAAGCGGCCATCGCCGGTCTTGACGATGTTCATGTCCACTTCTGCCTTCGAGTCTTCCTCGTAGGCGAGGTCGAGCAGCGGCATGCCGGCGACGATGCCGACGCTGGTGGCAGCCACGTAGTCGTTCACCGGGATGGTCGTGAGGCCGGCGGTCTCCTTCAGTTTGCCGAACGCCAGCACCATCGCCACGAAGGCGCCGGTGATCGAGGCGGTG
>JANNIB010000032.1:0-10438 GCA_031404695.1 Acidobacteriota bacterium
CGAATCCGGACGGCTTCAAGGCGTCGGGGCTGGCCGCGCTGCAGATGGTGTCGAACGAAGAGATCAGCCCGATCTTCGACGCTACCGCCTGGGCGACCGAGGAGGCGATCGTGAACGCGATGGTGGCGGCGGAGACGATGACCGGCGCCGGTAACCGTCGCGTCGAGCGCCTGCCGCACGACGGCCTGCGGGCGGCACTGAAGAAGTACAACCGCGTCGCGCCATAGCGTGCAGCGGCCGGGACGGCCAGACCGGTCGCCGCGTCCTACACTGAAGTGATGACGATCTCGGTGCTGGTGCCGGCCTTCAACGAGGCCGAGGGACTGGCGCACACCCTGGCGACGGTCCGCACCGCGATGGCGGCGTTCCACGCCCGCGGCTGGCGCACCGAGCTCATCGTCTGCGACAACAACTCGACCGACGCCACTGCCGACGTGGCCCGCGCCGCCGGCGCCACCGTGGTGTTCGAACCAGTGAACCAGATCGCGCGGGCGCGTAACTGCGCCGCCGCAGCCGCCGGCGGCGACTGGCTGGTGTTCGTGGATGCCGACTCGCAGCCCTCACCGGCGCTGCTGGGCGAGGTGGCGGCACAGATCGCCAGCGGGGACGTGATGGCGGGTGGGTCCACCGTGACCATGGACGACCCGCGCCTGTGGGCGCGGGCCATGGTCGGCAGCTGGAACTGGACCAGCCGCCTCACCCGCTGGGCCGCCGGGTCGTTCATCTTCGTGCGCGCCGACGCCTTCCGCGGCATCGGCGGCTTCAACCAGGCGCTCTACGCCAGCGAAGAGATCGACCTCTTCCGCCGGCTCAAGCGAGCGGCGCGGCGAGCCGGGCTGGCCGTCCGCATTCTGCACCGGCACCCGCTGCACACGAGCGCCCGCAAGCTGCGGCTTTACCGCCCGCGTGAGATCGCCGTCTTCATGGTGCGCACGGTGCTGAGCGGCGGACGCACGCTGACGCGCGCCGACGAGTGTTTCGTCTGGTACGACGGCCGGCGGTAAGCCACCGGCGTCAGTCCTCCTTGCGGACGGCCAGCGCCGACAGGGCCTGTTTCACCCGCTCGAGCTCGGCGCGCAGGTCCGACGTCGTGTCCGCGGAGCCAGCGCCGGCGGCGCGGTCGGAGTTGACCGGGGTCGTGCGTGGGCAGCCGCAGCCGGTGGCGCAGCTCGGCGGATTGAATTCCAGCGTGCCGCTGTTCGTGTGCGGGGTCCTCCGGAAAGACGTCACAGGAACAAGGTCGGGAACGGCGGTCCATTTCCAACACGCCTCCGGGCGTTGCCGCGGGCCCCGGAACGTGAGACGGTAAGCGCGGAGGCGGCGATGTTCGGGGTACGCGGTGTGAACGGCGAAGTCTTTCGCGGTCCGCTTGAGCTGCTGCTGCGCACGCACCGCGTGCTGGCGCTGCCACCGGCGCGTGCCGTCGAGCAGGATGCCGGCGAGGCGGTCGCGCTCACGGCGGCCCCGCTGCCGCATGACGAACGGCGCCATCAGGCCGCGGCCGCGGCGGCCTACGCCTCGGCCGGGCATCCGGCGGCCGACCGCGGGCCCGTGTATCACGCCTATCAGGTGATGAGCCGCAAGGTGCTGGCGCTGCCGCCCGAGGCCGGCGTGGTGGCGGCCTGGCGCGCGCTGGCCCAGCGAGGAGTGGGGCAGGCGCCGGTGCTGACCGCCGACGGCGCCATCGTGGGCCTGGTCACCCGCGCCGATCTGCTGCAGGTGCTCAACGAAGAAGACGGCCACCTGCGCGACGTGCTGTCGCGCACGGTGGCCCAGGTGATGACGACACCGGTCGTCACCGTGGCCCCGGTGGCCGACGTGCGTCTCATCGCGCGCGTGATGCTCGAGTACCACCTGCCGGCCCTGCCGGTCGTGGACGAGGCGACCGGTGTGCTCGAGGGCATCGTGTCGCGCAGCGATCTGCTGCGCTGCGTCGTGACCGAGCCGCCGCTGACGCTGTGGGCCTGACGCGCGCCGGCTAGGCCGGTGTCGGGTCCACGCCCGACCACAGGTTCGAGGTATTCAGTTCGCTGCGTCCGCAGCTCTTGAGATACAGGAACAACTGCATGCGATAGGCCATGCCGCCGTTGAGCACCCAGCTCACCAGGTGCGTGCCGCGGCTGGCGACGCCGAAGACATCGACCTCGGCGCGCAGGTCGTCGTCGGACATCCGGCCAATCGCCTCGGCGTACCAGCTGGCGTGACCGGCGAGTGCCGCCAACGCGCCGTCGAAGGACCGGGCGGCCGCGGTCTGTTCGGCGGCGGTCCACGCCGCCTCGTCGAAGCGGCCGGCGATGACGGCCTCGCCGATCGCCGATCCCATCATGCTGTGGTAGCGCACGAGTTCCAGCGTGCTGCGCTGCCCGGGCGTGGGGCGGTAGTCGAGCATCTCGGGCGTGACCTTGCCGGCCAGGTGCAGAAAGATGCGGACGTCGTTCTGCAGCAGCGCGATGAGTTCTGACTTCGTGAGGACCATGGGGGGAGGCTCCGGGAAGGTGCCGAGGACGTTACCACGGCCCCGGGCGTTACGCGTTCAGTGAGCGCCGCCGCACTGCGGGTATCCGGGAATGTTCACCCCGAGCCGGATGTCGCGCGTCACCAGCCACCCCGTTGTCGTGCGCGACGGCGTGACGACGCCGGAGCCTGCGCGCGCGGTGCCATGCGCCGCCCGCGCGGCCGGCGTGAGCAGCGGATCGTCGGTGAACATGACGTCGTCGATGTAGTAGGTGGCGCAGCCGCGTTCGATGACGTGCATGTGCACGTGTTCGGGCGTGTCGCGGGATGGATACGACCCCGGCCGGCTCGAGTGAAACGTGTAGCGACCGTCGGGGCCACTCACCACCCACGCCCGCAACGCGCCGTGCCGGTCACCGGCCCCGCCGACCGGCCGCGCCGGTCGCGGATAGACTCCGTTGGCGTCGGTCTGATACGCGTAGACCACGACGCCCGCGCGAGGCGTGCCGTCTGCGGCCAGCACGCGCCCGGTAATCGTCATCGGGGTGCCGGGCGCGCCGGGCGGCGCGATCCGCGCCGTGGATGTCAGCGACGCCGGCAAGCCCTGGAAGACCGCTTCGCAGCCCTCACACGGCAGACCGACGATCGGTTCCTGGGCGGCCGCCGGCGCCGCCGCCAGGAGCGCGACAAGCAAGGCGCGGAGGGCGGGAATCACCCGTCCGCCGGCACGCGAGAAGGGCTGTGTCATGCGGAGAACAGACGTCGGCGTGGTCGATTCGGCCGCTGCCTCCGCCGCATGGCGTGCCGCGCGGCGTCGCCACACGCGAACACACCCGGCACGGTTGTGGCCTTCAGCGCATCCGTGCGGATGAAGTGCCCCAGAGGACTCTCGTCGAATTGACACCCAAGCTCTGCGGGGATGGGCGTGGCGATATGCGTACGGCTGGCGATGAAGAGCCCGTCGAGCACCACCTGCCGGCCATCGGCCAGCGCAACGGTGGCGCGATCGACGACCCGGAGGATCGGCGTCGGCTCGATGACGACGCCGCGCGCTGCGAGCTCGCCCAGTTGCGTCGGATCGGGCGCAAAGACGGAGTTGGTGAACAGGGTCACCGTGCCCCAATCGGGCAGCATCATGGCCTGGTGGTACGAGGCCGGGCCGCCCGCGACGACGCCGATGCGCCCGCGGTTGAGTTCGTAGCCGTGGCAGTAGGGGCAGTGGAAGACGCTCGTGCCCCAGCGGGCGGCCAGCCCGTCGATGTCGGGCAGAGCGTCAACGACGCCCGGCGCCAGCACGACCCGTCGCGCGTGTATGACACGACCGCCGTCCACGTCGATGGTGAACCGGCCGTCGGTGGCGGTCGCGTGTTCAGCCGCGCCGTCGAACCATTGCACCGTCGGGTAGGCGCGCACGTCCGCTCGGGCCGCGTCGGCGATGGCGCCTGGCGCCCGTCCGTCCTGGCCCAGGAGGCCGTGCGAGGCGCTGGCGAAGCGGTTACGCCGGACGCCGGCATCCACGATGGCCACCGTGCGCCTGGCGCGCGCCAGTTGCAGCGACGCCGACAGGCCCGCATAGCTGCCGCCGATGACCGCGACGTCTACCTCAACTGCTGACGGTTCCATACGAGGTGTGACGCCGGCCGTCGCCGGCGGTGTCACGGCTCCAACCCCCACGCGGCTGATGTCGGCGAGTCATGCGTCGCATGGAGGCGCGAATGTGCGCAGCCGTTTGCTACACTCGCTGTTCTTACGGAGGTTCGCTGCATGCCCCGCGTTTCGCGTCCACTTGTTGTTTCCACCGCCTCCGCGAGCCTGATGGCCCTGGCGCTGGCGGCCTTCGCGACCGTGCCGGCCACGCCCCTCCGCGCGCAGGGACAGGCAGCGGCGCCCGCCGCTCCGGCGCCTGCCACGCCCCCCACACCCGAGCAGGCCGTGCTCGGCACCTACCGGTGGCGCGGCATCGGCCCGAACCGTGGCGGCCGCTCCATTGCCGTCGCCGGGGTGAAGGGGCGTCCCCGCGAAGCCTACTTCGGCGCCGTCGGCGGCGGGCTCTGGAAGACCACCGACGCCGGCAACAACTGGGCGCCAGTGACCGACGGCCAGCTCTCGAGCTCGTCGGTGGGGGCTTTGGCGGTGTCGCCATCGAATCCCGACCTGGTCTTCATCGGGATGGGCGAGTCGTGCATCCGCGGCAACATCATGCCGGGCGACGGTGTCTACAAGTCGTCGGATGCCGGCAAGACCTGGGCGAACGTGGGCTTCAAGAACGTCGAAGCCATTTCGAGAATCCGCATCCATCCCACCAACCCCGACATCGTCTACGTGGCGGCATTCGGCAACTATCACGGCCCGAGCGACGAGCGTGGCGTGTTCAAGAGCACCGACGGCGGCAAGAGCTGGAAGCGCGTGCTCTTCCGCGACAGCAAGACCGGCGCGGTGGACCTGTCGATCGACGCGAAGAACCCCAACGTGCTCTACGCGTCGCTGTGGGAGGCCTACCGCATCGAATATCAGATGTCGAGCGGCGGCCCGGGCAGCGGCCTGTTCAAGAGCACCGACGGCGGCGACACGTGGACCGAGATCACGCGCGCGCCCGGCCTGCCCACCGGCATGGTGGGCCGCATCGGCGTGGCCGTGTCAGGCGCCGACGGCAGCCGCGTCAACGCGCTGGTCGAGAACGAAAACGGCGGCCTGTTCGTGTCTGACGACGCCGGCGTCAACTGGAAGTTGATGAACGCGGCCCGCAGCGTGCGCCAGCGCGCCTTCTACTACACACATGTCTTCGCCGATCCGAACCAGAAGGACGTCGTCTACATGCAGAACACGTCGCTGTTCCGGTCCGCCGATGCCGGCAAGACGCTGGTGTCGATGGGCAACGGGACCCACGGCGATCACCACGACCTGTGGATCGACCCCGACGACTCGAACCACGTCATCGACGGCAACGATGGTGGCGGCGCCATCACCTACAACGCCGCAGCCGCCGCGCGTGAGGTCACCTGGAGCGACCAGGACTTCCCGACCGCGCAGTTCTACCACGTGGTGACCACCGCCCACGTGCCGTTCCACGTGTGCGGGTCGCAGCAGGACAACAGCACGCTGTGCGTGCCGAGCGACACGGGCACCGGCGGCTTCGGACGCGTGCCTCCGGTGGCGCCGTACCAGGCCGGCGGCGGCGAGCCCGGCTACATCGCGCCGCACCCGAGCGATTCGGATCTCTACTTTGCGGGCACCAACAACGGCTCGTTCCTGACCCGCTACAACAAGCGCACCGGCGAGCTGAAAGAAGTGGGCGCCTATCCGCGCTTCTTCTCGGGCGAGCCGTCGCGCGACGTCAAGGAACGCTGGCAGTGGACCTATCCGATCATCTTCTCCTACACCGATCCCAACGTGCTCTACACGACCTCGCAGCGCGTGTGGAAGTCGACCAACGGCGGCGACTCGTGGGACGCCATCAGCGGCGACCTGTCGCGCCACGATCCGAAAACCATGGGCGACTCTGGCGGGCCCATCACGCACGACATGAACAGCCCGGAAATCTACGGCACCGTGTTCTCGCTGGCGCCCGGCAAGAAAGACGGCAACCTGATCTGGGCCGGCTCCGATGACGGCGTCGTGCAGGTGACCCGCGACGGCGGCAAGGCGTGGACCAACGTGACGCCCGCGGCCATGCCCGACCTGGGCCGCGTGAGTCAGATCGACGGCTCGTCGTTCGACACCGGCACCGCCTACATGGCGGTGAAGAAGATGCTGCTCGGCGACCAGTCGCCGCACATCTTCCGCACCCGTGACTACGGCGCCAGTTGGACGAAGATCGTGAACGGCCTGCCGGCCAGAGACTACGTGCACGCAGTGCGCGAAGATCCGGCGCGCAAGGGTCTGCTCTACGCCGGCACCCAGCACGGTGTCTACGTCTCGTTCAACGACGGCGACCTGTGGCAGAAATTCAGCAACGGGCTGCCCGACGTGCCGGTGAGCGATATCTGGGTGAGCGGCCCATCGCTGGCCATCGCCACCCACGGCCGCAGCTTCTACGTGATGGACAACCTGTCGACGCTGCGTCGGTTCGCCGGCATGCTGGCCGACGTCACGCTGTTCCAGCCGCCCGACACCATCCGCGGGCTCGACCGCGTGCTCATCGACTACTACCTGAAGGCGCAGCCGAAGAGCCTGTCGCTCGAGATCGTCGACGGCCAGGGCAAAGTGATGCGCGCCTTCACGGGGCTGCCGCCGCGTCCCCCGGCCGCCGCCGGGGCGCCGCCGGCCGACGAAGACGGCCCGCGCGGACCGCAGACCACCGTGCCGATGGCGGCCGGGATGAACCGCGCCACCTGGGATCTGGCCTCGACACCGGTGGTCGGCTTCCCGGGCATGATTCTCTGGGGCGCGACGCAGAACGGCCCGACCGTGCTGCCGGGGAGATATCAGGTGAAGCTGACCTCCGACGGCGTCTCACAGACGCAGCCGCTGACGATCACCAAGCACCCGCTGCGCGACATCAGTGACGCCGACCTGCAGTTCCAGTGGGACCTGGCCGCGAAGATCCGCGACAAGGTCAACGAAGCGAACCTGTCGGTGATCAAGATCCGCCGCATCAAGACCGAAGCGGCGGAGAAGACCAAGGGCGCGCCCAAGGAGATCGTGGCTGCCGCCGAAACGCTCACGAAGAACCTGGGCGTCGTCGAGGAAGAGATCTACCAGGTGAAGAACCAGAGCGGGCAGGATCCGCTGAACTTCCCGATCCGCACCAACAACCGCCTGGCGTCGCTGCTGCGCGTGGCGGTGACCGGTGAAGGTCGGCCCACCAGCAACGTCGGCCCGATCTTCGACGACCTGGTCGCGGAGCTGAAGGCCGAGCAGGACAAGCTCGACAAGACGCTGGCGACCGATCTGGTGCAGTTGAACCGCATGCTGACCAGGATCAAGAAAGACCCGATCAGCGACAAGTAGCGTGAAGCGCGTCAGCTCTTGTCGGTGTTCTGGACCGCGCGAATCTGCCACCCGTCGCCCGTCCTGACCACCACCCAGAGGAACAGGCCCTTCCGCGGCGGCCACGGCTTGAGATCGAAGTCCAGGTCGCCGCGGGTCAGCCAATCGATATGCACCAGCGCCACGTCGGGGCGGAGGAACTGTACGGCCACACGCTCGGTCGTCCACACGCTGTCCTTGAACCTGACCAGGTGACGGGCGGCGTGCTCCCGCACGACTTGCTCGCGACCCTTCCAGTGGAGGCCGGCCACGTTCACGAAGTCCACGTCGTCGGTGACGATCCGCCCCAGTTGCGCCATGTCGTGTGAGTTCCAGGCCGCTTCGAACTGCGCGGCGAGGCGCCGGACCGCCGCCTCGTCGTCGGTCGATTGGCCAGCGGCGCGCGTGCTGGCGACCAACAGCAGCGCGACGCTGACCACGGCCAGCAGGGTGCGTCTCATCGGCATCGGGTGGTCCTCGCAGGAAGCATCGTGGAGGGTCACGACCTCGACCGCCGCCCGGTCAGGCCGTGGAAGTCGATGAAGCCGCGTTCGACGTCCACGCCGACCAGACGTACGCGCACGTGTTCGCCGACGTCCATGCCGTCGAAGTCGCGGACGACCCGGCCTTCGACCGGCAGGCGCAGCAACCGGGCCCAGGTGCCCTTGGCCGACGCGCCGGTGACCAGGGCGTCGAACTCCTCGCCGATCCGCGACTGCAGCAGCAGCGCCGCCGCCGATTTGCCCACCTGGCGCTCCACCTTGTTGGCGGCGTCTTCCTGTCTGGTCACGTGGGCAGCGAGCGTCTCGAGTTCCGCAAAGGGATAAGGCGTGCCGTCGCCGTTGATGGCGGCCTTGATTAGCCGTTGCGTGATGAGGTCAGGGTAACGGCGGTTGGGCGCCGTAGAGTGCGTGTAGTCTTTCACCGCCAGGCCGAAGTGGCCAGGCGCGGTGGCACCGGGCAGCTCCGCCACGTATTCGCCGGCGCCGAGCAGCTTGATGACCGACAACGACAGGTCGACGAAGCGCTCCGGATCGGCGGCTCTGGAGCTGGCCAGGAACGCGTCGAGGGCCACTGAATCCGGCGTCGCCGGCAGCGTCGTGCCGTGCTCGAGGGCCAGTTCCGCGATCCGGTCCCAGCGCTTGGGCGAGCGCACGACCCGGCGGATACTGGGAAACTGTCTGGCCGCGAGGAACCGGGCCGTGGCGCCGTTGGCGGCGATCATCAAGTCTTCGATGAGCTCGGTGGCGCGGTTCTTCCGGTCCTCGCCGAGGTCGCGCAGGCGGTCGCCATCGAACTCAGGCCGCGCCCGCACGGTCTCGAAGCTGAGCGCGCCGTTGCTCTGCCGGCGATGCCGCAGCCGCTGCGCCGTCTGGTCCTGCAGGCGGATGTTGTCAGCGAGCCCACGGACGTCGCCGATGGCCGTGGGCATCGGGCCCGTGCCCTCCAGCCACGCGGCCACGCTGTTGTAGGCGAGCTTGGCGTGATTGCGCACGCGCGCGCGAGTGATGTCGGTGCCGCGCACCTCGCCCTCGGCGTCCACGTCCATCGCCACCACCATGGCCAGGCGATCGTCATGCGGGTTGAGCGACGTGAGATCGGTGGACAGCCGCTCCGGCAGCATCGGGAAGATGGCGGCCGCGGTGTAGACCGAGGTGGTGTTCTGCCGGGCGTGGGCGTCGAGCGCTGAGCCGCGCGGCACCAGCACGTCCACGTCCGCAACCGCCACCCGGAGTCGCACCAGTCCGCCGGCGAGCGTCTCGGCCACGCTCAACTGGTCGAGATCGCGGGACGAGTCGTTGTCGATCGAGCACCACGGCAGCGCGGTCAGGTCGACGATGCCGGCCCCGGCCGCGTCGGGCCCGCCGCCGTCGGCGGACGCGTCGAGCCGCCTCACCTCGTCGAGGGCCGCGGCAGAGAAGGCGGGGAGCAACCCGCGTTCGACCATGGCGCGGGTGGCGATGTCGTGCAGGATGCGGCGATGCGGCCGAGCGGAGTGCGGGATGGACGGCATGGACCTCTATAGTTTATGCCGCCACCAGCGCAGCGGCCCCGCGGCCCGGCCGCCTTCGAATGGTCACGTCACTCGGTGACGAGGGGGCTCATCAACCGCAGCATCGGCAGCGCCTCGAACCGAAATCTGGCGTCATGTCCTGCGCGAAGGTGCCGCGGGGCGGGATCAGCTTGCAGAAGAAGTGTTTCATGGGGACGAGCGCCTCCGTTTGCCGAATGCCCGGATGATGTCACAGACGTGTGGCTACTCGTCTTTGAGGCACCCCGTGGTATCTCTCGATCGTGAACAAGGCCAGCGCCAAGGCGCTGCCTACACGTCGGTGGACGCGGCGACGGCCCGCCACGACTCGCGCTCGCGCTGGACAACGGCGTCCTTCTCGGTAATGCGCTGCAGGCAATCCGTGCCGAGAGGCAAACGCAATGGCGGGTGCGGTGCGTTCGCGAGCTCGATAAGGGCATACGCGAGCTTCACGGCATCGCCGGGCTGGTTGCGGTTGATCTGCGGCACAAACTCGCGCACTGCGCCCGCCGTCGCATCATAGTCGGCGAAACGGATGTCGGCTTCTACAAGTGACGTGGCGTGATCGAGAATGTCAGTGCGGAAGAAGCCGGGCTCGACAATAGTGACGTTGACGCCCAGCGGCGCGAGTTCGAGATGCAGCGCTTCCGACAAGCCCTCGACCGCGAATTTCGTCCCCGAGTAGACGCCGAAGCCGGCATAGCCGCTGTAGCCGGCAACGGAGGCGATGTTTACGATGTGCCCGGGCATGATCGGGCTGGTGATCACCATCGCCACCTGGGGCAACGTGCCGGCGATCCTGCTGGGCGGCGGGTTCGCCATGCGGCTTGGCCATCTGCGGCTGTTCCTGACCGGCACGCTGACCCTGGCGTTCGGCCTGGCCGCCATCGGCGCGATCGGCTGGCCGATCACCTGCGCGCTGCTGATCGGCGTGATCGGCTCGGTCCATCCCAGCGTGATCATGGCCGCGGGCACGCTGTCCGC
>JANNIB010000033.1:0-7215 GCA_031404695.1 Acidobacteriota bacterium
CTTCGCGCGCAGCTCGTCGATCTCCTTGGCCTGCTCGTCGCCTTCGCCGAGCTCCCGCTGGATCGCCTTCATCTGCTCGCGGAGGAAATACTCGCGCTGGTTCTTGCCTACCTCCGACTGCACCTGCGACTGAATCTTCGAGCCCAGCTCGAGGACCTCGAGTTCCTTGATGAGGAGGCGGTTCAGATGATCGAGGCGGGCCCGGACGTCGATGGTCTCGAGCACTTCCTGCTTGATGGCGGTGGAGAGGCTGCCGAGACTCGAAGCGATGAAGTCGGCGGCGCGCCCCGGCTCCGCGATGTTCGAGGCCAGCGTCTGCAGGTCGTCGGACATCAGCGGTGACAGCGACACGATCTGCTGGAAGTTCGCCTTGATGTTGCGCTGCAGGGCGTCGATCTCGAGCCGGTCGGCGTCTTCGAGCTGCTCGGGCGCTTCGCTGACATTGGCGAGCAGATACGGGCGGCTGGCGATGAGGCCGTCGAGGTGGACCCGGGCCAGGCCCTGGACGATGATGCGCAGACTGCCATCGGGCAGCTTGAACATCTTGTGGATGTGGCTGGCGGTGCCGATGGCGTGCAGGTCGTCCTGGCGCGGATCTTCTTCCGAGGCTTCGCGTTGCGTGAAGACGGCGATCATGCGGCCGGCACTCACCGCCTCGTCGATGAGACGCACGGAGCTCTCGCGGGCCACGGCCAGCGGCATGAACGAGTTCGGGAACAGGACCGTGTCGCGCAGCGGCAGCACCGGCAGTTCCGCCGGTACGTGAAACGGCTGCTCGGCCGACGGTTCATCCGCGTCGAACGGCTTGTCGTGATCGCTCATCGGCGATCCCTCCGGAGATTATCGTGGTGGAACTGCCCGAGAGCCCGGGCATTTGAGGGACGCAGGCCCCGCACGTGGCAGGGCCTGCGCATCGAAAACGCCTGGGCTTAACGCTGCAGGTCGAAGAAGCCCGACGAGCCGCGCCGCGTCATTGTACGCTCGCGCTGAATCGCCACTTCACGTTCTTCTTCGCAATCCTTGCAACGAACGGCGAAGGGGAGGGCCCGCAGTCGAGCCTCGGCGATTTCGTCGCCGCACTCGTAGCAGTGGCCGTAGCGGCCCTCGTCGAGACGTGCCAGCGCCTCGTTGATCTTGTTCAGCGTCTCAGCCTTCATCTGGATGAGCGCGAACTCGATGTCTTCCTGGATGTCGACCTCGGCGGTCTCACCGGGATCGGCGCTCTCGTGCGGACGATCGGCGCCCTCGGCGCGCACGCCGCGGATTCTGCCCTGCACTTCCTGCAGGATGACGCGCCGCCGTTCGTCGAGCATGGTCTTGAGCTCATCGTAGCGGTTGCTCTTGTCGAGCACCGCCGTGGCTGCCACGTTCTTCTTCGCTACCTTGGCCATAACTACCAGCCGCTCCTTCCGTGTCCTCTACCTGAGAGGACGTCGCAATGCCTCCCTGGCTTGCAATTGGTGTACCCGATTAGACGTCGTGTCTTTATTGTTTTCCGTGACGCGGCGAAGACTAAAACAAGACGATTGTCCGGTATGTAGCCCCTTGCCCCCGACGCACAATCAGCGTTCTCGAGTGCGAATTCGGGGAGGGTCTGGCCTGTAAGCTATTGAATTTACTTGGCTTACGAGCGATTTGACCGGTAGAGCCCAAGTCTTCCGAACACCGTTCACAGCATTAGACGCCGGCCAGCGTCTTTGGGTTCTCCCCACCGAGTGTCCCTTGGCGGCGACGGTCTGACGACACAAGGCGACATGGGAGCGCCCACCGCGTGGCAAAAACTACACACATCGGTGTAGATACGCAGTCACACATTGGCTACGGCATGACCAGCGCCCCCCTTTGCCCGCTCGTCGAGCCGCACGCCGCCGCAGCTCTGCGGCCATCTGCAGGCCGCGGCCGCCTAGCCGAGGGCGGGTGGAGCGTGGTAGTCTTGGGGTTTGTCACACTCGGATTGGACGAGACCGTGACGTCTCCTGGAAGGTGTTCCCGTCATGGCGAGACGCTGTGAAATCTGCGACAAAGGCCCGGTGGTCGGACGTACGGTGTCCCACGCCCATAACGTCGGCCCACGCCGCTTTGAAGTGAATCTGCAGACCGTGCGCGCGGTCGTCAACGGCGCTACCAAGCGCATCCGCGTCTGCACGCGCTGCATCCGCTCGAAGAAGGTCGTCAAGGCCGCGTAGCCGATGCGATCCGCGACGACTGCGGCCGGCGGCGCCCCTGCCATCGGTCCCTATTCGGCGGCCTTGACCGTCGGCCAACTGGTGTTCCTGTCGGGACAGATTCCGCTGCGGGCCGATGGCTCGATGGTCGAGGGCGGCATCCGGGAGCAGGCGACGCAGGTGCTCGAGAACATGCGCGGGCTGCTCACGGCTGCCGGCGCCGATTTCTCGAAAGTCGCCAAGACCACCATCTACCTGGCCGACATGGGCGACTTCGCGGTCGTCAACGAGATCTACGCCACCTACTTCACGCAGCCTTACCCGGCACGCGCGACCGTCCAGGTGGCCCGGCTCCCCCGCGACGTGCGGGTGGAAATCGACGCCATCGCCGTCCTCGATTGACGCCGCGCCCGCCCGGCCGCCTCACCGCGTCGCCCGCTCGATATCGAGCACGCCGTCGACGCTGCGCAACGACTTGATCACCTTCTCCAGGTGTTTCATGTCCTTGATTTCGACAGTGACGTCGATACGGGCGTGGGCGTCCTCGCTGGTGGTCGCTTCCAGCCCCAGGATGTTGGTGTTGATGTCGGCGATGCTGGCGCTGAGCGCCGCCAGCATGCCCTTGCGGTCTTCCACCTGCATAGTCAGCCGCACCGTGTAGGGCGCCGGATCGCCGCCCTTGTCCCACTCGACGTCGATGCGCCGCTGCGGGTCGTACATCAGGTTCAGCACGTTGGGGCAGGCGGCAGCATGCACCGAGACGCCCTTGCCGCGCGTGACGTAGCCGACGATCTTCTCGCCGCGGATCGGATTGCAGCAGCGCGCGCGCGTCACCATCAAATCGTCGGCGCCGCTGACCGTGATGCGGTCGGCAGCGGCGGCGCCGGGCCGCAGCACGCGCTTGACGGCCGACACCACCGGATGGTCCGGCGTCCGTTCCTTGAGCTGCCCCTCGGGCACCAGCGCATCGAGCACCTGGCGCGCCGCCACCTTGCCGTAGCCGATCTGCGCCAGCAACTCATCCACCTTGCTGAAACCGAGGCTGGAGACGGCCGGCGCCAGGCCGCCGTCTTCGAGCGACGCCTTGGGCACGTCGAAGCGCCTGGCTTCCTTCTCGAGCAGCTTGCGGCCGACGTCGATGGCGCGGACGTTCTCCTCGGTCTGGATGAACTGGCGGATCTTGGCGCGCGCCCGCGACGTCTTGACCACGCTCAGCCAGTCGCGACTCGGCGCGTGGTTGGCGTTGGTCACGATCTCGACGATGTCGCCGTTCTTGAGCCGCGTGCGCAGCGGCACCATGCGGCTGTTCACCCGCGCGCCGACACAGCGGTGACCGACATCGGTGTGCACGGCGTAGGCGAAGTCGATCGGGGTGGCGCCATCGGGCAGCACCTTCACCTGGCCGGCCGGCGTGAAGGTGTAGACCTCCTCGCGATAGAGGTCGATCTTGAGATGGTTCAGGAACTCCTGCGAATCGCGCACTTCCGAGTGCGTCTCGAGCAGCTGGCGCATCCACTGGAAGTACTGTTCGTCGCGGGCGGCGCCGACGCGGCCCTCCTTGTACTTCCAGTGCGCCGCGATGCCGTCTTCGGCGTGATGATGCATCTCTTCGGTACGGATCTGCACCTCGAATGGCACGCCGCGATCGGAGATCACCGACGTGTGCAGCGACTGATAGCCGTTGGGCCGCGGCATCGCGATGAAGTCCTTGATGCGGCCGGGCACCGGCGGCCACGCCTGGTGGATGATGCCGAGCGCGGCGTAACAGTCTTTCACCGACGGCGTCACGATGCGGATGGCGACGAAGTCGTAGACCTGATCGAGATCAATCTTCTGGCGGCGGAGCTTGAGGAAGATGCTGTAGAGGCGCTTCACGCGGCCATCCACCGCCACCACCGGCACCTCGGCCGCCGCCAGCTTGGAGCGGATCGCGGAGGTCAGCTCGTCGATGACGCCCTCGGTGGTCACGCGCTTGGCGTTGACGCGCGACAGCAGCGACTCGTAGGCCTGCGGCTCGAGGTGCAGGAAGGCGAGCTCCTCGAGCTCGTTCTTCATCTTGCTCATGCCGAGCCGGTTGGCGATCGGCGCGTAGATGTCGAGCGTCTCCTGCGCCACCCGGGGCCGTTTCTCCTCCGGCATGAACTCGAGCGTGCGCATGTTGTGGAGGCGGTCGGCGAGCTTCACGAAGATGACGCGGATGTCATCCACCATCGCCAGCAGCATCTTGCGGAAGTTCTCGGCCTGCCGTTCTTCGCTCGACGAAAACGGGATGGCGCTGATCTTGGTCAGCCCCTCGACGATGTGGGCGACGTCGGCGCCGAAGAGCTCCCGGATGCGGTCGACGGTGGTGAGGGTGTCTTCGACCACATCGTGGAGCAGCCCCGAGGCGACGCACACGATATCCAGGCGCTGGTCGGCCAGAATGTCGGAAACCTCAAGCGGGTGAATGAGATACGGCTCGCCGGAGTGCCGTACCTGCCCCTTGTGCGCGAGGGCCGAGAAGACGTACGCCTTTCGCAGCAGCTCGAGGTCGCCCTCGGGGCTGTAGGCGCGGACCTTCTCGAGCAGATCCTCGAAGCGGATCATTGAGCCACTCGGCCGGATTCGGTGTCTAACGGGAAAGCGGACGTCTGCACAACGTCTGCCAACGTCATGATAGCAGCCCGCCTTCGCCCCTTCGGGGCCTGGACGAGGCGAAGCTCGCCACGCGGCGGCGGAGTCGGAAGTCAGGGCCTGCCTCGCCGAAGCGCGAAGCGCGAAGGCGGGTTGCGAGGGGTGGGGGAACTGGCTATACTTCCCGCCCTGCGCCGCAGTAAAGTCCCTGTTGGATGTACCCGTGGGCGAGCGTTCCGTCGGGATGTCGACGCAGTCAAGGTTTTGAGGGGGAAACGATGAAGCTCCGGTCTTCGATCACGGGTCTGGCCCTGGCGGTAGGACTCGGCGTCATGGTCGCTGGGTGCGGCCAGGTCAACCAGGTTCGCGCCCAGAAAGCGTTCAAGGACGCCAACAAGCTCTATGCGGCCAGCGACTGGCGCGCGGCGGCGGCGAAGTATGAGGAGGCGATTCAGCTCAACCCCGAAAACGCCTACAGCCACTTCTTCCTCGCCAACTGCCTCGACAACATGTACCGGCCGACGCGGGCCGGCGAGCCGGACAACGACGCGTTGCTGGCCAGGGCGATCGACAACTACAAGCTGGCCGGCGAGAAGATCGACGATCCGCTCTGGAAGCGCCGCTCGCTCGAGTTCCTGGTCAGCGCCTACGGCCCCGACAAACTGAACGACCCGACCATGGCCGAACCGATCGTCAAGCAGATGATCGAGCTCGACCCGGCGGACCCGGGCAATTACTTCCAGCTGGCCCAGATCTACGAGAACTCTGGCGAATACGAGCTGGCCGAGCAGACCTTCATGAAGGCGAAAGACGCCAAGCCAAGCGACCCGGCCGTCTACATGCAGCTGGCGGGCTACTACAACCGCCAGGGCGACTTCCCGAAGACCATCGATGCGCTGGGCCAGCGCGTGGCCATCGAGCCGAACAACCCCGAAGCGCACTACACGGTGTCGACCTACTACTGGGACAAGGCGTATCGCGACTTCCGCCTGAAGGATGCCGAGAAGCTCGACATGGTGTTGAAGGGCCTGGAGTCGGTTGACAAGGCCATCACCATCAAGGATGACTACATGGAGGCGATTGCCTACAAGAACCTGCTCCTTCGCCTGCAGGCCAACCTGATCAAGGACCCCGCCCAGCAGCAGCGCTTGATCCGCGAAGCCGACCAGCTGCGCGACAAGGCCGAAGAGATGCGCAAGGCCAAGAACGCCTCAGCCAAGTAGACTTCTCACCCGCCGCGGCCCAGACCGCGCGCCAGGTTCGACACCAGGGCTGTTTCGCCTGTTCCGGCGAAACGGCCCTTGTGCTGTTTGACGGCCGAAACCGTGCGGAACGCCGGCCTTTTTACGAGGCCGACACAGACGTTTTGATAAAGTAGAACGGTTAAAGATGCGTCAAAGGGAGACCTATATGAAGCTCGTTGTTCACACGCTGAGATCGCTCGTGGCGCTGGCGGCGCTCGTGGCGTTCGCGCCATCCGGAGTCAGCGCCCAGGGCGTGACCACCGGCTCGCTGGCCGGCGTCGTCACCGACCAGGGCGGCGCGCCGGTGGCGGGCGCCAGTGTCATCGCCATTCACGTGCCCTCGGGCTCGACCTACGAGGCTACGACCCGCGGCGACGGCCGCTTCCTCGTGCCGGGCATGCGCGTCGGCGGTCCGTACGCGATCACGGTCGCCTACCAGGGCACCGGCAACGCCTTCGAGCCGTCCACCCAGGACAACGTCATGGTGAACCTCGGCGTGGCCACCGACCTGCCGATCGTGGTGCGTTCGATCGCCGTTACCGAGACGGTGACGGTCACCGCCTCCACCTCGGAAGTCTTCAGCTCGACGCGCACGGGCGCCGCCACCACCGTGGTGATCGAGCAGATCGCCAACCTGCCGAACGTCAGCAACCGCCTCGAGCAGTTCACGCGCCTCACGCCCCAGGCCAGCGGTTCGACCTTTGCGGGCCAGGACAACCGTCTCAACAACATCACGGTTGACGGCTCCTACTTCAACAACAGCTTTGGCCTCGGCGGCCAGCCCGGCGACCGCACCGGTGTGGCGCCGATCTCGCCCTTCGCGATCGAACAGATTCAGGTCAACGTGGCGCCCTTCGACGTGCGCCAGGGCAACTTCGTCGGCGCCGGCGTGAACACCGTCACCCGCAGCGGCACCAACCAGTTCCACGGGTCGCTCTACCGTCAGTTCCGCAACGAGGGCATGGTCGGCGAAGAGGCCAAGGGCCTCACCTTTAATCCCGGCACCTTCGAGTTCGCCAACACCGGCTTCAACCTGGGCGGGCCGATCCTCAAGAACAAGCTGTTCTTCTTCACCAACATCGACACCGAGACGCTCGAGCAGCCCGGCACCACGTTCCGCACCAACCAGGGCGGCGAGGCCTCGGTGGGCAACGTGACCCGCGTGCTGGCCTCGGACATCGCCGCCATCAGCG
>JANNIB010000034.1:0-3395 GCA_031404695.1 Acidobacteriota bacterium
CCGTGGGCCCGCCGCTGTGGAACAGCGCGTTCCTCCCGGCCATGCATCAGGGCACGTTCATCCCGAGCAAGGTCGAACGCCCCGATCAGATCGTCGGCAAGGACTTCGACCCGAAGAAGCTGGTCTCGTTCATCAACAACCAGCAGTTCACGCTGGCGGAGCAGCGGCGTGAGCTCGATCTGCTGAAGTCGCTCGACGGGCTCGGCGCGGCGCCGGCGGATCCGCAGCTGGATGCCGCCATCAGCGCGATGGAAACGGCCTACCGGATGCAGACCGAGGCGCCCGACGTCTTCGACATCCGCAAGGAATCGAAGGCCACGCTCGAGCTCTACGGCCCCGGCAGCACGGCCCGCGGCTGCCTGATGGCGGTGCGGCTGGTGGAGCGCGGCGTGCGGATGGTGCAGGTCTACTACGCCAAGGGCGATCCGTGGGATGCCCACAGCGACATCCAGCAGCACCGCCGCAACGCCAAAGACTCGGATCAGCCGTTTGCGGCCGTGGTCAAGGACCTGAAGTCACGCGGGCTCTTCGACGACACGATCGTCGTCTGCGGCTCGGAGTTCGGCCGCACGCCGGTGGTGGAAGTGGGGGGCGGCGCCGGCGGCGTGGCCAGCGGCCGCGACCACAACCCATTCGGCTTCAGCGTGTGGCTGGCCGGCGGCGGCATCAAGGGCGGCGTCACCTACGGCGCCACCGACGATTTCGGCTTCAAGGCGATCGACAAGCCCGTGCACGTGCACGACCTGCACGCCACCATCCTGCACCTGATGGGCGTCGACCACACGAAGCTGACCTACCGCTACAGCGGCCGCGACTTCCGACTGACCGACGTCTCGGGCACGGTCATCCGCGACATCCTGGCGTAGGGTCTCGCCAGGCGCTACAGGCTCGTTACCCGCACGGGTGCGCGGCCAGGAACGTCTTGAGGAGCGGATCGGCACGCACCAGGTCGCACTGAAGGAAGTCGATGATGGACGGGTCCCGCTTCATGACGACAAAGGCCGCATCCGGCGTGTCCGGCAGCGTCGGGTCCACTCGCACCATACGGACGACCGGCGATTGGGTGTCCGCCCGATCGATGAGGAAGACGTTCCGGTCTCGAACCGGCACCTGCTGATTCATCAACCGCGCGACCCCAGTCGTGTGATCGATGTCCAGACCGAGTGTCACATCGCCGCCGCGCCTCAACACGGCCCACGTCTGGCTGCCTCCACTGCCACCCTGGCTCGAGCTCGAGCCTCCGCGGCCGAACCCCACGGTGAGGGCTGCGCCGATGTTGAACGCCGGAAGCACATGGCCTCCGAGCCGACCCGGCTTGCGTGTCATCGGCACACGCTCAGGGCTGCACGACGTCCGTGGAGCGGCGCTTCTGCATCACCAGCTCGCGCCCGCCGTCGGCGAACTCGACCTTGTCCATGAGCTGATTGATGAGATACACGCCGCGCCCGCTCGGCTTCAGCAGGTTGGGTTCGGCCAGCGGATCGGGCACCTTCGCCACATCGAACCCCGGTCCCGGATCGCGGACCACGATCACGACTTCACCCTTGGCGTCGGTGGACACGACGCACTGCACATGCTTGGTGGGGTCGTTCTTGCAGCCGTGGCGGATGGCGTTGGCGAGCGCCTCGTCGAGCGCCAGTTCCACCGGCATCAGCTCGTCGTCACTCCAGCCCTTGCCCTGCAGCAGCTGCCGCACGCCTTCGCTCACGGCAGGAATCGACGCCGGCGTGGCCGGGATCACGAGGTTCAGCTCGCAGGTCGAGCAATACGGCATCAGGCCGCTCAGTTTGTCCACCTTGTCGAGTGAGGCCCGCAGATCCGCGATGAGCTCCGTCTGCGCCGCCTCGGCGCGGTCGCGGGCGCCCAGCGCCTCGGCCAGCTCGTCGAGGTTGCGCCGCAACTCGAGCTGCGACTCGACCTGCCGCCGCAATGCATCGAGCGCCCGGAGCTGGGCCTCGGTGAGATGGCGCGGCTTGACGTCGATGACGCACAGCGTGCCCAGAGCGTAGCCGTCGGGCGTGACCAGCGGCGCCCCGGCATAGAAGCGGATGTTCGGATTGCCGGCCACGAACGGGTTGTCGCGGAACCGCGCGTCGGCCGTCGCATCCGGCACCTGCATGATCTCGGGCTCCTGGATGGCGTGGGCGCAGAAGGCGACGCTGCGCGCCGTCTCGGCCACGTCCAGCCCGACCCGCGACTTGAACCACTGGCGGTCGGAATCGACCAGCGTGATGAGCGACATCGGCGTCTCGCAGATCTGCGAGGCCAGCAGCGTCAGGTCATCGAAGCGCTGCTCCGGCTCGGTGTCGAGGATCCGGTAGCGCCTGAGGGCGGCGAGACGGGCTTGTTCGTCGGTAGCGGTAGCCATGGGGAAGACGCGCTCCTCCCGGAAGGATACTCCCCACGGCCGCGCGGAGTTCCTGCACACCTCCAGCCGGGCGGCAGCGCAGGAACGGCGACACGCAGCGGGCCGGTCTGCCGGTTTCCAGGGTTTTTCGGCCGGGCATGCTCCTCGCATTGGCCGGCGCCATGGCCGGCAGTACACTGCCAGCATGGCCGGGGAGGACCGGATGGGGTTCACGTACGACGACTTCCTGCTCTTCCCCGACGACGGGAAACGGCACGAGATCATCGACGGGGTCCACTACGTGACGCCGTCGCCCAACCGCCGGCACCAGCGCCTGGTCGGCCGCCTGCATCTGCAGATCGCCCGCCACCTCGAGGCGCACCAGTCCATCGGCGAGCTGTTCCTCGCCCCGTTCGACGTGGTGCTCTCCCGGTTCGACGTCGTCGAGCCCGACCTGCTGTTCATTGCCGGCGACCAGCCGGAGATTCTCACGGCGCAAAACGTGCAGGGGCCGCCGGCCCTGGTGATCGAGGTGCTGTCGAAGAGCACCCGTAAACGCGATGCGCAGACCAAACCACGTCTGTTCGAACGCACCGGCGTGCGCGAGTACTGGCTCGTGGATCCCGAACTCGACACGGTGCAGGTGTTCCGGCCCTCGCCCGAGGGCCGCCTCACACGCGTGGAAGAACTGACCGCGGAAGACGACGACCACCTCGTGTCGCCACTACTGCCAGGCTGCACGATCGGGCTCCGCGACCTGTTCCGGGAGTAGCCTCAACCCCGCCGCGGTGGCGGCCGTTCGTCTACGGCACCGGTGTGGCGCACGCCGCATTGCCGGCGGCGTCGGTGGCGCAGACGCGGAACGGCGCGGCGGCGTCGAGTCCCGCGGGCCAGCCGGCCATCCACAGATACTCGCCCATCCAGCGCATCGCCAGCGGCGGTCGGCTGGTGCCGGGAAACTCCACCGCGACGCGGCGCCATTCGCCAGCCAGGCTCGGGCTCTTGCGGTCGTGGACGCGCGCGTGCACCCGGCCCGGCCGGGCGCCGG
>JANNIB010000035.1:0-7081 GCA_031404695.1 Acidobacteriota bacterium
GTGTGGGCGCACCACATGTTCGTGTCGGGCATCTCGGTCTACGCCGCCATGGTGTTCTCGTTCCTGAGCTTCTCGGTGGCCATTCCGTCGGCCGTCAAGGTGTTCAACTGGGCGGCCACGATGTACCGCGGCTCGATCACCTTCGAAGCGCCGATGCTCTACGTCTACGGCTTCTTCGGGCTGTTCCTCATCGGCGGCCTCACGGGGCTGTTCCTGGCCACCCTCGGCACCGACATCCACCTGCACGACACCTACTTCGTGGTCGCGCACTTCCACTACATCATGGTCGGCGGCGCCATCATGGGCTACCTCGGCGGCATGCACTTCTGGTGGCCGAAGATGTTCGGCCGCATGTATTCCGAGTTCTGGTCGCGCATCAGCGCCATCCTGGTGTTCGTCGGCTTCAACCTGACGTTCTTCCCGCAGTTCGTGCTCGGCTACATGGGGATGCCGCGGCGGTACCACATGTATCCCGACGAGTTCCAGGTGCTGAACGTGTTGTCGTCAGCGGGTGCGTCGGTGCTGGGGCTCGGCTACCTGATTCCCGTCATCTACTTCGCCTACTCGATCAAGTACGGCGAGGTCGCCGGCAACAACCCGTGGGGAGCTTCCGGACTCGAGTGGCGCACGCAGTCGCCGCCGCTGACCGAAAACTTCATCGACGTGCCCACGGACATCCCTGAAGCGTACGAATACACGCCGAAGGTCATTCGGGAGGCCAAGCTTGTCTGACGGCATCGCTCACGCCGAAGGGGCCTCGCCCATGCACGGCCACGGCCACGAGCATCATCCGGCGCTGCAGCACCACTTCAGCACCATGTCCCAGCAACGCGAAGCTGGGGTGCTCGGCATGTGGGTGTTCCTGCTCACCGAAGTGCTGTTCTTCGGCGGCCTCTTCATCGTCTACACCCTTTACCGCACCTGGTATTACGAGGCGTTCGCCCTCGCCAGCAAGTCGATCGAGATCGTGCCCGGTCTCATCAACACGGTGGTGCTGATCGGCAGCTCACTGACGATGGCGCTGTCGGTGCGGGCGGCCCAGACCAACAAACGCAAGGCCACGGTGAACTGGCTGCTCGCCACCATCGTGCTGGGCTCGGTGTTCCTCGGCATCAAGGTCTACGAGTACTCGCTGAAGTTCGAGCACCATCACGTGCCGGGTGCGTCGTTTGACTTCTTCGGGCACGCCGAAGCCGCCGGCGAGGGCCACGAGGCGCCGGCCGAGGGCCTGACGATGGGCCGCGACGCGATACAGCGCACCACCCAGCTGTTTTTCAGCCTGTACTTCGTGATGACCGGGCTGCACGCACTCCACATGATCGTGGGCATCGTCATCTTGTTCATCATCACGTGGATGGCGCACAAAGGGCGGTTCGACAGCGAGTACCACGCGCCGGTCGAGATGACCGGGCTCTACTGGCACTTCGTCGACATCGTGTGGATCTTCCTGTTCCCGCTGTTGTACCTGGTCGAGCGGCACTGAGTAGGGATAGCAACGTCATGTCATCCGTTCACGTCTCGCCCCTCAGCACCTACTTCACGATCTTCGGCGCGCTGATGGTCCTGTCGACCATCACGGTGGCCGCCGCGTTCGTCAACCTCGGTTCGCTGAACCCGATCGTGGCGCTGGCCATCGCCGGCCTCAAGGCGACGCTCGTCATTCTCTACTTCATGCACGTGAAGTACAGCAGCCGGCTCACCAAGCTCACCGTGGTGCTCAGCCTGTTCTTCGTCGCCATCCTGTTTGCGGAGACGCTCATGGACTACGCGACCCGCGGCTGGCTGAACTACACCCCGATGGGGCAGTAGCCCCGGCGTCGGCGTCGGCCCTTTCTCACCGGCCGGTGGGAGAGCCTGATGCTGGCGGATTACCCCCGCCGGCGCGAGTGGCTCGAGCCGCTCGTCCCGGCCGGCTCCTCTTCACCGACACCCGGCTCCTGGGTGTGCCGGTTCCCTTCCATCACACCTTCGAAGACGTGAACCTCGGCTCCGCCGTTGAGGGTGCACGCGGGGCAGCGGATCCGAACTCCGGCGTAGCCGACGAGCCCCGAGTCCCGAGCCCCGAGCCCCGCCCGGATATGCCACAATTCCCCCGCTGCCGTCGCCATCGACGGCCGCTAAGTCGGTTGGAGCCACGTCCCATGAAGCGTTCCCTCACCCTCCTCGCTCTGGCTGCGTTCGCCTCGTGCACGGCCGCGCCGCCGCCCGCTCCCGCCGTGTCGCCCGAGATGGCCGCCTGGCAGCAACGCGCCGCCGCCGTTACCATCGTCCGCGACGACTGGGGCATCCCGCACATCACCGGCAAGACCGATGCGGACGCGGTGTTCGGCCTGATGTACGCGCAGGCAGAGGACGACTTCAACCGCGTGGAGACGAACTTCATCAACGCCATGGGCCGGCTGGCCGAAGCCGAGGGCGAAAAGGAGATCTACCGCGATCTGCGGATGAAGCTCTTCATCGACCCGGTGGAACTGAAGGCGGAGTTCGAGAAAGCGCCGGCCGACCTCAAGGCGCTCATGACCGCCTGGGCCGACGGGCTCAACTTCTATCTGGCCACGCACCCCGACGTGACGCCCCGCGTCATCACGACGTTCGAACCGTGGATGGCGCTGAGCTTCAGCGAAGGCAGCATCGGCGGCGACATCGAAAGCGTGTCGATCGCGCGGCTCGAGGCGTTCTACGGGAAGAATCCGACGGCTCTCGCCCAAGTGGAGCCCGATCCGCGCTACATGACGGTGCCGCCCGAGCCCACCGGGTCGAACGGCTTTGCGGTGGCGCCTGCCAACACCACCGCTGGCAAGGCGCTGCTGTGGATCAACCCGCATACCTCGTTCTCGTTCCGCGAGGAAGCGCAGATGACCAGCAGCGAAGGCCTGAACGCCTACGGCGCGCTGACCTGGGGCCAGTTCTTCATCTACCAGGGCTTCAACGAGAAGGCCGGGTGGATGCACACCTCGAGCGGCGTCGACAACATCGACGAGTTCCTCGAGACCATCGTGCAGAAAGACGGCAAGGTCTTCTACAAGTACGGCGCCGAGGAACGCGAAGCGACGATGAAGACGATCGCCATCCCTTACAAAACCGCCTCCGGGACGGCGACGAAGGAGTTCACGACCTGGCGCACGCATCACGGCCCGATCGTCCGCGAACAGGACGGCAAGTGGGTGGCGGTGAGCCTGATGGAACAGCCGCTCAAGGCGCTGCAGCAGTCGTACGGCCGTATCAAGACGAAGAACATCGCCGAATACAAGCAGGTGATGGAGCTGCACACCAACTCGTCGAACGACACGCTCTATGCCGATGCCGACGGCAACATCGCCTACTTCCACTCGAACTTCGTGCCGAAGCGCAACCCGACGCTCGACTGGCGCCAGCCGGTGGACGGCAGCATTCCCGCCAACGACTGGCAGGGCGTGCATGCGGTGGACGACAGCCCCAGCGTCGAGAACCCGCCCAATGGCTGGGTCTACAACACCAACGACTGGCCATTCATGGCCGCCGGCAAGTACAGCAAGAAGAAGAGCGACTTCCCCGCCTACTTCGACCGCAACGGCGAGAACCCGCGCGGCGTCCACGCCATCCGCGTGCTCGACAACAAGAAGGACTTCTCGATCGACGCCCTCATCGCCGCCGGCTTCGACACCGCGCAGCCCGAGTTCGATCTGCAGATCCCGCTCCTGCTCCGGGCCTGGGATCAGGCGCCGGCCTCGAACCCGCTCAAGGCGAAGCTGGCTGAGCCGGTGAAGGCGCTCAGGGCGTGGGACCGCCGCTGGGCGGTGGACTCGGTGCCGCAGTCGCTGGCCATCTTCTGGGGCGAAGACCTGTGGGCAAAATCGGCGCCCCCCGCCCGAACGGCGGGCGTGAGCGTCTACGACTACATGCGCACCAAGGCCACGCCGAAGCAGCGTCTCGAAGCGCTGGCGGCGGCGGTGGACAAGCTGACGGCCGACTTCGGCACATGGCAGACGCCGTGGGGCGAGATCAACCGCTTCCAGCGGATCTCGCCGGCGATCGTGCACCCCTACACCGACGACCAGCCGAGCACGCCGGTGGGCTTCGCGTCGGCGCGCTGGGGCTCGCTGGCGTCGTTTGGCGCCCGCAGCTACAACGGCAGCAAGCGCATCTACGGCTCGAGCGGCAACAGCTTCGTGGCCGCGGTCGAGTTCGGCAAGGACGGCGTGCGGGCGCGCGCCATCACGGCCGGCGGCCTGAGCAGCGACATCACGTCGAAGCACTTCAACGATCAGGCCCAGCGCTACGCGACCGGCAACTTGCGCGAGGTCTACTTCTATCCGAAGCAGCTCGAGGGTCACACCGAGAGGACCTACAATCCAGGAAAGTAAGGACCGATGTCCTCACGACGGTTCGTGAAGGCCGTGGCGGCCGCCGTCGGCATGACAGTCGGGCTGGCGCAGTCGCTGGCGGCGCAGGACGCGCTCGACGAACGCCAGCAGTACGTGGCCACGATCGTGACCGGAGAGATCGAAAAGCTCACCGGTCCGGCCGGCCGCAACTGTGGCATCTACACGCTCACCGCCGGGGTCGACAGCCCGTCGCCCGTGGGGCGGCGCGAGGTGACGGCGGCGCTTCGGTGCGTGCTCGCGGCCCAGCGGCGGGGGCAGGCGGCATGGGCCATCTGGCAGGTGCCCGACGTCGATGCGATCCTGTTCGACGGCGTGGGCGCAAGCGCCGTGAGCGCCCTGCACACCGTGACCGGTCGCGGCAGCAACGCCGACGTGGTGCTGGCCCCGTGTCTCAAGCCCAAAGTCGGCAAGGACCTGACGATTGCGTGCGCCAACCGGCGGCTGCCCACCCTCGACGACGTGGCCGGCACCGTGCGGGCCCTGAAGCGCGACGTCGAGCGGACGTCGGGCATGGCCTGGTCGGAGGTGGCGCCCTCGCCCATGCCGGCGGGCGCCGCCAGCAGCGAGCCCTCGGCGGTGCTCACGCAGACGGCCACCGAGGCGCAGCGTGCCGTGCACGCCGCCGGCGAACCGCAGTGGCCGCGCTGCCCGCATCACTTCGACCACCCCCTCACCTACCGCGACGGCTGGTGGTTCTGCGAGCGCGATGACGCGTTCATCGCCGCCGTCGGCCGGATCTCGACGGCCGTGCCGCGCGTGAAGCGACGCCCATGAGCGCCGGCACGCTGCTTGACCACTTCGGCCACCTCGACATCTACCTGTTCGACCAGTTGCTGCGCGGACGCATCAGCCGCGGCATGCGGGTGCTGGACGCCGGCTGCGGCAGCGGCCGCAACCTCGTGTACCTGCTCCGCGAGGGCTACGACGTGCACGCCACCGACCGCGATCCGCTGGCGGTGGACGCCGTGCGGGCCCTGGCGGCGACGCTGGCGCCGGCGCTTCCGGCCGGCCATTTCCGCGTCGAGCCGGTCGAGCAGTCGTCGTTTGCGTCCGCCGCGTTCGAGGTCGTCATCAGCAACGCCGTGCTCCACTTCGCCCGCGACCACGCGCACTTCGACGCCATGGTCGCCGAGCTGTGGCGGCTGGTCGCGCCCGGGGGCCTGCTGTTTGCGCGCCTGGCCTCGTCGATCGGCATGGCCGACCGGATGCAGCCCCTCGGCGCCGGCCGCTACCTGCTGCCCGACGGCTCCGAGCGCTATCTGGTGGACGACGCCCGGCTGATGACGGCCACGCGCCACCTCGGCGGTCGGCTGCTCGATCCGCTCAAGACCACCGTCGTGCAGGACCAGCGCTGCATGACCACCTGGGTCGTGGGCCGCTGAGCCGAGAACGGCTTCCGCGCGCCGGGAAGACATCCGGTTGCAAGCATCGTGGATGTGTGTGACGATGCCGGTCGCATCAGTCGGCGTCCATGCGTTCTGTCGATGGGCGACCGTCTGTCTCCGCATATCGTGCACGCCACACGAAGGAGCGCAGTGGGATGGGTCAGCGGATCGTGACGACAGGTGTAGTCGCCGGATGGTGCTTTGCGCTGTCCATCGGACTGGTGGCCGGAGGCGTGCAGACGACGCCCCGGGCCGTAGCGGCCAAGATGAAAAATCCCGTCGCCACGAGCGCGACCTCGGTCACTGCGGGTCAACAGATTTATCAGAAGCAATGCCGGATGTGCCACGGCGCGGCCGGGGCGGCCGAGACGCCGATCGCGAAGAAGATGATGGCGTCGGACCTGACCGATGCCACCTGGACCTACGGGTCGACCGATGGCGAGATCTTCGCCGTCATCCGGGACGGCGTCGGGCCCGACTTCAAGATGAAGGCGTTCAAGGGCAAGGTGAGCGACCAGGACACCTGGCACGTCGTGAACTACGTTCGCAGCCTCGCCGCGGCGCGGAAGTAGCTGCTCGTGCCTGCGTGGCTCGTTCTCACCGTTCTGGCGTTGAGTACGGCGGCTTGCGTTGACGCGCCTTTCTCGGAGCGTCAGCAGGCCGAACGCGTGCAGCAACGCTCACGATGGGGCACGTCCTCGGTCTACACGCCCGCGCGTACCGGCCTGGCTGACGCGGCCAGGACCCACTTCGGGCTGAGGCCGGAGCCCGTACAGCCGTTCGCCTACAGCCATCGCATCCACCTGGCGCAGGAGATGGTGTGCACCGACTGCCACGACGGCGTCGAGTCGGGCCCGCGTGCCGGCCTGCCCGGACTGAACACCTGCATGACGTGCCACTCGGCGGTGGCCACCGAGAAGCCGCTCGTACAGACCATGGCCGGGATGCAGGAAAAGGGCCTCGATTTCGCCTGGCAACGCGTCTACGACTACCCGCGCGAGGCGCACGTGCGTTTCGAGCACGCGCCGCACATCAAGGCCAAGGTCGAATGCTCGACCTGTCACGGCGACATGCGGCAGCAGGACGTGGCGCAGCGCATGGTCAACATGGACATGGCGTTCTGCGTGAACTGCCACAAGCAGAAGCAGGCGTCGAACGACCCGAAAAGCAAAGCGGCAGCGATCAAACCGCAAACTCGGAAGAGCAGTCCGGTGGCGATCAATCGGCCATGGGCGAGAAAGATGGCGACCAGGCCGCGAACGCCGACAATCCGGCCGCCAACCTGAAGGACAAGGTGGTGGTAATCATTCCGAAGGACTGGAAGGGTTCTAT
>JANNIB010000036.1:0-16452 GCA_031404695.1 Acidobacteriota bacterium
CCTGCACCAGGCCTCGGACGGGCCCGAGATGGTGAAGCTCCACCGTCTCATCGGCCATCTGCCGATGGTGCTGCATCCCAACCCGAAGCGGGCGCTGGTGGTCGGCCTCGGCGGCGGCGCCACGCCCGGAGCCGTGAGCCAGCACGACACCGATGTGCAGGTGGTGGAGCTCTCCGACAGCGTCCGCAAGGGCGCGGAGTTCTTCCGCCACGTGAACTACGACCTGCTCAACCGGCCGAACGTGCACCTGCGGGTGGATGACGGCCGCAACTTCCTGTCGCTGACCACCGATCGCTTCGACGTGGCGACGGCCGATCTCATCCAGCCGATTCATGCCGGCGCCGGCAACCTCTACTCGCGCGAATATTTCTCGCTCGTGCGCGACGCGCTGGCCGAGGGCGGCCTCGCGCTCCAGTGGATCGGTCACCGGCCCGACACCCAGTACAAACTCATCATGCGCACCTTCCTCGAGGTGTTCCCACACACTACGCTGTGGCTCGGCGGACAGCTGATGGTGGGTTCGCTGCAGCCGCTGACCCTGACTCCGGCGCTCGTGGACCACAAGCGCGCGCGCCCGGAGACGCGGCTGGCGCTCGACGACATCGGGCTCGACAGCTTCGAGACCCTGGCCTCGTGGTACGTCGCCGGACCCGACGAGCTGCGCCGCTTCGTCGGCGCCGGCCCGGTGCTGACCGACGATCGGCCGCTGGTCGAATACCACCGGTCGCTGCCGGCCAACGACCCGCCGGTTGACCTCGCCGGCCTGCGCGGCGACGTCCAGACGCTCATCCGCCGATGACGTCACCGCCTTCGCGCGCCATCGAGACGGTGTTCCTGGATGCGGGCGGCGTGCTGGTGCATCCGAACTGGGCTCGCGTCGCCGCGGCGCTCACGGCGCGCGGCATCGCCACGACGGCCGCGGCCCTGACCGCCGCCGAGCCGCACGCCAAACACGAGATGGATCTGGCGACGCTCATGGCGCGCACCGACGACCGGCAGCGCGGCTGGATCTACTTCGAGTCGGTGCTGCGCCACGCCGGTCTCGACGCCTCGACGCCGGCGGCGAGCGAGGCGCTCGCCGAGGTGCGCGCCTACCACGACGCGCACAACGTCTGGGAACACGTGCCCGACGACGTCGTGCCGATGCTGACGGGGCTGCGCGCGCTCGACCTGCGGCTGGTGGTGGTGTCCAACGCCAACGGCCGGCTGCACACGATGTTCGACCGCGTCGGGCTGACGCCGCACGTCGACGTCATCCTCGACTCGCACCACTTCGGCGTCGAGAAGCCCGATCCGCGGCTGTTCCATCTGGCGCTGGCCGACAGCGGCGCCGAGGCCGCGTCCACCGTGCACGTCGGCGACTTCTTTCACATCGACGTCGCCGGCGCGCGGGCGGCCGGCCTGGCCGAGGCGGTGCTGTTCGACGTCGCCGCGCTCTACGACGATGCGGATTGTCCGCGAGTCCACCGCCTGACAGCGCTCGTGGACTTCGTCGCAGCGAAGAACGCGGTGGCCTGAACGCCGCCGGCCGACCCTACGTCACGAGGCGGCAGGTGCCGCCCTCGCAGCGCACACGCAGGCGCGTTTCGGGCACCGGCGTGGAGCCGCGCCGGTTGCCGTTGTAGCGGTGCCCCTGCAGCGTCGCCGTCAGCGTGGTGCCGGTGTCTTCGACCGTGAGCGTGCCGAACTGGCCGTTGGCCTGCCGGGGCGGTTCGTGCGAGTAGGGGCCGCCCTTCTTGCGCAGGAAGCGGTCGAGCGGCCCCGCCTGGGCCACGATGAAGCCGCCGTGCTTGTTGTTGCGGCCGTCGTCGAAGGCCAGCATGTGGGCATCGCCGCTCAGCATCAGCAGCCGCGACCCGAGCCCGAGCGCGGTGATGCGTTCGCCGATCTCGCGGCGTTCCGCCGCGTAGCGACCCCAGCCGTCGGCATCGCCGTCGGCCGTGATCCACGGCACCGGATTCACCCACACGACGAGCGGCACCTGGTCGGCGGCGGCGCGACCCAGTTCGGCGAGCAGCCACGCCTTCTGCGCGCTGCCCAGCATCACCGAGGCCGGCGGCAGGCGTTCGGAGCGCACGTCGGTCATCACGAAGCGCACGCGGCCGACGTCGAAGGTCTGGGCGATCGGCCCGTTGGCCGCCGGCGAGAGCGGCAGGCGGTAGTGGGGCACGTCCACCGCGTAGTAGGCGCGCGCCGAATCCCGCGTCCCCGATCGCGAATCGGCGTCATCTGGGCCGTAGTCGTGGTCGTCCCACGTGTAGACCAAGGGTGTGTTCCGGTAGAGCAGGGCCTGGTACTCCTGCGCCATCACGCGGTCGAGCGCGCGGCGGAAACGCGCGACTACCGCCGGCGACCGCGGCGCGCCGTTGATGTTGTAGTAGTGGAAGTCCCCCATGTGGATGAACAGATGGGGGTCGAGCGCGGCCACGGCGGCGAACACGCCGCTGTTCGAGACGTGCGACATCGGCACCACCCGGGTGCCGCCGGCACACGAGGCGAAGGCCGCGGTGAAGCTGAAGGGGCCGGAGCCGAAGGTCCGGAACCTGGCCCGGGTGCCGCTTTCGGGCCGGAAGCCGGTGAAATATTCGGTGCCCGGCCGGAGCCCCTCGAGGCGGTACTCCATGACGACGCGGCCGTCCCGGCGGCGCGACGGCGCCGCGGTGGCCTTGCCTTCCACCCGCACCGCGCTGCCGAAATCGCGGGCCGTATCCACCAGCAGCAGCGGCTGCGACGCCGGAGGCTCCAGAAAGCCTGCAATCACCGTGGCTGAGGTGGGCGTGACCGCGCCCGACCAGATCCAGGACGGCTCGGTGACGAACGGCGCCCGGGTGGGAGCGAAGACCAACCCCGCCAGCAGCCGACGGAGCACGGTCCGGCGGGGAAGGTCGCGGACGAACACCACAGGCAGGATCCTATCGCACTGATCGGGCGTTTCCAGTGATCGACGGGCGCGGGGCCGTCAGGACTGATAAGATCGCGGCGGCGGCTCCACGCTTCGTGGAGCTGGCGCGCGGCCGCCCCCCGCCGGCGCGCATCGGAGTGTTGCATGTTCCAGGGACGTCCCCGTAGTAAGCGCGATCGTGAGCGCGCTCGACAGGATCGGCAGAAGCAGAAGACCCAGAAGCGAGTCGATGCGCGCGAACGCCGTGCCAACACGCCGGGCGCGCCGCCGGGAATCGACCCGGACATCGCCGGCATCGTGCCCGGCCCGCAGGCCAATCCGTGGGGGGACGACCTCTCCGACCTGAACGAAGAGGCCGACGGCGACGAAGAAGACGACTCGCCCGAGCAGCCGTCCTGATTACCGGGAGCCAGTCATGAACATTCTCGAAGCTTTGATGGCGGCCCAGGGTGGCGGCGCGGCCAGACAGCTCGGCCAGCAGTTCGGCCTCAGCGACGACCAGACCAGCGCGGCGCTGTCGGCGCTCGTGCCGGCGCTCGCCGCCGGACTGGCCAAGAACGCCACGCGCGAAGGGGGCCTCGAGGGCCTCACCGCCGCGCTCGCCGGCGGTCGTCACGGCAGCTACCTCGATGACCTCAGCTCGCTCACGCGGACCGAGACGGTGGGCGACGGCAACGGCATCCTCGGGCACATCCTCGGCAGCAAGGACATGAGCCGTCAGGTGGCCGCGCAGGCGGCGGCCTCGAGCGGTGTCGGCTCCGACGTCCTCAAGCGGATGCTGCCCGTGGTGGCGGCGATGGTCATGGGCGCAATGGCGAAAAACGCCGGTGGCCGCCCGGCCACGGCCGGTTTGCCCGGCGGCCTCGGGGCCAATGCCGGCGCCGGCGGCGGCCTGCTCGAGATGCTGACGCCGATGCTCGACCGCGATCGCGACGGCTCGGTCGTCGACGACGTGACCGGCATGCTCGGCAAGTTCCTCGGCGGACGCTAACCTTTCGATCACCGGTCGATAACCGCTCGCTCGCGTCTGGCGCGGCAGGTGGCCCTTACAATGGCCGCATGTTCAGCCCCGCCCGCCTCTCCTGGCAGACGCGCCCGCGCACCCTCGCGGTCGCCTTCGTGGTCGTCTTCGGCGTCGCGCTGCCCGCGCGCGCACAACTGCGGCTCGAGGCCGCGCCTTCGGGCGCTGCCGACAGCGGCGCCGCCAGTGGACGCGGCGAGGTCGAGCTGCTGCGCGACGAAGTCGCGGTGCTGCGCCGCGAGCTGAGGGCGCTGGCCACCGAACTGCGCGCGCTGCGCGGTCCGGCTGCGGCGGCTGCACAGGTGCCCGCCCAGGAACCACCCGCCGTGGCGCTGCCGCCCGAGATGCTGCAGGCGCAGGTCGAGGAGATGGCGCAGGTCAAGGTGGAATCGGGCTCCAAGTTTCCGGTCACCCTGACCGGCACGATCCTCTCGAACACGGTCTTCAATTCGGGCGACGCCAACTGGCTCGAGAGCCCGAATCTCGTCGGCACCGCCGCCGGCGGCTCGATGACCTCGACCATGCGCCAGAGCCGCCTCGGGTTCGACGTCCGCGGCATCACCGTCGGGACCTGGGAGGCCAAAGGCGCCCTCATCCTCGATTTCTTCGGCGGCACGCCCGGCTTCGTCACCGGCACCGTGATGGGCCTCCCGCGTCTGCTCTACGCGTTCGGACGCCTCGAGCACCGCGGCACCGCGGTGCAGATCGGACAGGACCACGTGATGCTGGCGCCGCGCGATCCGACCTCGCTCGCTTCGTTTGCGTTCCCGCAGTTCTTCCGCGCCGGCAACCTCTACCTGCGCGCGCCGCAGGTGCGCCTCGAGCAGCGGGTGGGCCACTTCACGATGAAGGGCGGCATCGTCGCCCCGGTAGCGGGCGATGCCGGCACCAGCTATGTCTTCGCGCCGGGGCCCGGCGGTGGCGAGCGCTCCGAGCGTCCGGCGTTCCAGGCGCACGTCGGCTACGGCCGCGGCACGCCGGAAGGGGCCGGCGAGGCGCAGCTCGGCGTGTCGGGGCACTACGGCTGGATCCGTGAGGCTGGGCGGCTCATTCCGGCATCGGCCGGTGCGCTCGACCTCAATCTGCGGCGGGGCCGTCTCGGGCTCGCCGGCGAGATGTACATCGCCGACGAACTCGACGCCTACGGCTCGGGCATCGGCCAGCCGGGGCGGTCGGAGGGCGGCTGGATCGAGGGACGGATCGCGGCGGCCTCACGGCTGTCGTTCAACGGCGGAGCGGCGCTCGACCGCCGTCCCGACGGCATCGGCGCGGCCGGACGTCTGCGCAACACCAGCGCCTTTGGCAACGCCGTCTTGCGCCTGACACCGGAAGTCTCGGCGTCGGTCGAGTACAAGTGGCTGCAGACGCGCTACGGCGCGGGCAGCAACCGCGTGAACCATCACGTGAACGCGGTGTTTGCGGTGACGTTCTAGGGACTGGGTGCTGGGGGCTGTGGCGTGACAAAGATTACGACGTGGCTGATTGCGGGGCTAATGCTGCCAATGGGGGCGCGGGCGGATGTGTTGACCGGTGTGGTCACGACCAAGGTGCGCGCGGGCACACCGCCGGCGGCGGTGGTCGTCTATGCCGAGCCTGTCGCCGGGGCCGCCCCGGCCCGCGAGGCGAAGCCGGTGTCGCTGTCGCAGAAGAACAAGGCGTTCTCGCCGCGCGTGCTCGGCCTGCCGGTCGGCACCTCGGTCGCGTTTCCCAACGACGACGACATCTTCCACAACGTGTTCTCGCTGTCGCCCGGCCACGCGTTCGACCTCGGGTTGTACCGGGCCGGCGCGTCGAAGAGCCGCACGTTCGCCTCGCCCGGCCTCGTGCGGGTCTTCTGCAACATCCACCCGCAGATGACGGCGCTCATCGTGTCGGTCGCCACGCCGTGGGTCGTTGCCGCGGGCGCCGACGGTGCCTGGCGGCTCGACCTGCCGCCCGGCCGTTACAGGGTGACCGCGGTCTCGGAGCGCGCAGCGCCGGTGATGGCCGAGGTCACCGTGGCGGGCGCCACCACGGCCGCGCCGCTCGCGCTCGACGAGAGCGTGTTCGTGGCGGCCCAGCACACGAACAAGTTCGGGAAGCCGTACCCGGCTTCGGCCTACAAGCAGCAGTAGTACTGGCCCGGATCACGGCCTACCTCGAGAACGACGGCACGATCGAGAAAGCGCAACCGATCGCGGCTCACGAGTCGCCGCGGACAACGAAGCTCTACGACCGCACGAACGACGAGCTGACCCTGGGTTGTCCAGATCGTCTTCTGGCTGGTCGATGATCCGAGGGGCATCTGACTCAGGCAGCAAGAGCCGGAGCACAGCCGTCGCCTTCCGGCCGGTCGACTGAAGCGCGCACTTGTAGGACCGTGCTCCCTTGTGGAGCTTCAGAGCATCGGCGAGCTGCGGTGACGTCGTCTTTTGGCGTTCGGCGTGGGGGTGTCATCTCAGAGCTTTCCTTGATTCGCCCTGGCCACGAACGTCTCGAGGGTCAGCACGTGGACGGCGTCGACGTCGACAAGTCGCTTTCTCAGAGCACCGCTAACGTACCAGTCGCGGAGCGTCCATCCCGGCCCGCCGAGCACCAAGTAGGCGCTCGCGCATCCGTGCTCGCGCACTGCATCGGCTAGGCACATCACCTCGAACGGAACCTTCTGCTCCGCGGTTCCGCTCGTCTCTTGCCACTTCATCGAGACCAGAACCGACGCACCGTCTCGCGTGGCAATCACGTCGACGTTGTGTTTGCGCCCGTTCGGCCGGTTCCCGACGCGTGTCTGTTCCGTGAACGTGTAGCCGGCACGACGGAGCGCCGGGAGCACCATCTCCTCGAGGACTCGACCTGTTGTCGTTTCGCGGCCCTTCGGCCTGTCGATCGTCATAGGTTCCTGGTTGCCATCACTTCGCGCGCCGGCGCACGGTCGCCGGTGCACGAGATCCGTCGTGGAGCGTCGAGGTAGCTCACGCTGTAGCCGAGTTCCTTGTAGAGATCGGCGACGCGTTTTGTCGCCTGATTCACGAGAATCACCGGCCCCCGATGCTGAGCGAGCCACTTGGCCGCGCGCACCTGGTCATCCCATGAAAAGCCGCCCTGGGAGTAGTGCGTGAAATCTACGTCGTACGGCGGATCAGCATAGACGAAATCCGTCTTCTCGAACCGGATCGCCTCGAAATCGCCGACCTGAAAGTTCCACTCCGCGAACGCCGCTCGGTAGGGCGTGAAATCGCGCGTGTAGGTGATCTTCTTGTAGGACCCGAACGGCACGTTGAATTGCCCAGAGCGGTTGAACCGGCACAGGCCGTTGTAGCCGGTTCGGTTCAGAAAGTAGAACAGGCTCGCCGCTTCCTTGCTGGTGCCCTTCCCCGCCGCGAGGAGCGCGTTGAAGCGCTTCCGATGCTCGTAGAAGAGCGTCTCGTCGTTTTCGAGCGGGATCGTGACCTTCAACCCGCGGCGAAGCCACTCGTAGAACGAAATCAGGTGCGGGTTGATGTCGTTGAGGATCGCCTTTGCCGGCGAGAGTCCAAGCGCGACGGCCAGGCCGCCGGCGAACGGCTCGACGAGACGCCGTTCGGCGTGCGGCCGCCAGAGCGGCTCGAGGTGCGGCACCTGCCAGCGCTTGCCGCCGGCCCACTTCAGGGGCGGGCTCAGCACGGCGGCCTCACGGGCCGGCGTGGCGGCCTTCTTCATCGATCTTGCAGTCATCTTGCGGAGCTAGCTGGGATCTTCTTTGAGCAAGCGGGCAACGTCGCGGGCCCCGTGGATGACCGCGATGATCTTCAGCGGCGTTGACTCAGGGTCGTACATCACATGGTAGGAAAATACGGACCAGAACTTGTACGGCTGCCCTGTCAGATCCGGTCGCCAGTGACCGATGCCAGGAGCCGAGGCGAGCAACTCGAACACCGCATAGACCGCGTTTCGCACGCGCACGGCGGCGTCTTCGCTGTCCTGCGCGATGAATTCAACGATGTCGCCGATCTGGTCTTCTGCGGCTTCGGTGAGCTGAAATCGAGCTGCCATCAAGCCCGCTTGCGGCCAGTCTTCTTGATCCGAGCATCGATGCGGCTGAAGGCTTCATCTCCGTCGACGAAGCGGCCGGCCTGAGCGTCGAGAACGCCTCGCTCGATCTGTTCCCGCATCCGCTGGCGGATCTCATCGCTTTCCTTGAGCAGTCGCAGGCCCTCGCGCACGACTTCACTCGCGTTGTTGTAGAGACCGCTCTCAACTTTGCCGTCGACGAACTGCTCGAGCTCGTCGGTCAGTGAAACGTTCATGCTGGCCATGATGATGCCTCAGTGCAGGTGTTCATTGAACCTAGCATGTATAACAGACTTTGGCAATGATCGTGGTCGTGAAACCAGCTCTCGAGCGAAGCTGAACCGGTGAACCAGGCCGTTCAATCCGGGCTCGGGCACGACTTTGAGCTGTCTCGCTCAGCGGGTACGTCGGAGAGGTTCTTCCCGAGCCCCGAGCCCCGAGCCCCGCCTCTAGATGCGCATGCGATACGGCGCGACCGGATCGGTGAAGCCCTTCACCGTGATCGGCGGGGCGGCTTCGGCGGCGACCAGCCCGCGCACGGCCTCGAACGTCGTGTCGTTCAGCAGCGTCTCGTTCGGCTCGGCCGCCGCGCACAGTCGCGCCGCCAGGTTCACCGGTGCGCCGACGGCGGTGTAGTCGAGGCGATCGGCGCCGCCGACGCTGCCCACGATGACCTCGCCGGTGACGATGCCGATGCCGAGCGACAGCGCCGGCAGCGCCGGATCGCTCTCCGGCGCCTGACGCACGGCGCGGTGCATCTCGACCGCGCAGCGGATGGCGTCGAGCGCCTTGTCCTGGCCGGTGAAGTGCGCGAACACGGCATCGCCCATGAACTTGTCGACGTCGCCGCGGAAACGCTGCACGAGGTCGGCCTGGAGTTGCAGATAGCGGTTGAGCGCCGCCACCGCCTCTTCGGGCGGCCGGCGCTCGGCGAAGGCCGTGAAGCCTCGGATGTCCGAGAACAGCAGCGTGATGACCTGGCGCGAGCCGGCCCGGGTCTCGGGCGTGGACGGTCCACGCTGGATCATCTCCACCGTGGATTGCGACACGAACTTCTGCATGTCGGCCCGCTCACGCAGGCCGTCGGTCATGCGGTTGAAGGCGCCGGCGAGCGCCGCCATCTCGTCTTCGCCGCGCACTTCGAGCTTCACGTCGAAGTGTCCGGCGGCAACCTCCCCGGTGGCGCGCGACAGCGCTTCGATGGGCGCGGTGAGCGAGCGCGCCAGCAGGAACGCCGCGCCGACGCCGGCGCCGGCGGCGACCAGGCCGAGCAGCACGAGACCGAACTGGATGTTGCGATACGGCGCCAGCGCGAGATCGAGCGACTGGAGGGCCACCACGCGCAGGCCAGCGTCGTGGGGATCGGCGACGCCGATGGCCTCGAAGCGCTCGCCCCCCAGATCGACCGCCGTCGTCGCCGCCGCCGTGCCGCCGAAGGCGGCGGCGTTGCCCCACGGCGCGCGTCCCTGCGCCAGGGTCGTGCCGGCGAGTCCGGTCGGCGTGAGGACGACGATCTCCTTGCCGCTGGCGTCTCTCAGCGCCGAGGCCCAGCGGTCGTCGATCGGCGCCGCCGCGGCGACGAACCCGAAGACGGTGCCGCCGGCTTCAGCCGGCACCAGCACGACGTGGTGCGGGCGGCCGTCCACCTCCACCACGCCGCGCATTGGCCGGCCAGCCATGGCCGGCTCGGTCCAGCGCGTGGTCGCCTCGGGCAGCGTGAACGGCGCGAAGCTGTCGCTGCGGGCGATGACGGCGCCGCCCTGGTCGAGCACGAGCAGCAGTTCGGCGCGGGCGTTGCGCTCGCGGTAGTCGGTGAGGAAGTCGCGAATGGTCGCCGCGTCTGTGCCGAGCAGCGCCAGCAGATCGGGGAACGACGCCAGCAGCCGCGCCACCAGCGTGAGCCGCTCGTAGCGGGCCTCGTGCGCGGTGCCGAGCGCGTCGCGACTCTTGACCAGATCGGCCGACACGCGTTCGGTCACCGCCTGGCTCGCGAGCCGGCCCACGTAGGTGAGCGTGGCGCCCGTCAGCGCCACGACCAAGGCGCCGATGGCGACCAGCAGCCGGCTTCGGAGGGAGCGAAAGCGCACGCGAGACGAGCTTACTCGAAAGCGTGCGGCGAGGGCCGATGGCGGCCCTCGCCGTGCGCGCCCTCGCCGGCGTGTTCTTCGCTACGGGAAGTTTGGCGGCGGCACTCGTCGGCCGGTCGCCTGCTCGAACGCATACGCCAGCTCGAGGAGTCGCGGTTCGGTGCAGGCGGTGCCCGTGAAGCTGACGCCGTACGGCTGATCCTTCGCGTTGAAGCCGGCCGGGAACGCTGGCGTCGGCGCGTTCGGCACGAACCCGAACGGAACGATCACGGTTGGATGGCCGGCCTTGGCAGCGATCCCGGCGCCGCTGCTCCCGGGGAACAGGATGGCGTCGAGCTTGTGCACGGCCATCGCTTCGTCGATGCCGTGTGTTCGGGACACGAAGATGTCCCGGGCACGATCGGCGAGGTAGCGCGCGCGGTCGGCCTCGAGGTTCATTTCGTCGGAGATGTCGAACTGCGCCTGGCCGTACTTGATGGCGCCACGGTTCTGATTGGCCAGGTTGTAGTTACGAAGTTCGGTCAGCGTCTTCACCGGAGCGCCGGGCCCCAGCGAGGCGAGCCACAGGTTGAAATCCCGCTTCATGCCATACTTGAACACGACCGAGCAGGCTGCATCGGCGCCCTTGGCGTTGCCGGGGCCGGCGCAAATCGGCCACGTGTTGAAGTTGTTGGCCGGCGTGCCGTCGACGTAGCTCGGGATGTCGGCAGGGTCGACGATGGTCGCGCCTTCCCGCTTGAGGATGGCGATGGCCTCTTCCATGGCCGCCAGCTGCGCGGCGTTGATGCCGCCCACCGACGCCCCGGTGTCGGGCCGGGTGGTCGGGTTGTAGAAGCCGGCGCGCGGGATGCCGATCCGCGCACCCTTCAGGCCGGCGAGCCGCAGGAACCGGGTGTAATCGCGATCGGGCGGCGGAATGCACACGTTGGTCTCGGGATCGCGCGCGTCAGCCCCCACCATCGCGCCGAGCATGATGGCGGCATCGGCGACGGTGCGGGTGATCGGCCCGGCGGTGTCCTGGTCGGCGGTGATTGGCGCGATGCCCCAGCGGCTGACGAGGCCCACCGTCGGTTTGATCGCCGCCAGCATGTTCTGGTTGGCGGGGCTGAGGATCGAGCCGGAGGTCTCGGTGCCGACACTGCCGGCCCAGAAGCTCAGGGCGGTGCCGATGCCGGAACTCGACCCGCCGGTGCCCATCGCCGGCCGCCCATCGTTGGTGGCCTCGCGCGGATCGGGTCGTGGGTCGTAGGGATTGAAGCCGTAGCCGAAGAGCCCGCTGTAGTTGGCTGGCATGCCGGCGGCGACCCAGTTGGCGAACTCGGTCAGCACGGTCTTGGTGAAGATGATGGCGCCGGCGTCGCGCAGGTGCTTGACGAGCGTCGCGTCATACGGCGGCGCGAAGCCGGCGAAGGCCAGGCCGCCACCGGTGGTCGGCATGCTGGTGGTGTTGATGATGTCCTTGATGCCGATCGGGATGCCGTGCAGCAGGCCGCGGACGCGTCCGGCGGCCCGCTCGCGGTCCAAGTAGGCGGCGTCGGCCAGCGCGCTGGTGCTGATGGCCGCCGTCGCGTTCACCCGTCCCTCGTAACGCTCGATGCGATCGAGATACATCTGCACCAGCTCGCGCGATGTCACGCGGCCGTCGTTCAACGCATTCGACAGCTCCCAGATGGTCGCGTCGACGATGTCGACGCGGTGGCTGGCGGTGCGACTCCGCCCTGGCTGGTCCTGTTCCCTGCTCCCGGCGCCGACCCCAATCGCCATGGCGACGATCGCGCCGCCCACCATCAATGCTCGTGTCATACGCGCCTCCTTTGACTGTCGTGACTGAGGTTGCGATCTCGGGTGCTCAGGGCGCCGCTGGCGGCGGCGTCCGTGTTTTCGTCGCCTGCTCGAAGGCGTAGGCGAGCTCGATGAGCCGCGGCTCGCTGCACGCCATCCCTGTGAAGCTCACGCCGTAGGGAATGGGCGTCGCCTCGAAGCCTTCCGGAAACGCCGGCGTCGGCGCGTTCGGCACCATCGCGAAGGGCACGATCACCGTCGGGTAGCCGGGCTTGGCGGCGATGCCGGCGCCGCTCGTGCCCGGGAACAGGATGGCGTCGAGCTTCTGCGCCGTCATCACCGCGTCGATGCCGCTGGTGCCGCCGAGGCGGATGTCTTTCGCACGGTCGGCCTCCCAGCGCGCCTTGTCTTTCTCGACGTCCATCTCGTCCGACACGTCGAGGTTCGCCTGGCCGTATTTGATGGCACCGCGGCTCTGGTGCGCGAGGTTCCACGCCCGCAGCTCGGCCAGCGTCGAGACTGGACCGGAATCGTCGAGCGTGTCGAGCCAGGCATTGAAGTCGCGCTTCATGCCGTACTTCAGCACCACCGAGCAGTTGGCGTCTTTGCCCTTGGCGCCGTCGGTGCCCGAGCAGGTGCCCCAGGCCAGCAAGTTGTCGGCGGCGTCAGGCGCGACGACGCTCGGGATGTCGGCCGGATCGACGATCACTGCGCCTTCCTTCTTCAGCACCTCGATGGCATCGGCCATCGCCTTCGCCTGCGCCTCGTTGAGCCCGCCGCGCGGCTCCTTTTCTCCGGGCACCGCCTGCTTGTTGAAGTAGAACGCGCGCGGGATGCCGATCCGCGCGCCCTTCAGGCCATCGCGCTTCAGATGCACTGAGTAGTCGCGGTTGGGCGGCGGTGTGCAGGTGCTCGTGGCGGCGTCGTTCGGATCCGGTGCCGCGCCTTCCATGACGCCAAGCAGCAGCGCGGCGTCGGCGACGTACTTGGCCATCGGGCCGGCGGTGTCCTGATCGGCGGTGATCGGGATGATGCCGTAGCGGCTGATGCGGCCGACGGTGGGCTTGACGGCCGCGAGCATGTTCTGGTTCGACGGACTGAGCACCGAGCCCGAGGTCTCGCTGCCGACGTTGGCCGCCCAGAAGTTCGCCGCCGTGCCGACGCCAGAGCTCGAGCCGCCGGTGTTCGCCACGGGCCGCCCGTCGCCGGTGGCCTCACGCGGGTCTCGCCGGGGGTCGTAGGGATTCAGTCCGTAGCCGCCGAGGCCGTTGTAGTTTCCGGGCATGCCCTGGGCGATGAAATTGGCGAGTTCCGTCATCATCGTCTTGGCCAGGATGACGGCGCCGGCGTCTTTGAGGTGCTTCGTGAGCGTGGCCTCGTAGGGCGGGACGAAACCCTCGAAGGCGACCGCGCCGCCGGTGGTGGGCATGTCGGTGGTGTGGATGTTGTCTTTGAGCGCCACCGGAATGCCGTGCAGCGGCCCGCGCACCTTGCCGGCCTTGCGCTCGGCATCGAGGCGATCGGCGTCCTCGAGCGCCTTCGGATTCACGGCCAGCGTCGCGTTCAGCGTCTCTTCGTGGAGCGCGATGCGCTGCAGGTACTGCTCGACCAGCTGCCGCGAGGTGATTCGGCCCTCGGCCATCGCCGTCTGCATGTCACTGATGCTGGCTTCGACGACCGAAAACGGCGCGGCGGGAGGCGCGGCCGGCGGCGGCGCCTCGCAGGCGGCAGACAGAGCGAGCAGGCAGGCAACGGCAGCGAACGGACGCACTCGGGTCATGGCACCTCGCAGGCACAGGGTGGCCGATGGTCGTTTACGCCGGGGGCCGGCGTCAACAGGGGCCGGGCGGGCCACGCCGCCTGCGGGGAAGGGTGCGGTGCTCGAGCCGCGTCCCGGGCTGCGGAACATCGCGTGCCAGCACGACGTCTGATGAGCACGAGGAGTCTGCCATGAGCGCGTCCGTCGTCCTGTCCACCACCCCGTCGATCGAGGGCCGGAAGATCACCAAGTACTGCGGCATCGTCACGGGTGAGGCCATCATGGGCGCCAACATCTTCAAGGACCTGTTCGCGGGCATTCGCGACATCGTCGGCGGCCGCTCGGCCACCTACGAAGCCGAACTCCGCAAGGCGCGCGAGCTGGCGCTGGCCGAGATCGCGCAGTCGGCAGCCGAGAAGGGCGCCAACGCCGTCGTCGGCATCGACCTCGACTACGAGACGGTGGGCGGGCAGGGCAGCATGCTGATGGTGACCGTGAGCGGCACGGCCGTCGTAGTCGAGTAGCGGCGGACGCTACTTGTCGCTCATCGTCCGTCGCGGGAATACGTCCACGGTGGCGCCGATGACGATCGTCATCAGGTCGTAGCCGACTGCCAGCGGGCCCGCGTAGGTCTTGCGCGCCACCGGCACCAGGTCGTCGGCGGTCGCCGGTGACGGCACGATGTGCGTGAAGACGGCCAGCCGCGGCGCCGCCTTCGTGAAGAGGGTGCCGGCCTGATCCGGGCTGATGTGGCGCGCCAGGATGCGCTCGAGCGCCTTCGGATCCTGCACCTGCGCCCGGCGCGCCTCGACCTCTGGGCTGATGACTTCGAGCACCATCACATCGACTCCCTTGGCGTGCGCGACGATCCGTTCATCGAAGCGCATGTCGCCCGAGAACATCGCCGAGCGGCCCTGATAGTCCACCCGGTAGCCCAGCGCCGGCACCGCGAAGGCGCCGTGGTCGACGCCAAACGCGGTGACCCTCAGGCCGTCACGCTCGTAGACCACGCCCGGCGTCACGTCTTTCGCATCGAAGCGGATGCCCGCGGCGGGAAAGCCCTCGTCTTTCGACCGTGTCGCGATGTCCCACTGGTAGGCCTGCGTCAGATGGCGTGCCATGTCGGCGGTGCCGGCCGGGCCAATGAGGGCCAGCGCGCGGCTGCGTCCGAAGATCCACGGCGTGAGCCAGACATCGGGCAGGCCGACGGTGTGATCGGAGTGGAGGTGCGTGAGCAGCACCGCATCGAGGCCGGTGAGCAGCTCGCGCTGCCCGATCTCGAAGAGGCGCTGCGCGGCGCCGCGGCCGGCGTCGATGAGCAGGCGCTGACGGCCGGCTTCGATGAGGATCGCGGGGCCGAAGCGCTCCATGTTCGGCCGCGGGTTGCCGGTGCCGAGCAGCGTGACCTGAAGGGTGCCGACTGGTTGGGCCGTTGCGGTCGGGCCGCAGACGAGCGTGGCGACGATGGCCGCCGCGATCACTCGGCGCAGCATGGGGACCGCATGTGTCACGGGAGATTGTCCAGGTCGGCCAGGTCCTTGTGCCTGCCCGCTGCGCGCTTGTTGGTCTTCAAGTCGTCGAGGCTGATGACCGGCACCAACAGTCCGTCGAGGTCGAACTCCACGGCCCGTGCACGGCAGGCCTCGTAGTCCACGCCGTCGATGGTGGTCATGAGCTCGATCCGGAACGGCGGGACGCCGAACCTGACGAGGGCGCGCGGACTCAGGAAGAGCGCCGGGGTGACTTCCGCTAGGTCGAAGCCGAACGTACGCACAGCGGCGACGACGCGTTCGGCGTTGTCTTCGGCGGGACGTATCCACACATCGAGATCGATCGTCGCCCGCGGATAGCCGTGCAATCCGACCGCGTAGCCGCCGACCAGGAGATAGTCAACGCCCTGGACGTTCAGCAATCTCAAGAACTCTCTGAAGTCGTCCGTCAGCAGCGGCACGTCCATAGACCACCCGTCGCATCACCTCGATCGCCCCCAGCCGCTCCTGCGGCGTCCGCGACCACCACCAGCGCCGCTCATCAGGCTCGTCGTGCAGCCACTGCACGGCAATCGCCGTGCGATCCACACGTGGAACAGCAGTTCGCAAGGGCGTGCTCACCGGCTCAGTATACGCCGGGGCCTCGCGGCTACCGCCAGCCGCGCAGCCGCGCGCGCATGCGGATCAAGTCGTCGGGCGGCGGCGCTTCCACCGACACCCGCAGGCCGGTGATGGGATGCGGAAAGCTGAGCGTCCAGGCATGCAGCATCTGCCGCGCGGCGGCGTCGGCGCCACTGGGCGTGCCGTAGACGCGATCGCCGAGCACCGGGTGGCCGATGTGCTGCAGGTGCAGGCGAATCTGGTGTTGGCGTCCGGTGTCGAGCGTGAGCTCCACCAGCGCCGCCCCGGTGCCGTAGGCCTGACGCACGACGTAGTGCGTCACCGCGGGAATGCCGGTTTCGCCGGCATGGGCCAGGCGCCGGCGGCCGGCGGTGTAGCCTTCGGCGATCGGGGCCTCGATGATGCCGATGGCCGGCGCCGGCACCCCCTCGACCAGCGCCACGTACTGGCGATGGAACTCGTGGCGACCGAACTGCGCGCGGCCGAGGTCGTGCGCTTCGCGGGTGAGCGCCAGGGCCAGCGCACCCGAGGTGTCACGGTCGAGCCGGTGCAGCGTGCCGACGTAGCCGCCCGGGGCGCGACGCCGATCCATGTATTCGCGGACGCGGCTCAGCACCGTGTCCTCGTCGGCGCCGTCTTCCTTGTCCACGGGGATGGTCAGCAGCCCCGCCGGCTTGTCGATGACGAGGATGTGGTCGTCCTCGTAGAGCCGTCCGAAGCGCGAGCGCGCCGGCCGCACGGCGGGCCGGTTCACGTCGAGCACC
>JANNIB010000037.1:0-3969 GCA_031404695.1 Acidobacteriota bacterium
CCTTCAGATTCGACGGCAGCCGAGGCGACGAGATCAGGCTGGTGAACACCTGCCAGCGCTTCTCGGGATCGGCGCCGGCGCGCTTCTCGACATAGGCGCGCGCCATGTCCTCGCCGAGGTTGTAATTGATGACGTAGCTGCGATAGGTGTCGAAGAACCTCACGCGCTGCGCCGCCTGGGCCGGGGTGCTCAGCGCGTAGCGCACCAGCCAGTCGGCGGCACGCGCGGCGTCCATGCGCCCGTCGAGATAGCCGCGCGCCGCTTCGTTGCCGGCGTACGAGAGGGGTTTGGCCAACGCGAGCACGTCGTAGTACTCGTCCACGCGCGACGGATCGAGGCCGGCCAGCGGGAAAAGCGTCTCGCGTTCGAAGGCCCGGCGTTCGGCCTCGCTGAACGCCACCTGGATGCCGTAGTTGGCGGTGCCCTCGGCGATGAGCGACTGCGGCGAGAACAGCGGATAAACGGAGAACTCGACCCAGCCGCGGTCGGTCACCAGGTGCTTCTCGAGCAGGGCGTTGTAGACGTGATGGCCCGGGTAGCCCTCGTGACAGGCCAGATCGATGGCGCGGTCGATGAACACCGGCAAATCGGTGTTCACTTCGATGAGGCTCGTGTACTGACCCTGATACCAGTTGTAGGCGCTCCACGGCTTGTCTTTCACGTAGGCCACCGTGAACGACTCGCCGGCGGGCAGCGACACATGCGCGAGGGTGCGGCGGCGGCACTCGGCGATGGCCGCCGAGAAGACCGCATCGAGCTTCGCCGCTGGAATCACGAACCCCTGGCGGAACGCGGCGTAGCGCGCCGGCAGCGGCCCCTCGCCGCCCACTCTGGCGCCGAGGGCGTCAATGGCCGTCTGGAACGACGCTTCGGTATTCTGCGGCGCCACCGCGTCGTAGAGTTCGCGCGATTCCTCGTCGAACGGATAGCGCTTCCCCTGCAGCATCGCCACCCGGGCGCGCAGCGCGTTCAACTGGCGCGCCAGATAGGCGCGGCGCAGCTGCTGCATCTCGGCGTCGGGCGCCGAGGCCTCGATGGCCGGCAGCCGACGGAGATCCACTTCGAGCACCGCAGCGCGTTTGTTGATGTCGGCCAGCGGCCATTTCGCCTGCTCGACCTCCTGCCGGATCGCCGCCGGCCCGTAGTAGGCATCGACGAAGTTCTGATCGTGCTGGCCCAGGGCCAGCACCAGGCGTACGTAGGTCTCGGCAGCGGCGTTCTCCGAATGCGCCATGGGAATCGCGGTGTGCATGCAGCCTCCAAGCACGCTGGTGACCGCGAGCACACACGCCAGAGCCAGTCGCTGCACGGTCATCGGGGCCTCAGCCGCGCGCGCGTAACGCGCGCCAATGGTGGGAATCAGGTATTCGTCGAAGGCGCGCCTGAAGTCGTAGCCTGGGTTGAAGCCCCAGTCGCGGCGAGCCGCCGAGTCGTCGACGTCGGCGGGCCACGAATCCACGATGCCCTGCCGCTTGAGGTCGGTCTTCCACGTGATGTCGGCCGCCGGGAAGGCCGCATGCACGCGGGTGTAGATCTCCTCGGCCGACGGACTGAAGGCGCCCAGGTTGTAGGCCGTGCGCGTCAGCGCCTCGCGCGGCGCGGTGGCCAGCGCCAGCAGCGCCTCGACGCCGTCGGGCATCGCCATGAACGGGATGCGCGTGTCGGGCCGCACGAAGCAGGCGTAGGGCTCGCCCTTCGCGGCGGCGTGAATCATCTCCGGGGCGTAGTCGCTGGTGCCGCCCGACGGCACGGTCATGGCGCTGATGAGGCCCGGAAAGCGCACGCACCGGAAATCCACGCGCCCGGCCTGGGTGTCGGCCGAGAGCTGCTTGTAGTGCCGGGCATAGTAGCGGCCGAGTTGTTCGCAGTACAGCTTGTTGCAGCCGTACATGGTGGTCGGCGACGCGAACTGGTCTTCGGTCACCCGTCCGGCCCGCGCCTTGGTCGCCAGATCAGGGATGCCGTAGGCGGCAATCGACGACGGGTAGACGAACACCACCGGGCGGCCGTGCGACTCGGCTTCGCGCTGCGAGAACTCGAGCAGATGCAGGGTGCCCTCGACGTTCACCTGGTGGGCGGTGGTGGGGGTGAACTCGGAGCGCGTGGAGAGCAGCGCCGCCAGGTGGAAGACCGTGTCGACCTCGAACTCCGCCAGGATCCGTTCGAGCAGCGCCGTATCGAGGATCGAGCCCGTGAACTCCCGCTGTACCATCCGGGCGAGTGCCGGCTCGAGCGGATTGAGGTCGAGCGTCACCACCGACTGTCGTCCCGACTCGGTGATCTTCGCAATCAGGCCGTGACCGATTTCTCCGCCGGCGCCCGTCATGAGCACCACTGGCTTGCGCATCGTTCCTCCCACAGTCTTCCTATTCTATGTGGGGCCGGCATGCGGCCGGCGGCGCGCACCCGAGGACGTCATCACCGGCGCGCCAGGGCGCTGGCGCGCTCTGAAGCCGCGAGAACGACGACGGAATGGATCGGCCGTTCAAGGTGTGGAAGCCACGCGGATCCAAAATTGTGAAGCCGAACCGTATCGGGACCAGTCATCCACTGCAACCGACAACCCGCTGGCCTTCATCGCCCGTTCGTATGGGTGAGCCCTGCGAATCGTCCTTGTGTCGCACCATTGACCTGCCTAGAATATGCGCCATCCTCGGTGCTCCGGAACATTCCCGGGACCTCCGCGGCTACCCGCAGCCCGTCCGCGGGCACCGATGTCGCTTCAGACGCAGGTGTGCACGACCCCACAGGCAGGTTGTTTTCTTGCACGACAGAAGGAGGAGTTCTGCATGGTACGCGTTTGCGCCCTTGTCCTTAGCGTGCTCCTAGCTTCGTCCGCGGCGTTTGCGCAGGTCTCCAGCACGACGGGCTCGATCAACGGCAAGGTGACGGACAACACCGGCGGCGTTCTGCCGGGTGTGACCGTGACCGCGTCGAGCCCCAGCATGCAGGGCATCCGCACCGACGTCACGAATGAGGCTGGCGAGTATCGTTTCCCCGCAGTAGCGCCCGGTACTTACAAGCTCGTCTACGAACTGGCCGGCTTCGGCACCGTCAACCGCGAGGGCATCCAGGTCGGCCTCGGCTTCACGGCGACGGTGAACACCGAACTGGGCGTCGCCACGCTCCAGGAAACGGTGACGGTCAGCGGCGAATCCCCGGTGGTCGACGTCTCGACCACCACCACCGCTTCGAACTTCGGCGAAGAGCGGCTGTCGGCCCTGCCGAATGCCCGCGACTTCTGGACCGTGCTTGCCGCATCGCCCGCGATCGTCGTGACCCGCATCGACGTCGGCGGCAGCGCCGCCGGCACCCAGACCGGCTACGCCGCGTACGACACCAAGGAAGACCAGCACCGGCCGATGGTGGAAGGCATCGTCAACACCGAGGGCACCAACGGCGCCGGCTTCTACTACGACTACGGCGCCATCGACGAAGTGGCGGTGCAGACCAAGGGCCACACCGCCGAGATGCCGTGGCCGGGCGTGTGGTCGAACTTCGTCTCGAAGTCCGGCGGCAACGAGTTCCACGGGAAGATCTACGGCGACTATCAGAACAAGGGGATTCAGCGGGAGAACATTGACAACTCCTTCACGTTCCTGTGCCCAGGCGGCCGCTGCGGCGACCTCAGGCCGTCAGACCTCAACCGCATGGAGCGCTACTACGACGTGAACGCCGACGTGGGTGGCTACGTACCCGGCCTCAGGGAGAAGCTCTGGTGGTACGGCTCGGTGCGTAACCAGGACATCCAGACCCAGGTGCCCAACTTCCCGGTGAAGCCGTTTCAGACGCGCCTCCGCAACCTCACCGGCAAACTCAAGTCCCGGAATATTTAGCGAATAACCCGATGGCGGCGGATAAACACCACGCCGTTGGAGCAGATCGGCCCGATTCAGCCCAGGCCGGAGCCAGGGCATCCTGCAAGCTAGCTTCCCCGACCAACATGCGAAGGCGCTCGAACACGTCGGT
>JANNIB010000038.1:0-2779 GCA_031404695.1 Acidobacteriota bacterium
CGCCGCCGATATTGTGCAAGCGCTCGTGGCAAGCCTCGATCTGCCTGGCCGTCTGCGCGACGCGGATGCACCCCGAGGCTGTAGATGTCGCTGTGCGGCGAGGCCGGAGCGCCCCGCGCAACCTCGGGTGCCAGGTACAGCGGCGTGCCTGCCATGTCCAGGCCGATATGCCGCAGGTCGCCACCCGCCCCGAAGTCCATCAGGACGACCCGCCCATCGTCGGCCAGCATCACGTTCTGGGCCTTCACGTCGCGATGCACGAGCCCCGCGTGGTGGACCGCGGTGAGCGCGTCGCACAGCGCGGCGCCGATCTCGGCCGCTTTGCGCGCCGGCAGTGCGCCCTCCGCCCCGACGGCCTGCGCCAGCGTCCGGCCGCGCAGGTACTCCATCCACAGCCCGACGCGGTCGTCGACCCGGGCCGCGCCGTAGACACTGACGATGTGAGGATGACGAAGGCGGGCCAGCAGGCGGCCTTCCTCCACGACCTCGTCGGCTTGCGCGTCTGCATCGGGCCCGCGGCGCAGGAGCTTGAGCGCGACCTCGCGATCAAGTTGCGGGTCCCATGCGCGATACACGTCGCCGAACGCGCCGCTGGCGATGTGCTCGAGCACGTCGAGGTGGCCCCAGCGCCGCGGCGCGTCAGGCACGGCCGTTGTGGGGTCCTCGGGTCCGCCCGGCCCTCCGCGGTGCACCGCCGCGATGCCGGCCACCACTCGCAGCGCTGCCACCTGGCTGCGGAAGGTGTCGCCGCCGAGCTGTTCAAGGGCATCCCAGTCCACTGGTGTGCCCTCGCAGATCGCGTGGACCAGGTCCTCGAGAGGCGGGATGTCGGGTGTCATGCGCGCAGGCGTTCGATCAGGCGCACCAGCGCCCGCTCCACCGCCATCCGGGCGGCATTGCCGGTCGGCTTGCCCAAGACCTTGGCGACCTCGTCATACGTGAACCCCAGCTCGATGCGCGCGATGATGGCCTCGCGATCCACCGGTCGCAGTCCGGCCAGTGCCGCCTCGTACTTGTCGAGCGCCTGACGTCCGATCGCGGCTTCCAGGGGCGAAGGCCCGTCGTCGGCCTGCGCCGACTCCAACTCCACCGCATCGGGCCGCCGGCGGGCTTTCCGGAACTCGTCCCGGATTCGGTTGAGGATCGCCTGCCGCAGGTACGCCTGCAGGCCCCCCGCACGGTCGAGATCCAGGCCCTCGATCTTCCTAAACGACTGGAGGAGCACATCCTGCACAAGGTCCGAGGTATCGGCCATGTCGCGAATCGGACCCGGCAGGCGTCCCGAGGCCCACCGTCGGATCCGGGGCAGGAACCGCTCCAGCAGATCCGCCAGCGCCTGCTGGTCGCCGCGCTTCACCCGATCAACGAGATGCAGGGTTATGGAGTCCCCAACGTCCGCGTCAGGTGCGTCGGGCCGGTCGTCGCCGAGGGCCATGGGCCGTGAGGATAGCAGCAGTGTGCGGTTCGCGCGTCGACAACGTGTTGGATTGTAGGAGGCGACAAGAATTGACGATGCGAACTGCGGCGGTTGCGCTGACGGCGGCAGTGGTTCTGTGCGGAGCGTCGGAGTCGTGGGCGGGTCAGAAACCCGAGCCAACACCGAATTGGCGCTGCCAGATCGTGTTCCGGGATGCGGCCGGCGACGCCATCAAGAGCGACACAACGCCGGGCAGCACCGCCTGGCCAAGGCCGTACCGAGACGGTGTCGACGGCGTGACGTGCTACATCGTCACAGGGGAGGGGGGTGCCCACTACAAGTGGCTGTACATGATTATCGAGAGCCCTCGACGGAGTCCCAGTCCGCGATTCATTCAGTTTGTCGGCCAGACCCATCTGCAGCTGTCAGGCGGCACGGCGTCCTACTCCACCTTCGCCAACCAGGTTGGTGGCTCCTTCGAGGTCAAGGGGCTTGCGAAGGTCGAGTGGGATCCGCTCAACCCGACGCGCCGAGACGTGTTGCCGTTTCGCGCCCTGCTCCGCAGCCCACAGTTCTTGGACGGTCTTGCCCAGATGGATGGTGACAGCAACTTCGACGGAGCCATTACTGGCATCACTGGAACCGGAAACATCAACGTCGATACGACCTCGTCGATGTTCGTCGAACCGCTCGACGCGTGCTCGTGGCAGATCACCTCGTATACCACTGAGGAACAGTTCCCCTTCAGCGGTGTGTTCGGCGAGCGAAGCAGCACCCGGACGAACCCGCGGGTCATGCGGATAGCCGAGGGCACCAGAACTCCAAGAGTTCGCGGCATGTTTCCGATGCCGTTTCAGGCGACGATCTCGATCATCAGCAACAAGCCGGGTTGCCCGTTGCCTTAGTCGGCGATCGGTCGCGAGCGCCAGCCCTGTGCGATCTACGAGTCCGCCACCGGGTAGGAAGGAGAGGAGGCCACCGATGAGAACTTCATTCTTGATGGTGACGGCGGCAGTGATTCTAGGCGGAGCCTCGGCCTCGTGGGCGGGTCCGAAGACCGACTCGACGCCAGACTGGCGGTGTCGGGTTGTCTTCCGCGATGCGAGCAACGACAAGATTCGGAGCGATCTGGGCGGCACGTACGTGGACGGCGTGGGCGGCGTTACGTGTTACGTCCTGAACGAACCGGGGGCGACACACCACCGGTGGTTGTTCATGAGCATCACGGGCACACGCCGGACGCCACCCAGTCGATTCGTGCAATTCCGCGGGCAGGCTTTCGAGGGCGCGCAGTATCCAGACTTCGCGAACCATGGGACCTTCGAGGTGAAGGGGCTGGCCAACGTCGTGTGGAATCCCGAC
>JANNIB010000039.1:0-6109 GCA_031404695.1 Acidobacteriota bacterium
TTCGCGCTGGGTGAGGACGGCGGTGACGAAGAAGCGCGCGTCGAGCACCGGCACCCGCCGCGCCATGCCCTTGAGCGCGTCCGGCATCGCCATGCCGAAGTTCTGCTCGTCGAAGACGCGGCGGAACTCGAGGCCCACCGGCGGCGGGATCTCTTCGGCGGCGATGCCGAGGCCGGTCGTGAAGGTATGGCCGGCGCGCAGCGAGCGCGCGATGAGGTCGATGGCTTCGGGAAACTGCTCCTCGAAGATCCGCAGCCGCGCCGTGCGCTGGCGCCTGGCATGCAGGTACGGCACGGCACTGGTGAGCACCCCGAGCACCGCGCCGATCGGCCGCCTCGTGACGACGATGCCGAGCGCGGCACCCGCGGCTGCCATCAGGACGCAGCGCGCCAGCAGGCCGGCGGTGGTCCACGTCAGCCCGGCTTCGAGGAGAAGCGCCTGCACACCGGCAGCGACCTTCACGTTGCTCGACAGCAGCGCGTCGACCATCGACGCCGACGACACCGGCGTCGTCACCGTCGTGACGGCGTCTTTGGCCTGGTCGGTCCGCTGCACGCGGCGGGCGAGGTCGCGCGAGCGCGTCTCTTCGGGCCGGACGATGAGGGCCCAGTAGAGGCCCAGCATCACGGCCAGGCACATGCCGAAGGTCAGGAGCGCGAGGGTCATCGTCGGCGCTCCCTACGCGATGGCCAGCCGATGGTCGAACATGTCGGCGGCCATCATGAAGCCGGCCGTGGCCAGCGACTGCGCGCACTTGGGCCGGATGCCGGTGGCGCGGAAAACGCCGGTGACACGGCCCTCGGCGGTGACGCCGTGGCGTTCGAACAGGAAGATGTCCTGCATGGTGATGACGCCCTGTTCCAACCCCGTCACCTCCGTGATGGCGGTGACGCGGCGGTGGCCGTCGGAGAAGCGCGACAGCTGCACCACCAGATGGATGGCCGAGGCCACCTGCTGGCGGATGGCCCGTTCGGGAATGTTCAGGTTCGCCATCGCGACCATCGTGTCCATGCGGTACAAGGCGTCGCGCGGGCTGTTGGCATGGATGGTCGTGAGACTGCCTTCGTGGCCGGTGTTCATGGCCTGCAGCATGTCGAGGGCCTCTTCGCCACGCACTTCGCCGACCACGATGCGATCGGGCCGCATGCGCAGGGCGTTGATGACGAGCTGGCGCTGATGCACCGCGCCTTTGCCCTCGATGTTCGGCGGGCGGGTCTCGAGGCGCACCACGTGCCGCTGGCGCAGCATCAGTTCGGCTGCGTCTTCGATGGTGACGATCCGTTCGCGTTCCGAGATGAAGCTCGACAGCGCGTTCAGGAACGTGGTCTTGCCGGCGCCGGTGCCGCCCGAGACCACGATGTTCAGGCGCGCGGCGACGGCGGCGCTCAGAAACTCCATCATCGGGCCGGTGAGGGAGAGGCGATCGACCAGATCGCGCGCCCCCAGCCGGTCGGTGCGGAAGCGGCGGATCGAGAGCAGTGGACCGTCGAGGGCCAGCGGCGGAATGACGGCGTTGACACGCGAGCCGTCCGCCAGGCGGGCGTCGACCATGGGGCTCGACTCGTCGATGCGGCGGCCGACCGAGCTGACGATGCGCTCGATGATCCGCAGCAGGTGCTGGTTGTCCTTGAAGACGAGCGGACTGGGCTCCAGCCGGCCCTCGCGCTCGACGTAGACCTGGTCGAAGCGGTTCACGAGGATGTCCGAGATCGAGGCGTCGGCCAGCAGCGTCTCGAGCGGCCCGAGCCCGAACAGCTCGTTGAGGACGTCGGTGATGAGCGCTTCGCGCTCGAACAGGCTGAGCGGCGTCGCCCGCGACTCGGTGTCGAGCAGCGACACGATCAGGCTGCGGATCTCCGGCTCGGCCTGGGCACGGCCGACGCGCGTCAGGCGATCGAGGTTCAGGCGGTTGAGCAGCGCGCGGTGGATGCGCTCCTTGCTCTCCTGATAGTGTGCCTGGCGGCCGTCCACGCCAGGACCCGGACGCTCGGCTCGTGTCGTCATGGTTCCTGCTCCGGTCAGCGCCGGCCCCCGAGCCGGGCGAAGAATCCGCCGCTTCTGGCGCTTTCGCGCTGCGCCGGGCCGAGGCCCGCCAGGTCGCGCGCGACCTCGTCGAAGGCGGCCGACAGGCGGGTGTGATTCTGCAGGACGAGCGGTTCGCCCTTGTTGAGCGCGGCGACGGCGGCGCGATAGTCGCTCGGGAACGTGTAGGCGATGGGGCCGCCCATCACTCGTTCGACGTCCTTGCGGCCGATCTCCGACTCGGCGTCGAAGCGATTGATCGCCAGCTTGACGCGGTGCGTGCCGCAGCGCTGACGCAGCGTCGCGGCCAGACGGCTGGCGCTCCTGAGGGTCGCCAGTTCCTGGTTGGCGACCACCAGCACGGTGGCGGTGGCGTCGAGCGCCTCCATCAGCGTGCCGTCGGTGCGCGGACAGTCGAGGACCACCAACGGATAGGTGGTCGTGAGGAACTCGATGAGCGCCCGCACGCGCAGCGTATCGATGGGGCCGAACTGGGGCCGGTTGGCGGCCGCCAGCAGGTCGAGGCCGGCTTTGGTTGGCGTCACCAGGCCCTTCAGGTAGGTCTGATCGAGATGATGGATGTTCTCGAGCGCGTCGAGCACCGAGAAGCGCGGCTCGACGCCGAGGAAGACCGAGGCGTCGCCGTGGGCCATGTGCAAGTCCACGAACAGCGTCGGCTCGCCGCTGGCGCGATGGAGCGCCGCCGCGAGGTTGACGGCCACCGTGGTGCTGCCGACGCCGCCCTTGCCGCCGAGCACGGCGAAGGCGCGTCCCGCGACCGTGCCGAGCACGGGCCGCGCTACCCGGCGGATTGCGGTTTCGAGGTCGTCGAGCACCAGCGGCTCCGGCACCCACTCGCTGACGCCCATCCGCATGGCGTCGAGCATCGAGTTGGCATCGAGCGCTTTGGCGAGGATGACCACGCCCGACTGCGGGAAGTGGCGTTTCAGGCTGACGATCTCGCGCGGCAGTCCCGGGAGCGCGCGGATGTCGACGACGAACACGTCGGGGCCCTTGGTGCCGGCGACATGGCTGGAGATGACGATGCCGAGTTCGCCGTCGTTGACGACGAAGCCGCGGTCGCGGAGCGCGCCGGCGAGGTCGCGTTCAATGGAAGCGAGCAGGGTGACGGTGGGTTGCACGACGGTTACCTGACCAGGGCCACGCTGATGATGAACGACGAGTCCGGATCGGCGGTCATCGAACTGCGCGGTGCTGCGGGATAGCCCATGAAGCGCGCGACGACAAACGGCGCCTGATAGCGCTCGATGAAGATGCCGATGAGGCGCGTGACGCGGGCGACGCGATTTGCGGTCCCCGGCGGCTGCAGGTTCCAGCTGTCGGGATCGAAGGCGATGATCGGGACGATGCGCGGGCTCACCGTGCAGGTGGCGGCCGTCATGCAACCGCCAGCGACGCCGCCGCGGCCGCCGTTCATGCCGGCGTCCCAGAAGGCTGAGGGATCCTGGCTGATGAGATCCTCGACGCCTTCCCTCGTGGGCATCTCGGCGTTGGCCGGCTCCACCTCGACGTCGGTGCCCGGCACGATGACGGTGGGCGCGCAGTTCACGATGTCGCGCAGCATGTCCCACACGCCGTTGGCCCCTGGCGTGACCCGCACCGGGACGAAGCGCTCGTTCCCGACCGCCTGGTCGAGGAACTGCTGCGGCGCGTATTGCACCTGCAACCCGTAGTCGGCCGGACCGCCGCCAGCCGACGTGCGCGAGTAGCCGCTGCCGTTGGCGCCGATGCCGCCCGGCGGCGCGTAGACATCCGGCGAGGGCAGCAGCGCCCCGGTCGCCGTGTAGCGCTCGAAGGTATCGAGCGGATCCCACCCGCCCGGGCCGGCGTTGTTGTGGAACTCGGTCCAGCGGTCGGGGATGGCGATCGGCCGCACGCAGTCGCTCGAGCTGCCGAACAGCACCTGCGCGGTGGCCGTCGCGCGCACGCCCTGACTGGTGACGCCGACCAAGCCGCCAAAGACCGTGGGCAGCGGCGTGCTGGGCGTCTGCTGATTGCGGAAGGCCTGCACGCGCACACACGCGCCGACGCCGACCGAGCCGGTGGGGCAGGCAGGGAACGTGATGTCGCCGGCGCTCATCGACGCCGCCGTCCCCCAGACCGGATTCTGCGCCACCGCGGTCAGGGCATTGGCACGCGCGCGCGCCTGATCGCCGGGCGCGTCGAAGGCGAGCGAGATGGCGGCCGCCATCGCCGCGGCATCCGCCGCGTTCTGAATCTGGCGGCGCGCCGTCCACAGGATGCCGTAGTCGACGACGAAGGCGCTGAGCGCCGTCAGGCCAATCATCATCGCCGCCACCTGCACGAGGATGGCGCCGCGTTCGGCGCGCACCTTCGGCCCGGTGGCGTGGCGGGGTGGCGCCGGGCGCGCCCGTTCGATGTCGGCTGACGCGTGCATGACTAGCGTGCGCCGCCTCCGGGGCCGGGGGGACGCGGCGGCTTCACCGTGCCCGGCGGCGGCGGCCGCCGGTTGGCCGGCGGATCGCCGAGCCCGGGTGCCTCGGACGGATCCGGCTCATCGCCCGGCACCCGCCGGTTCTCGTCGTCGGACGGATTGAGGAACGCCCCCGGACGCACCGGCATCGCCGGCACCTCGTCGGGATCGAGCGCCCGCACCAACCGCGGCGTCACGAGCACCATCAGCTCGGTCTGATCGGCGCGCAGGGCCCGGCTCTTGAAGAGCGTGCCGATGATCGGCAGGCGGCTCAGGAGCGGCACCGCCTGGCGATCGGTCTGCGTGAGGTTGTTGAGCAGGCCGGCAATGGCAAACGACTGGCCGTCGCGCAGTTCGACATCGGTCTCGGCGCGGCGGGTGTTGAGCGCCGGGATGCGGAAGCCCTGGAGCACGACGCCGTTGGTGAAGTCGAGCGTGCTCACTTCCGGCTTGAGCTTCAGGCGGATCACGTCGCCGGCGATGGTCGGCCGGAACGTGAGCCGGATGCCGAATTCCTTGTAGATCACCGACGTCTGGCCGAGGCCGGTCACAATCGGAATCGGAATCTCGCCGCCGGCGAGAAAGCTGGCCTCTTCGCCGTTGTAGGCGATGAGGTTCGGCTCGGCGAGGCTCTGCAGGAAGCCGCGCGACTGCAGGGCCTTCAACACGCCGCCGATGCCCTGTTCTCGCGAAAACAGGAAGACGTTCAGGAAGTCGGAGAACTGCAGCAGGTCGATGTCACCCTGGGCCGTGAACTCCGGCCCGGCGAACTGCTGCGTGGTGATGCGGCCGGTGGCCTGGTCGCGGGTCGAGAAGAGGGTCAGGCCGGATTGCTGCAGGGCGTTGCGGTTGACCTCGGCGAAGCGCACCTGCAGCATCACCTGCTTGCTGGGCGAGCCGCTGGGCAACTGCAGCATGTTGATCACGGCGTGTTTGGGCATCGCCGCGCGGGCCAGTTCGGCGCTGCGCAGCATCACGTCGTTGCTCGACACCGCGCCCGAGAGGATCACGGCATCGTTGGTCACCGAGACGTTGATGTCTTCGCCGGCGAAGAGCTGCTGGAAATTCTGCTGGAGGCTGGTGACGCCCGGATCGACCACGATGTCGTAGTGCTTGCGAACGCTTGCGCCCCACACGATCAGGCTGACGGTGCCGGCACCTTTGCCGTCCACCAGCACTTCACGCGGTTTCACGACGACGGCATCGGCGATGGCCGGGTTGGTGACGGCCAGACGCGTGATGTCGAAGTCGGTGGTGAGCACGGTCGAGCGGCCAGCCGTCAGCAGCACGCGCTGCGGAATCTCGGTCGGCGCCGGCGGCGCCGTCTGCGCGCCGATGGCGGTCTGGAGCAGCAGGGCGCAGACGGCGGCGGCGCCGGCGAGCGGAAGGAGACGCCTCACTTCACCACCTCCGCCGTGCGCTTGGCGGCGCGGATGGTCTCGACCGTGTAGGGCGTGGGTGGCGGCGGTGGCGGGGGAGCCGGCTCCGCCGCCCTGGCCACGCGCGGCGCCGTGCGCACCGGGGCCGCAACCGCCGGCGGCGGCTCCGGCGCGCCGAGCAGCGCCGACACATGGGTGCCCCGGGTTTCGGTCGTCGTCGTGTCGAGCGGATTGCGCAGCGTGAGCGTGATGC
>JANNIB010000040.1:0-16450 GCA_031404695.1 Acidobacteriota bacterium
CTTTCGGCGCTGACGCCTTCCACCTGAAGCTCGGCGCCGGTGGCCGACGGCGTTTCCTTGACGACCGTCACGCTGCGCCGGTCGTCGAACATCTTCATCATCTCGAAGCCTTCCTTCCGCTCCGCGGCCGGCGCTTTGGAAATGACGTCCCGGCGCTCTTTGGCCACCCACGGCAGCAGCTCGTCGATCGAGGTCGCCTGGTCGAACGCCACGCGGTAGGCGAGATAGAACTCACTGGCGTTCTTGTAGGTGGCGGCGGGCTGCGCCAGGGCCGGCACGGCGAGGGCGCACACGAGCGCGAGCAGGACGCCGGCGCGGGCGGCCGGCAGAGGGCTGATCATCGGGGCTCCTTGAGTAGCGGCGGGCGACGGACGTTTACGGCTTGCTGGCGACCTGCATCGTGGAGACGAAGCCGTTGGTGCCGGAGTGTTTCCAGGTGTGGGTGGCGCTCGTGTGCTGATGCAGCACGCTCTTGAACTGGGTGTAGTTCTGCAGCGCCACGCCCGGCAGGTTCATGACCTTGATCGCCTGGCCGTTGTAGCCGCGCACCACTTCCATGTCCACCGACGATTCGGGCGTCGAGAAGCGCACGCGCGCGTCGGTCACCTCCATCGTGATGGGCACCTTGCTGAACGAGAGCATGCCCTTGTGGAAGCCGGCAAACGCCAGCGGCAGCAGCGCCTCGACGGCTTTCTCCTGCTGCGGAGTCACCTTGTCGGTCACATAGATCTTCGACCAGGTGCCCATCTGGAACGTGACGAGAAACTGCACGCCGGCCAGATCGGTGTCGCCGTAGCGGCCCGAGTCGATCGCGATCATGCGGTTGCCTTCGCAGGGCATGCGATTGGGCGACCCGCCGAAGTTGCACGGGCACGAGATCGTGCAGCTGCAGCTTTCAGCGACGGTGGCGGAGAGATGCCAGGAGGGAACCTGCGCCCGCATGGGCACGGTCAGGACGAGCAGAGCGATGGTGAGCGAGACGCCGAGAACGCGCATGCCTGGTTCCTTCCCGAGGACGGGTGCGGCCAGAGCGTGCGCGATCACGGGCGACGTGTCAACGGCGCCGCCATACGCGGGCCCGTCGGCACGCCGACCGCATCCGGGGTGGAAGCGCTTCGCGCGCGGCCACCGCCGGCCGGATCAGTTGCCCGTCTTCGTCTGGATGCCCTCGAGGAACGTGACCAGCGCCTTGATACGCGCCTGCACGATCGCCGGGTCACCACCCTCGACCGATCGGGCGAAGACGTCGCCCCACACCGGCATGTCAGGTCCGCCGTGCCCCTTCACGGGCTGGCGCCCGTCGATCACCCGCAGCATCTCCTCGGCCGGGAACACCCCTTTGTTGCGTTTGGCGATCTCGGCGAGATTGGCCGGACGCCGACGCATCGAGTCGGCCAGCGGTCCATCGCCGCGCGCGCTCGTGCCGTGGCAGGCGGCGCAGTAGGTGCGGAACAGGTAGTCGCCGGTCTGCGCCGAGGTGGACTGCGCGTCGGCACGTCCGGCCAGCAGCATCCCGGCAAGAGTGAGACCGGCCAGCGTCGCCGCGCGATAGCCCCGGAACGTCCACGTGCTGGTCATAACGCCTCCTCGGCCGGCTGGACGCGCGGTGCGCCTCATGTGATCTCGGCCCTGACGGCTGTCCTCACCGCACGTCCCATGCCAATCGACGCAGGCCGGGAATCGGCGTCGGGACGGGCGGAACGGCGCCGGACGGACCGCCGGCCCGGGATTTGGCCCGGCGCACGCGTGGATTTTCGGCCCGGTCGCGATATCGTGAGCCGTACCATGCCGCGCCGATTGACCCGCCGCGCCTTCCTGGCCACGGCGAGCGCCCTTCCCTTGTCACGTCTCGCGAGATCGCGGGCTGCGGCGCAAACCTCGACCGCCGACGTCGTGGTCATCGGCGGGGACGCCGCTGCCTACGCCGCCGTCTACCGGCTGACGCGCACGCCCGGCCTGCGCGTGGTGCTCGTGGACGACGCCCCGGCGTGGCGTCCGGTGCCGCCCCCCGCGCCGACCTCCGTGGCCGCACTGCCGCCCTTCGCCCGCGGCCATCAGGTGTGCTTCGACAGCTGGCGCGACCTCGGCAACGCCGGCTGGGGCTATGCGGACGTGCTGCCGTCGTTCAAGCGGCTCGAGAAATACGAGGCCGGGGAGAGCGAATACCGCGGCGGCAGCGGGCCTCTGTCGGTCACCCACTGCTGGGATCCGCATGTGCTGCATCGCGCCTTCCTGCAGGCCTCGGTGTCGGGCGGCTTCCAGCAGGACTCGCGTCACGACTTCAACGGCCCGCGCTCTCAGAGCTTCGCCGGGTACTACCAGAAGACCATCCTCGACGACGTGCCGCACACCTTCGAGGCGGCGTTCCTGGCGCCGGCGCGCGCATCGGGCCTCACGGTGGTGAGCGGCGCCGTCACGCGGGTGATTGTGGAGAAGGGCCGCGCCGTGGGGGTGGAGCTGCTGCGGGGGGCCACCCGCGAGGTGCGCCGCGCCGAGCGCGGCGTGCTCGTCTGCGCCGGGCCGGCGCGCGCGGCCCAGATCCTGCTGCTCTCGGGCATCGGTCCGGCCGATCACCTGAAAGCGATGGGCGTGCCGGTGGTCGCCGACCGGGGCGGGGTGGGTGCCAACCTCCACGATCAGCAGAGCGTATCGCTGCGCTGGCAGGCCAAAGGCGCAGCGCTCGATCTCCCGGAGTCGACCGTCACGGCGGGCATGTTCACCGTCTCACTCAACGCCTCGCCGCCGGACCTGCAGATGGACTACTTCGATCCACGGGCCGCCGGCGGACCGCTGCTCGGCATCGACGTCATTCTCGTGCAGCCGTCATCGCGGGGCACGGTGCGGCTGGCGTCCACCGATCCGCATGCCGCGCCGGCAACGGCCGTGAACGCGCTGGCGACCGAGGCCGATCTCACGGCGCTCGTGCAGGGCATCCGTCTGGCACGCTTCATCGCCGGCAGCGCCCAGCTCGATCGCCTGCGCGGCGATGAAACGCCGGCCACGGCCGCCGCGGTGCCGCTCCCCGATCTGCAGGCCCTGGTGAAGAAGGCCGTGCAGCCACGCGGGCACCAGGCCGGCACCTGCGCGATGGGGCCCGCAGCCGACGCGGCGGCGGTCGTGGACGCGACGCTGGCCGTGCACGGCGTGCCGGGCCTGCGCGTGGCCGGCGCGGCGGTGATGCCGATCGTCGTGAACGCGCCGCCCGCCGCGGCGTCGCTCATGATTGGCGACCGCGCCGCCGAGTTCCTGCTGGCGGCCGCGCCGGCGCGCGTGTGACCGCTGGCGTCGGCCTCGACTCGGGCCGACCCCGTCGACGCTACTGCCCCACACAGGCTCCGATGGCCGGTGCTGCTCCTGGTACGGCCGTGCGGAAGTCCTGGCCGACCGCCGCCGCCATGGTGGCGGCGACCTGGCGCTGCTCCCACGCCGGATGCCCCCGCAGCTCGCCGCGGGCCGTCACCTTCGGACCGAAACAGCCGAGCCACATCTCTTCGGCGCCGGCGATATCCGCCCCGTGCGAGGTCCAGTCTTTCGGCGTGCGGCCGCGGCCGTGGTCGACCGTCACGATGAGCGTCGTGCGGTCGCGGTAGTCGGCGTCGGCCTGCAGGCGCGCCCACAGCTCGCCGATCCGCGCGTCGGTGCGCTGCAGGGCCTCCAGCGTCAGGTCGTAGCGCCCGTCGTGGGCCCAATCGTCGGTTTCGTCGAACGCGATGTACAGCGCCCGCGGACGGTAGTGCGCCAGGTGCGCCATCGCAAAACGGAAGGTGTAGACGTCGTGGCGCGCACCCGACCACGGCGTCGGCGTATCGAACTGCAGCGCGCTGAGGTGCCGGACATCGGGGTCATCGTGTTCATACGATTCAAATCCGGCGTTGACCGCAATCGTGCCCTCGTGTCGTTCGGCGATCCAATTGAAGGTCTCCCACGACCCGAACACCGCCACGCGTTCACGGTCGACTCCAAGCGTCGGCCGGAGCCACTCGAGCACGGTCAGGAAGTCGTAGCGGCGGTTGTCGTTCGACGTGACCACGTCGTCGTGCGCCGCCCCCGTCAACAGTTCGTTGTAGCCCGGATAGGAGAAACGATGACGGTTGGTCACGTTGACCATGCTGCCGAGCGTGCGGTTGCCGGCCAGCACCCCGTGCTGGCGCGCCAGCGTCGTCCACAGGAACGGCATCAGCTTCTCGCGACGGGCCTGCGGCGTCTCGGCCCAGAAGCGCTGGTACGAGGGCGTGTCTTCGGCGCGTGTCTTGCCGGAGGCCGCGCGCAGTACCTCCAGGTCCAGGCCGCCGAACACCTCCTGCCAGCGGGCGCCGTCGAGCGTCACCAGTACGACGTGCGCGTCGGGCCCCTGCGGCGCCTGTGCCGTCCGGACCGCGCCGACGCCGGGCTCCAGTACGACCATCAGGCCTACGACCGCAGCCACGACGGCCAGCGCTCCTCTGCTACGACGCTTGCGCGACATCTTCGACTCCCATCTCGTCCAGCACTTCACGGGCGGCGCGGGCGACCGCGACCATGTCGTCCTCGAACAACTGGCCGATCGACCCGATGCGGAACGTGTCGGCCACGGTGAGCTTCCCGGGATAAATCACGAACCCGCGGTCGTGGAGGCGCTGGTAGAACACGTCGAACGCGAACGGCGCGGGCGGATTCACGAACGTCGTGATGATCGGGCCATGGCATTCTTCCGGCAGGTAGGTCTCGATGCCGGCGGCGCGCATCGACGTCACGAGCTGACGCTGGTTGCGGGCGTAGCGGGCACCGCGGGCCCGGATGCCGCCCTCGTCGGCCAGCTCATCGAGCGCCTGTCCCAGCGCCAGCACCACGTGCGTCGGCGGCGTGAAGCGGAACTGGCCGTCGGCATCGAGAGCCCGCAGCTGGGCGGCGAGGTCGAGGCTGAAGCCGCGCGCCCGGCCCCGGCAGGCAAGAAGACTCCGACCTTCGGCGACGACGAAACCGAGGCCCGGCACGCCTTCGAGGCACTTGTTCGAGGAGGCGATGAGGTACTGGATGCCGAGCGCGTCCATGTCGATGGGCAGTGCGCCGAAGCTGCTCATCGCATCGACGATCAGGGTGATGCCGGCGGCGCGCGTGATGCCGGCGAGGGCGGCCAGCGGATTCAGCAGGCCGGTCGTCGTCTCGCAGTGGACGAGGGCGACGTGGGTCACCGCCGGCGCCGCCTCGATGGCGTCCTGCAGCATCCGGGGCTCGATCGGCAGATGCTCCGGCACGCGAAGCACGCTGTGCGGCACCTGCAGCCGCTCCGCGATGAGCCGCATGCGCTCGCCGTAGGCGCCGTTGGCGGCAATGAGCAGGTGGCCGGTAGCCGGTACCACCGTGCCGAGCGTCGCCTCGACCGCGTAGGTGCCCGACCCCGGCAACAGCACGGCGCAGTAGAGGTCGGGATGCCCGGGCGCCGCCAGGTCCACGAGCGTCGCGCGAATCGTCTGCACCAGGCGGGTGAAGTCGGCATCCCGCGAACCCACGTCGCGCCCCATGGCCGCGCGCACGGTGGAGCTCGTGGTCAGCGGACCGGGCGTGAAGAGCCGCGGCGTCGTCATGCGGCCCCCTCGGACACGGTCGTGAGAATGGCGCGCAACTCGCGCAGGTTGGCGACGAGATGCGTGGGAGCGTGCGGCCGCAGCTCCTCGGCGGTATGCGAACCCGAGGTGACGCCGACCACGTAGCGACAGCCCGCGGCCCGGCCCTGCGCGATGTCGACAGGAGTGTCGCCCACCTTCATCACGCGGCCGGAATCGGTGACCCCGGTGACGCCCATGACATGGTGAATCATGTCGGGGTGCGGACGTCCGTGCGGAACTTCGTCGCTGGCCACGGTGGCATCCAGCAACGCGCTCCAGCCGAGGCGGGCGATGATGCTGTCGGCAATGGCGCGGTTGAAGCCGGTGTCGAGTGCCGTCTGGATCCCGTAGCGCCGGCACCACGCGAAGGTCTCGGTGGCGCCGTCGCACTCGCGAACGTCCGGATGAGAGCGGTAGTGCCACAACATCCGGCCCATGAAGTCGTCGTGGATGGCATCGACGGCGCGGTCGCTGGCCGCCGCCTGGCCGCGAAACCTGGCCAGCAGCGTCTGAATCGCCAGCGGCTTCGGGGTGCCCATGACGGTGTTGATGTCGTGGCGGGAGGCCCTGACACCCGCCGCTGCGAGCGCGGCCTTGAGGCAGTGGCTCACGGCGTCGTCGTCCTGCACGGTGGTGCCGGCCATATCGAACACGATCAGGTCTATTTCCATGAGTAGTGCTCCGCACTGGGACCGCCGGCGGGGGCGGCCGTTCCGCCATCCGCCAGTCCGTAGTAGTTGGCGTGACGCCGGCGGCAGGCGTCACGTAAACTCGTGAGATCCGAGCCCAGCGGCCCGAACCTGGCAGGTGCCAATGCCGACAGCGCGGGTACGGCATTGCCCTCGGCGATCGACTGCGCGATCCAGCGGCCGACGATGGGCGCCCACACGAAGCCCATGGCGCCGCACGCCGTCGCCAGCCAGAGGTTCTCGGCGGTTGGATGCCGCCCTGCAATCGGCAGCCCGTCAGGGCTGAAGGTCGTCCAGCCGTGCCGGTGTTCGACCAGGCGCAGGCCGGCGAGCGCTGGCAGGAAGGTGCTGAGCCTGGTGCGGAGGTGCTCGATGGACGCCGGCTGCATGGCGATGTCCTCGGTCCTGCCACTGGCCGGAAGCGTCGGGGCCGCGGCCATTTCCGGATCCGGGCGGAACGCGCCGAACAGGTAGCCTCGGCGCTCGGGCCGCACGTAGGCGCCAAGTTCCGGCAGACGGACGATGGGGTGGTGGCGCGGCACGTTGTCCGGGGCGGTGAGCGCCTGTCGCAGCAGGATTGGCCACGCAGCTACCGGCGGCATGGAGGCGGGCAGCAACGTCGCCGTCCACGGACCGGCAGCGACCAGCACGTGCCCGGCGGTGAAGCGCCCACGCGAGGTGCGCACGCCGTGTACCCGGCTGGCGTCGGCGTCGATGCCGATGACCGTGAGGTCGCACGTCACGTGCACGCCGGCGTCGCGGGCCTCGTCGGCCAGGGCGCGGGAGAAGCGTACCGGTTGGACGTAGCCGTCGGAGGGCACGTGATAGGCGGTGACAACCTCGCCGCTGAGCCCGGGCACGAGGCGTCCGGCGTCCTGCGGCGACAGGAGCTCGACGCCGATCCCGGAGGCGCTTGCGGCGGCGAACCTGGACCGCACGGCGGCGGCCCCTTCCGGCGTGCCGATGACCGTCACGCTGCCGGACCGCACAAACAGCGAGGTGTCGCGGCGCCGGGCCAGCGAGGCGGCGAACTCGAGCGCGTAGTGCGCGGCGTCGCGCGCCACCGAGGTTTCGCGCACCTGCCCGATCTGCCCGGCCGCCCGCGCCGACGTCTCCTCGCCCGGAAACGCCCGGCGCTCGAGCACCTGCACCGTGGCATGGTGTGCGGCCGCGAGATGCCAGGCGACACTCAGGCCCCAGATGCCCCCACCCACGACCAGCACGTCCGGGGCACTCACGCCGAACCCCCGGGCACCACCGGCGCGTAGCCGTGGGCATCCCGCCAGGCGAGCGCGGCGGCGATGAGGGCTGCCGCGACCATGACGACGCCCAGCCAGCGAAGCGACACGCCCCAGCCCTGCGACTGGGCCGCGGCACCAACGGCCACCCCCGAGAGCAGCGCGCCAAGGTAGCCGGCGGTGTCGATGAGACCGGCCGCGGTGGCCGCGCCTCGCCTGCCACCGAGCTCGAGCGCGATGGCGCCCGCCAGCAGCGAGTAGGGCCCGATCAGACACAGAGCGATGGCCCCGACCGCCAGCAGCCCGAGCCGCACGTCGTGCATGACGAGGCCCGACGACGCACCGAACGCCAGCAGCCCGGCCACCAGGACCAAAGGCGCCGCGAGCGTCATCCGCCGTCCCGGGCCGAGCGCATCGCTGGCGAAGCCGACGAGGATTACCGACACGCCACCCATCAACGGGAAGATCGCGCTCCATCGCGCCGCTTCACCGGGTGCCATGTCGTAGGTGGCCGCGAGGAAAGTCGGGGTCCAGATGTTGAAGGCCTCACGCACCAGGGTGAGCCCGCACGACAGGGCGCACACCAACCAGAACGACGGGCTCGCCAGGAACGGCGCGACGAGGGCTGCGGCATCCGGCGGAGGCGTTGCCTCGGCGTCGCCGTAGACGGAATGCAGACCGGATCGCGGATCGGGCAGCCCGCGGTCGCCCGGACGCTCGCGCAACACGGCGCCGACGCCGACGGCGATGACGGCAAGCACGCCCGCCGACGCCACGAAGATGGCCCGCCAACCGAAGCCGGCGCCCAGCATCGAGCCGAGAGCGAAACGCGCAGCGGCGTCGCCGAAGAGGTACGACAGCGACAGCACCGCGACCACCTGCCCATGCCGCTCGGGTTCGAACCACTGCGCGACGAGCTTGGTCAGGGCGCCCCAGCCGGTCGATTGGATGAAGCGGTTGACCATCCACGCGGCCCCGAGCGTCAGCAGACCGCCGCCAGCGCCGAAGGCCAGCGTCGCGGCCACCGTTCCCCACATCCCGAGCAGGAACATGCGGCGGCCGCCAAGCAGGTCGCCGCCGATACCGGTAAGCGGTTTGCCAAAGGCGTAGGCGAACACGCCGACCGAGGCCATCAGGCCCACGCTCCCGGTCGTGACCCCGGCAAGACTCGGGTCGGCGGCGATGAGGGGCGCCGCCACCGAGAGATTCGAGCGGCAGACGTAATAGCCCGCGTAGCCCAGCAGCAGTGACCCGACGGTCAGCCCGCGCCACCACGGGCCGGCGTCGATTCCGGGAAGTGGACGCCAGGCGCGGGTGGCAGCGGCCTCGTTCATTGCAGGACTCGCCTGTAGGGGCGCCACGCGTCGGCTAGAAGGTGTAGCGCAACGAGAACTGGATGGTGCGCGGACCGGCTTGGTCCACCGGCTGGGTGCGGGTGACCCGGCCGAACGCACTCGAGGTGATGTTCATGGTGCCGGGGATGTCGAGGTTCTCGATGTCGAAGAGGTTCGAGAAGGCCGCTTCGAAGCGCAGACGCGAGGTCCCGGCGACGAGGAGAGACTTGCCGAGGGTCAACGAGAAGACCGCCGTGCCTGGGCCTTCGAGGGCCCCGACTTCGCAGTTGCCGAAGCGGCCGATGTTGTTGGCGGGGCGCACGAACGCCGAGGCGTCGAAGTAGGCGGCGACCGTGGGGTTGTCGAGCGTGCCGTCGCCGACGCAGTCGGGCCGCTGGGTGGCCGTGAAGCCGCGGACGGTCGTGCCGGTCCCCGACGGGTCGCCGTTGGAGAAGAACGGCGTCAAAAACGGACCCGACTGCAGCAAGGCGATCCCCGTCACGTCCCAGCCGCCGACCACGGCGTCGAGGGCCCGGCCGATGTCCTTCCCGAAGCTGCGGCCGCGACCAAACGGCAACTCCGCGAAGAAGGTGCTGACGAAGCGGTGGCGACGCGTGAACGGCTCGTTGCCGCGGTCGGTGTCGCCGCGGAACACGTTGAGCGTCGTGGCGCCGTTCTCGCCGGTGTAGTTGCCGGGCACGGCGCCGCCGTGGTCGGCAATGTTCTTGGCCAGCGTATACGACGCATTGAAGGCGACTCCCCTCGAGAAGCGCTTCGTCAGGTCGAGGCCGAGCGCGTCGTAGCGCGACTGCGCCCCGTTGTCGCGCGTCGTCACCACGTTCCAGTCGGTGAAGGGGCGGGTGTTGCGCACGGCCGCATAGCCCAGGGTGTTGGGCTGTACCTGATTGAGGTCCGGGCTGTAGACGAGGTCGGTCGTCTTCGAGCCGATATAGCTCATGCGCAGACCTGTGTTCCAGCCGAGATCGCGGTCGATGGTGGCCGTCCACTGCACGACTCTGGGGTCCTGGAGGTCGGTCTGGTTGGCGCGGCGGAAGTCGAGCGAGCCCGGAGGCAGGGCGCCCTGCGCGGTGGCTGCCGAGGAGACGTTCGGGAACGCGAAGGCCGGCGCCGGCGTGGGGTTGGAGAAGGCCGCCGCCACGGCGGTCACCGTGGCCACCATCGAGTAGTTGACGGCGCCGTAGAGCGGCACCGTATAGACGCCCACACCGCCGCGGACCACCGTCCTGCCGTCGCTGAACGGGCGATAAGCGATGCTGAGCCGCGGGTTGATGTTGTTTTTGTCGGCGAAGCGCAGCGATTCCGGCAACCCGGCCTGCGCGGCGGTGACAAACGGCGTATTCGGCACCGAGTTGCGGACCAGCGACGGAATTTTCGCGAGCACGCCCTCGTTGGCGACGATCACGCGGCCGCCCGGAAACTCCCGGTCGAAGTTCCCCATCTGGTTGCTGCGGTCCTTCATCGGATTGCGCAGGTCGTAGCGAATGCCGACGTTGATCGTCAGCTTCTCGGATGGCTTCCAGTCGTCCTGAAGGTAGCCGGCGAAATGGGTCGCATAGGGGTTGGCGTCTGGCGTGTTTATCGAGTAACCGGTGAACTGCGGAATGCCGAGCAGGAAATCGGCAAAGGCGTTGCCCGAGTACGCGCCGGTGAACTGGAAGCGGCCGAACTCCTCGCCTGAGAAGAAGGTGATCTGGTCCTTGTATTCGACGTACTGCACGTCGACGCCGGCCTTGAAGGTGTGGCGGCTGCGCACGTAGGTGAGGTTGTCGTTGAATTGCAGCACCTTGCTCACGATGTTGCGCGGCTTGTCGCCGCCCGACGAGATGAAGCTGCCGTCGCCGAACTCGAACGACGGGAAGCCGCCCGATGACGGAGCGGATGGCAGGCCGACGAGCCCGAGCGATGAGACGAGCCCGGCGCCCTGGCCGGCGTTCTCGTAGGTGTCGGAATCGACGTTGTAGTTGAAGCCGGTGCGAAACTCATTGAGCCACGACGACGACAGCACCCAGTTGTGCGCGCCGGCGCCCTGGCGGATCTCGCCGCGGCGGCTGCGCACCCCCTGCTTGGTGTTCCACGTGCTCGTCGTGTTGTTGATCCCGAGCCCGGAGGTCTCGACGTTCTTGAACGTGAAACGGCCGAAGACCTTCTGTGCATCGGTGAACGAGTGGTCCAGGCGGCCGTCGAAGCCGTTCACCGCGAAGTCGCCAGGCGCGTTGACGATGTAGTTGGGGCCGCCGATGGCCGCGCCGGTGGCCTGGTTCTGCCGCTCGAAAAACGCCTCGAGGGCCCGGGCCGACACCGGATTGACGGGAATCTGGTTGTTCGGAAAGGGCTGGCCCGTGGCGGGGTTGATGATGGCGCGGCTCACCGACGACAGGTCGCCGCGCCGGAAGGCGTCGGGCGGCACGATCTGCGTGAGCGTCAGTTCGTTGGGCCGGCGGACGCCCTCGTAGGCGCCAAAGAAGAAGGTGCGGTTGCGGAACACCGGGCCGCCGAGCGACCCCCCGAACGAGTTCGCCTGAACGTCGGGCTTGATCGCCTTTCCGGCTGCATCCTTGGGGGCAAACTGATCGACGGAGTTCAACGCCGAATCCTGGAAAAACCAGAAGCCGGAGCCCCTGAAGGCATTGGTGCCGCTCTTGGTGGTCGTGGTGACGTCGGTCACCTGCATGAACTCGGCGCTGTTGTTGGCGGCGCTGACCTTGAACTCGTCGATCGACTCGACCGACGGAAACATGTCGCGCGATGCCCCGCCGTTGCGCGTGAGCTGCGAGGAGATGCCGTCGATCGAGAACGACGTCTGGAAGGGCAGATTGCCGGCGACCGAGATGGAGCCCCCACGGTCCTGCTGCACGCCCTGGGCGAGGGTGGCGACGACAATCGGGCTGGTGTTGTTGGTGGCGCGGAAGTTCAGTGCCAGACGATTGATCTCCTCGCCGGTCTTCGAGGTGTCGATGGTGGCCCGCTCGGTCTCGATGACCGGATTTGCGGCCCGGACTTCGATCACCTCCGCGGTGCCGGCCACGGCGAGGGTCACGTCGAGTCTCACGTTCTGGCGCGCACCGAGGTCGAGCTGTCGACTGATGTCAGCAAAGCCCGAAAGGGAGGCGGTGAGGCGATATGAACCGGGGTCGAGGTTGGTCACGACGTAGCCGCCGCCGGCGTCGGTGACGACCGTGCGCGTGCTCTCGGTGGCGAGGTTGACCACCGTCACGGTCGCACCGGGAACGAGTCCACCGGTCGGGTCGGCGACCGTGCCGACGACGGTGGCGAACACGGACTGTCGGGCCGTCACGACGGCGGATCCGAGAACGGCAAACACGCACACCGCCACGAGCAGAACGCCGCCGGCTGGTTGCAGGCGCGTAGAAATCACACTGGTCACAAGGGCCTCCTCATCGGAACTCACCCTGGGATGCTAGGCAGGCTGCGTGACGGCGCGACGACGCGACCGCGAATCCGGTGCGACGTCTGCACGACGTTGGGGTCACGACGCCGGCACGCGGGCACCCGGAAACGGTGTGGGAACACCGCGCTTGACCCGCCGCGGTGCCGGCGAGAGGATCACAGCGTGAGTGTCGCCAGTTCGACGATGAATTCGCCCGTGGCCGCAGCCGAACGCCGGGCGCTCTCCCCCGGCCCGGCCTTAGTCGCGTTGGTCATCGCGTGGGCGGCGTGCACGCTTCAGGCGACGTTTGGCTGGCGCATCGGCGCACTCTTTCTGGTCGGCACGGCGGCTGGCCTGGTGCTCTACCACGCCGCGTTCGGGTTCACCTCGGCGTGGCGCGTCTTCATCGCCGATGGCCGCGGCGAGGGCCTGCGCGCGCAGATGCTGCTGCTGGCGCTGACATGCGCGGTGTTCTTCCCGCTGCTGGCGCAGGGCGAGGCGTTCGGCCTGAGCCTGAACGGACTGGTGCAGCCGCCGGGAGTGCCGGTGGCGGTCGGCGCCTTCATCTTCGGCCTCGGGATGCAGCTTGGCGGCGGCTGCGCCTCGGGCACGCTCTTCAGTGTGGGCGGCGGCAGCACGCGCATGGTGGTGACCTTGGCCGCCTTCATCGCCGGCTCGGTCATCGCCACCGCGCACAGCACCTACTGGGCGTCGCTGCCGGCCTTCCCCGCCACGTCGCTGGTCGTGCGCTTCGGCCCGGTGGGCGCGCTGGCGCTCAGCCTCGCCGTCTTCGGCGCCATCTTCGTGACCACGGTCGTGGTCGAGCGGCGGCGCTTCGGCGCGTTGGTCGAATCACCACTGCCGCAGCGCGGCGCTCGCTGGCTGCGCGGCCCGTGGCCGCTGGTCGCCGGCGCCATCGGCCTCGCGCTCGTGAACATCGCCACGCTGCTCATCGCCGGCCGGCCGTGGGGCGTGACGTCCGCCTTCGCGCTGTGGGGCGCCAAGACCCTGCGCGCGCTCGGCGTGCCGGTGGAGACCTGGCCCTTCTGGTCGTCGCCGGGCCAGCTGGCCGCGCTCGACGGCAGCGTCTTCGGCGACGTCACCTCGGTGATGGACGGCGGCATCGTGCTCGGCGCGCTGCTGGCGGCGCTGCTGGCCGGCCGCTTCAATCCGGTGTGGACGATTCCCGCGCGGTCGCTGGCCGCGGCCGTGCTCGGCGGCCTGATGCTCGGCTACGGCGCGCGCATCGCCTACGGCTGCAACATCGGCGCCTATTTCGGCGGCATCGCCTCGGGCAGCCTGCACGGCTGGCTGTGGCTGCCGTGCGCGTTTGCCGGCAACGTCCTCGGGACGTATCTGCGGCCGACCTTCGGCCTGAGCGTCGAGCGCACGACCCTGCCCCGCTGCTAGGGCCTCCCGGCCGTTACGTCGAATCGCGTAATCATTACGTATAATGCCGTAATGACTGCCACCAGCAATCCGTTCGTCTACGGCGAGATCGTCACCTCCGAGGCGTTCGCCGATCGCGAGCACGAACGCGACCGCCTGCGGCGCGATCTGGCGTCGGGGCAGAAGGTGTTCCTGATCTCGCCGCGCCGCTACGGCAAGAGCTCATTGGTGCGCGACGTCCTGCGGGGTCTGGCGCGCGAGAACGTCCTCACCGTGGAGGTCACGGTGGCGGCCTCGAGTTCGTACGTGGGCTTCCTCGAGTCGTACGCGCGCGCGCTGGTGGCCGCCGACACGCCGATGAGCCGGCTGCGCCGCTGGACCTCGGAGCTGCTGACCGGGGTGCGGCCCGAGGTGCGCTTCGACGCCGAGCACACCGGCGCCGCGGGGTTCAGCCTCGCCTTCCCGGCCGTGCGCACCGCCCGCGACACCGCGCGGCTGGCGGCCGAGGTGTTCGCGCTGCCGGCCCGCATCGCCGCCGAACGCAAACAGAAGCTGGCGATCGCGCTCGATGAGTTCCAGGCGCTCACCGCCTTCGACGGCGACACCGCCGAACAGGCGCTGCGCGCGGCGGTGCAGGACCAGCGCGCCGTCGGCTACGTGTTTGCCGGCTCCGAGCCGTCGCTGATGGAGCGGATGATCAGCCCGAAACGGCCGTTCTACAAGGCCGGCCCAGTGGTGCGGCTGCAGAAGATCGATGCCGGCGTCTTCGCCACCTGGCTGGAGGCGCGCTTCAAAGCCAGCGGGATCAAAGCGGAAGCGGGGCTCGGCGCGGCGATCGTCGAACTCGCCGGCAACGTGCCTTACGACGTGCAGCGCCTGGCGCACGAAGCGTGGGACGACCTGCACGAAGGCGGCCGCCGTACCGCAACGCTCGACGACCTGCACGTGACACTCACCCGCCTGCTGGGCGAGCAACACACGATGTTCGAGGAATCGTGGCAGCGTCTCACGCTGGCCCAGCGCGCGGCGCTGCGCGCGATCGTGCTCGAAGACGGCCGCGAGATGCTCTCGGCCGACGTTCGCACGCGGCATCGCCTGTCGGGGGCGTCGAGCGTGCAGGCGGCGCTCACTGCGCTCGTGAAGCAGGACGTGGTGATGAAAGACGGCGGCAGCTACGTGGTGACCGACTCGCTATACCGCGAGTGGGTGGCGCGCAAAACGTTCTGAATGGTCTGAATGGGGACTGTCCCTATTCAAGCCTGGGCCAGACTTCAATGAAATATTGCGCGAAGTCTGGGCCGAGCTTGAATAGGGACAGTCCCCATTACTTCAGCTCGATCGCAACAACGCGTGGGCTGCCGCTGACGCCCTGTTCGCTCACGATCGTGCCGCGGTTGATGTAGCGGGCCTGCTTCGGCGCCAGGGTGCGCGTCTCGGCCTTGCCGTCAGGGCCGGTGACCTTCACCGTGCCGCCGGTGACCACCACTTCGACGACGTCGCTGCGATAGACGCGCTTCACCGCCGGACCGCCCGCCGCATACGTGTAGTCCCACATGCGGATGCGCGGGTTCTCGAGCACGTTCTTCGCGCCCTCGCGCGGATATGCCGACGGCTCGGGGTCGTCGATGTACATCATGTCGGTCGCCGATTCTTTCAGGTCGACCATGATGGCGAGCCGTTCCGGCGTTCCGGGGCTGACCGCCTCTTCGCGGTGCGTGATGCCCTTCACCTGGAAATACGGCCGCGGCACCGGGAACTCGGCGCCCTTGTTCTCGGTGCCGTCGAGGGCGGTCACCGTGATCGGCCCGTAGCGCAGGTAGACGCCGGCCATATCGTACTTGTGCCGGTGCACCGGCTGCGTGTCGCCGTGGCGCCAGTTCACTTCCCACACCGTGACACGCACGTTGTCGAGCATCTGCGTGACGCCCTTGCGGGGGAATGCGTGCGGATACTCGTCGGCCTGCGCCGACAGGCGCGGAGCCAGCGCGACCAGACCGGCCACGGCGGCCACAGCGACGACGGTGCGAGCCAGGCGGGCCATGTCGTTACTTGCGGGTGGCCGTGAACGAGCCGCCGGTGCTGATGGCGCCCTTCATCGCGTTGCCGTCGACGCGTCCCGTGTAGCGCGCGCCGCCGCCGACGGTGAAGGCGATCTCGGCGCCGTTCATCTTCGCGTCGGTGATGGGCTTGCCGCCGAGCGTGCCGGTGAGGTTCTGGAAGGTCTGCGTCAGCACCAGCGGCTCGTTGCCGAGCTGCCAGGTGCCGTCGACCTTCGCGGGCACGATCCACAGCAGCGCCGTGCACCAGCTCACGCAGTCGCCGGTGACCGTCTCGGTCTGGTCGGCCGCCCAGTCTTCCATCGTGAAGGTGTTGGCGACGATGCGCGTGCCCGGCGCCATCGCCAGGATCTTGTCGCGCAGCTTCATGTTGATCGACGGCAGCAGGAACAGCGTCACCACGTTGGCCTTCGAGAAGTCGGTCTCGAAGAGGTCGGCTTGCACGAAGGTGGCGCGGTCGGGCGACACCTTGGCGGCAGCGGCATTGCTCCGCGACAGCTCGACCATATCGGGGTTGTATTCGATGCCGAAGGAGCGGGCGCCGCGCTTGGCGGCGGTGATCACCGTGCGGCCGTCGCCGGAGCCCAGGTCGTAGTGCAGATCCTGGGAGGTGATCTTGGCCAAGTCGAGCATCTTCTCCACGAGCGCCTGGGGCGTGGGCACCCAGACCACGTCCTTGCCCGCCTGGCCCACCGTCGGCTCGAAGGGCTTGGCCGGGGCCGCGGTCTGGCCAAAGGCGGGCGCGCCGG
>JANNIB010000041.1:0-15115 GCA_031404695.1 Acidobacteriota bacterium
AAGTCCGGACGCAAGACCTTGCAGAAAGCTCCGAAGCTGCCCGCGTAGTCATCCAGCGCGGGAGCCGCTTTGCCAACAACATCCAGGCTTCCGCTCGAAGCTGCGACAACTACGTCGCCCTTTTTGATACGCTGCTTCGCAGACAACTTAGTGCTTGGCACAAAAACCAGGTCGTCGAAGCGTAGGCCGTGGTCAGTTATGTTTCCAGCACGCAAGACGGGGAGGTAGCCGGGTTGCATGGTGCCGCTTGCGTCGGACTTGCCGTAGGTAACACCGCGAACCTGCTCGGCGATGTCTCCAATCCTAACGAGCGGATAGGTCACTTAAGCATTCCCTCAAGCTCCTTTATCCCGGCCTGAATCTCCGCCTCCAAGGTGTTGAGCCTCGCCAGAATCTCCAACGGCGGGAGATGCTCCACCGAGTCGTGCACCACTTCCTTGTAGCGATTGATGGATAGGTCGTAACCCTGTGCGGTGATGTCGGCCTTGGGCACACAGAAGCTCTGCGCCGTTCGCGGACGGTCGCGTTCGGCGCCTGAACGACCGCGCCAGCGGGCCAGCGCGTCCGGCAGGTTGTTCTTCGCGTGCTCCTCTGTGGTCAGCGTTTCCGCGGAAACGGGGCCGAGCTTGTCGTCCGGCAGCAGCGGGTTACGTTTGTCGTCGAGGCTCCAGCCATCCGCGTCCACGTCGTAGAACCACACGTGGTCGGTGCCGCCGCTGTTGGTGGAGACGCCGGGGTAGGGGCGGAAGACGCCGCCGGGCAGCGAGATGACGGCGTCGAGCTTCTGCTCTTTCACCAGCAGACGGCGCAGTTCCTTGTGGGCCTTGCTCGATCCGAAGAGCACGCCGTCTGGCACGATGACGGCGGCGCGGCCGCCGGGCTTCAGCAAGCGCAGGAAGAGCGCCAGGAACAGCAGTTCCGTCTTCTTGGTCTTCACCACCTGCAGCAGGTTCTTGGCGGTGTTCTCGTGGTCGAGGCTGCCGGCGAAGGGCGGGTTGGCCAGCACGAGCGTGAAGGCGTCTTCGACGGTCTCGTGATCCTTCGACAGCGAGTCGCGATAGCTCACATCCGGGTTCTCGATCCCGTGCAGCAGCATGTTCATGCTGCCGATGCGGAGCATCGTGTTGTCGAAGTCGAACCCGTGGAACATGTGGTGGTGGAAGTGGTCGCGCAGGGTGTCGTCCGACTGCGAGCGCGGGTGGTGGCTTGCCGAGCATGTACTCGTAGAGGTCGCCGGAGGTGTCGCGGCCTTCGAGCGGAATCTCGGCGATGAGGTCCACCACCTTGGCGAGTAGCGCGGCCGTCGGGATGGTGAAGCGCGCGTCTTTCATGTGCTGCGCTTAGGTGGAGCCGTCGCCGCCCAGCGTCCGCAGGAACGGGAACACGTGCTCGCCCACCACCGTCAGCATCTCGCCCGGCGGCATGTTGCGCAGGGTTGACCAGCGGTAGTCGGCGTAGGGCCGACCCTTGGGGTCGTTCCCTTCAGGAAAGACCAGTGCGACCGGCTTTTTCGTGCGGGCGCGCTGGTTCAGCCGCAACGTCTGGATGTCGCCGAGCCGGCGGATGAAGAGCAGGTAGGTGATTCTGCTCGATGACTTCGAGCGGGTTCGAGATGCCGCCCGACCACAACGCGTTCCAGACCTGATCGACTTGGGATTTGATGGTGCCGGTAATCATCTGCTGACGTGAATCCTACTACCCCGCCTCACACTCTGAGCAGCACCGCCTCCACGTCGCGGCCATACGCGCGCGCGATCGCGTCTGCATAGAGCGCCACCTGCAGGCGATAGGCCGGTTCCGCAAACGCCATCTCGACGTCGGTCTTGAAGTCCACGACCAGCCACGACGCGCCGTCGTCGAAGGCGGCGTCGGCCTGGCCGTCCACGAGCACGTCACCGGCCATCACCGCCAGCGGCATTTCGCGCTGGCAGGGGCGTCCGGCGGCCACGGCGGCCCGTGCGCGCGCGAAGACGTCGTGCGCCAGAGCGCGTTCGGCGACTTCCGCGGCGGCGACGCGCTCGTCGTCGGACGCGTGCAGCATCCGCGCTTGCACCGACGCCATCTTCGCGATGGCCTCGATCGAGCCGTCGAGCGGCACGTGCGCGAGCAGCGCGTGCACGAGGGTGCCGAAGCGCCGGCCCGAGGGACGCGCGAGGCCGGCGAGACTCGCGTCGACGACGCCGACGCGGGCCGCGCGCGCGCGGACCTCCGGGGGCGTGACGACCGAGCCCTCGAGGCTGGCCTCGGCCCACTCGGTGGCCGTCATGGTGCGGCGGCCGGACACGGCGCCGCGATCCAGCACCGACGTCCGCCACCGGCGCCAGGTGTCGTAGTCGGCGCGGTCGGCCGCCACGACCTCGGGCGGCGCGTCCTTGTGGATCAGGTGTTCGTGACGGATGCCGCGGCGTTCGGCGCCGGGGCGATCGAGCTGCAGCGGATCCCACCAGACGACGGCGTAGGGCTCGCGTGTGGTCGGGTCCAGGTGCGCGTAGGCGCCCGGCCGCATCGTGCGCAGGGTCGGCACGTTCGACGGCGGCCGATCGAGATGTGTGTCCTTGCCGCTGAAGGCGGGCACGCCAGACACGGTCGTCTCGTCGCCGCCGTAGAGCGCGGCCGACAGCGGCTGCACCCAGTGCTTGTCTTCCGGGCCGTCGCCAATGGCGGGCACCACCAGCAGATCCTTTGCCCGCGTGGCCGCCACGTAAGCGAGCCGCACGCCTTCGGCCTTGTCGCGCGAGGCTTCGAGGGCGTTGTTCTCGCGCAGATCGAGCGGCGTCCAGCCCGCCAGCTTGATGGCGGCCAGCTCACGCGAGGTATCGAGGTAGCGCTGCGCGTCGTCGCGACTCAGCTTGCAGCCGATGTCGGCGAGGATGACGACCGGAAACTCGAGCCCCTTGGCCTTGTGTACGGTCATCAGGCGCACGCCGTCGGTGCCTTCCTCGAGGATGGGCGCCTCCGGTGCGGGCGCGCGATCCGCGGCGTCGCGCAGTTCGTCCACGAAGCCGCGAAACGACAGACCGCCGTCGGCTTCGTAGCGCCGCGCCAGCTCGGCGATCTGCAGCACGTTGGCCAGCACCTGCTCGCCGCCGCGCCAGAGCACGAAGCCGGCATGCGCGCGCGTGGCCTCGAGCAGCCGGCCGATCGTCTCGGCCACCGGCCGGGCGTTGCGCAGGCGATTCAGGTCCGCCAGGGTGGTGAGCGCCTCGCCCACGGCCGCAAGTTCCGATGGCATCTCCTCTGGCACGTCGTGTGGACGAAAGCCGTAACCGAGGGCATGCCACGCCAGCAGCTCTTCTTCCGCCACCGCGAAGAAGGGCCCGCGCAGCGTGGCGAACACGCTGAGCGCATCGTCGGGCCATTCGATGGCCGTGAGCGCTGTTCTGAGCGCGTCCACTTCCTCGCGCTCGTGAAACGCCTTGCCGCCCACCAGCAGATGCGTGAGGCCGCGCGATTCGAGGGCCTCGACGTAGTCGCGGGTGACGTCGGTCTGGAAGTCGAGGAAGCGGCGGAAGAGCAGGCAGACGTCGCCGGCCCGGATCGGCCGCCGCGCACCCGGCTGCGTCGCGGCCGTCGAGCCGCGCTCTTCCCGATCCCCGAGCCCCGAGACCCGAGCCCCGCCCGTGTCGTCAGGCACCGTGTAGCCGCTGTCGCGCACGAGCCAGCGCACGAACTCCCCCACCGCGTCTGGCAGCGACGACGCAATCGCGCCCTGCGTGACGTTGCCGCGATCGCTGAGCGGCCGCGGCACCGGCAGCGCGATGACAGCCGGTTGCTCGGGCCAATCGGCCCGCGCCGGCTGCAGCTCGACGTAGTCGGCCTGCAACGACTGCCGGTCGCCGTCCATGTGCGTGCTGAACGCGGCGTTCACCGCGCGCTGGATGGCCGGCACGCTGCGGAAGCTGGTGCGCAGACGCACCCGCAGGGCGCCTTCGGCGACGAGGCGCTCGCAGATGTCGCGATAGACGCCGACGTCGGCGCGGCGGAAGCGGTAGATCGATTGCTTCGGGTCGCCCACGATGAAGAGCGCCCCGGGCCGCACGCGCCGGACCACCGGTGGCGTGTCGCCGGCGGCGTCTTCCTCCGACGCCAGCAGCATCAGCAACTCGGCCTGCAGCGGATCGGTGTCCTGGAACTCGTCCACCAGCAGGTAGCGGAAGCGGCGCTGGAAGTCGCGCCGCACCTCGGCGTCGTCGCGCACCAGGTCGCGGGCTTGAATCAGCAGGTCGAGGAAGTCGACGGCGCCGGCGCGGCGCTTGCGCTCGCCGTAGATCCGCACGGCGGCGCCGAGCGCCTGGTGGACCTGGGCCGCGAGATCGGCGTCGGCCGCGTTCCTGAACGCGACCAGCGTCTCCACCAGCTGGTCGCGCGCGTCGATGACCTCGGCATTGGACCGCTGCTTCGAGAACTGACCCGAGGTGCGCCGCCCGGCGCGCAGGTCGCGCTCCTCGCCGGCCAGCGCACACAGCGCGCCCTCCCAGCCGTCGTAGTCGTGATGGCCGCGCTGGCGCTGCGGCTGGATCTCGGCCCACACCCGGCGCACGCGCTCGATGGCGCGGGCCAGCGGATCGCGCGGGCTCGACGGCGCGAGCGTGGCGTCGCACAGCGTGCCGATGCCGTCGAGCAGATGGTCGATGTCGCGATCGCGCGAGAAACCCACGGGCCGCGTCCACGGCGCGGGATGGTCGCGCCATTCGAGCAATTCCCGTCCGGCGCGCTTCAAGCGCTCGATCGGCGCGTCCTCGTCTTCGTCCTGCCCGAAGCGGCGCACCGTCACCCGCCGCAGCGACCGCCTGACGCCTTCACAGGGATGGTCGAGCTCGCGCTGCAGCCAGTCGGCGAACGCCTCGTCGAACAGCCGCGACGCCCGCCCGTCGGTGAGCACGGCAAACGACGGATCGATACGCGCTTCGACCGGCCGCTCCCGCAGCAGGTCGGCACAGAAGCCGTGAATCGTGCTGACATGCGCTTCTTCGAAGCGCTGCACGGCGCGTTCGAGACAGCGTGCCGCCTCGCCAACGGCGCCGCCACGCGCGTGTTCGAGCTGCTCGCGCAGGCGCAGCTTGAGCTCGCCGGCGGCCTTTTCCGAGAAGGTGACAGCGACGATCTGGTCGATGGAGGCGCGCCCGGTCTCGACCAGCCGCACGATCCGCTTCACGAGCTCGGTGGTCTTGCCGGTGCCGGCGGCCGCCTCGACGACCAGCGTCGTGTCGAGGGCGTCGGCAATGAGCGCGCGGTCGCGGGCGTCGGCCGTCGGCACCGTCACTGCATCCTCCGCAGGGCCTCGAGGTCGGGCACCTCGGGCTTGCGCCTGGTGCGGCGCGGCTCGTCGGGGCCGCACACCGCGCGGAAGTCGCAGTAGTCACAGGCCGGATGCCCGGCAACCAGGCCAGGTCTGGCGGCGAGCATGCCGTGTTCGATGGCGCGGTCGACGATCTCGAGCACTTCGAGGCCGCGGCGGCGGATGTGCTCATCGAGGGCGATCGACCGCACGCTGAACTGGCCGGCGGTCGTGCAGTACGACAATCGCCCTTCGACCACCGTCTCGCCGGTGAGGGCTTCGAGCGCCACCGCGTAGAGCACCGGCTGCAGCACCCGCCCGCCTTCCACGATGGTGGCCTGGGTGGTGCGGTTCTTCCCGGTCTTGTGGTCGGTCACGCGCAGGGCGCCGTCGCTCAGCCGGCGCTCCACCAGATCGATCGAGCCGCGCAGTCGGAAGCGCGCCTCGCCTACCTCCACCGGTTCCCGAACCGAGGCCGGATCGCGGGCGGCGTCGAGCGGCAGGCCGAAGGCCATCTCGAAACGCTCGGGCACCCACTGCGCGGCGTCTTTCACCACCATGTCGTCGAACCACAGCTTCAGATCGCGCCGCAGCCCCTCGATCTCGTCATTCCACACCCGATCGATGGCCGGCGCCAGGTCGTCGTAGGCCGTGGAGGTCACCGCCGTGATCGCCCAGTCGAGCTGTCCACGCGCGCCGGCCGTGTGGCCGGGCATGAGCGGCAACATGCCGTTCTTCACGAGCGTGCGGAAGAACACCGTCTGGATCTCATGGAACAGGCTGCCGCGCGTCAACGGATCGAGGCGCTGCAGCGGCGCCGGGGCTTCGAGCGGCGCCAGGTGATAGATGGCCGCGAGCTGGAACTGATACGGACACGCGGCGAAACGCTGCAGCGCCGTGAGCGAATACGGGCGCGCGGTCAGCCGCTGCGCGGCCAGCGCCGGCGCGGTCAGCGGCTGCACGCGCGTGATGCCGTCGGCCTGCGACCAGCGGTTCTGCCAGCGCGACCAGCGCTCGATGACCGAGCGCCGCAGTGGCGCGTTCAGCTCGAGCAGGTAGCGGGCGCGGCCCTCATCGCGCGCCCGTTCGGCCGCCGGCGCCCGCAGCAACGGCAGCAGCACCGCCAGGTCGTGCTCCATGTCGTCGATGGCGGCGCGCGGATCGCGCGGGGCCGGCCAATCGAGCCAGGCACCGCCGTTCGCCGCAGCATCGTCGGCGAGCGCCTGGTAGCGTGGGATCGCGCCGGTGGTCGCGCGCACGACGTCGAGCACGTAGAACGACGGCACGCGCGGCCGCGATTCGGCGAGCTCGAGGCGCGGATACGACAGATGCACGCGCGCGGTGGCGGCGCCTATCGCCAGGCGCAGTTGCAGCCGCTCGTCGGCGGCGCGCGTGTCCGATACCGCCAGTGCCGGGTCGAGGGCGGCGCGGCGGGCATCGAGCAACAGCGCGTCCTCGCGCAGGCGCTGCGGGAAGATGCGCTCGGCCATCCCCGGCACGAAGACCACGGTGAACGTCCGGCCGCGGGCGGCCTGCGGCGTGCCGATGAAGACGCGCCCGTGTCGACGGCGCGGCGGCTCGTGGGTCAACGTCAGCAGGCGCGGCCCCAGCACGTCGCGCACCTCGCGGAGCGTGACCGGGCCCACGTTGCCGAGCGGCGCCATCTCGGCCAGCACGCGGGCCACGCGGGCCGGCTGGCGCAGCACCTGCGGCACCAGCGTCGCGAACTCGCGGATCCAGTCGGCCCAGGTGCGCGGCGTGCGCCAGGTGTCGAGCGCGGCCACGACCGGGATGGCGAACGACTCGAGATGCCCGAGCTGCTCGCGATCGCGTTCGAGCGCCCGCAGCCGCGGCGAGTCGCGATCTTCATCGGCCAGCTCGCGCCAGCGGCGGTCGTACTCGTTGCGCAGACCGGGCAGGCGGCGCTGCCAGCGGGCGAGCCCCTCGATCACATAGGCCTCGACCAGCAGTTCCTCCCACCGCCACGGCGCGCGCAGGGTGCCGGCGACGACGCGCGATCCATCGCGTTCGGAGGCCAACGGCGCTTCATCGACCGGCGCGGGATCTTCCACCCGCTCATCGGGCCGTAGCAACGCATCGGCGTCGCCACTGGCATTGGGGTCGCCACTGGCATTGGGGACTGGCCCCGTCGGGAATTGCCGGGGGCCTGTCCCCTGATCCCCCAGCTGATCCCCGTTGGGGCCAGTCCCCATGCCTGTCGGAGACGGGACCTGGCCGAGCGAGAGGTATTCAGCGAAGCGCCGCGCCGACAGCCCTTCGTCCGCGCACGCGAGCAGGGCGAGGAAGGCGCGGCCGGCCGGATCGGGACGCCTGGTGCCACGTTCGAACCACGCCGGCACCCCGGCGCGCGCGAAGGCGTGCTCGAGCAGGCCCACATAGGTGTGCGGCGCGCGCAGCAGCACCGCCATGTCGTCAAACGCCACGCCGGCGTCGGCTTCGGCGAGCACGCGGCGGACGATCTCGACCGCCTCGCGCCCTTCCCCCGGCGCCGAGAAGATCTGCACCGTGTGGTCGGGCAGGCCCACCGGCGGCGCCTCCGGCGAGAAGAGCCACTGCTGCAGCCGCGCCCGGGCCGTGCCGGCTGCAGGGTCTCCGGTCTCGGACCGGGCGCCGACCTCGTCGTCGGTGACGCCGCCGGCACGTCGGCACGCGGCGAGCGTCGTCGCATCGCCCTCGGGCACCACCGCCAGGCAGTGCATCGCCGCACCCGCCAGCGCCGCGAGTAAGCGCCGCTCCGCCGCCGATGTCACCGGCACGTCGAGCAGCAGCACGTGACGCGCCGGCAACGCGTCGGGGGTGGCGGTGAGGCGCTGTGCCGCCGTGGCCATCACCTCGGCGCGGCTCACCGCGCCTGATCGCGCGGCCTCGTCGGCGAGCCGGCGGGCCAGCGCCGCCAGGTCGGGCCCGACGCGGTCCACCGCCGTCAGCGCCTCGGGCGGGATGTCGGCGAGTTGCAGCTCGCTCAACGTACGAGTGGCTGCGCGCGGGAAGCCCGGCAGATCCGCCACCGGCGCGAAGTAACCGAGCTCGCCGGCATCGCGCGCATCGAACGAGGCGCGGGCCACCATCGCCTCGACGCCGAGCGTGCTGCCCGGCGCGACCAGGCGCTCAGAGAGCACCGGCAACGCCATCCGCGTCGCCAGTTCCGCAAACGACATCCGCGTCACGCCCACCAGTGCGCCGGCGGCACGGGCGAGGTCGAGCGCCAGTTCATCGGCCGCCGCCCGCGACGCGCCCACGATGAGCACGCCGGTCGCCGCATGTGTCGTCACGAAGCGGCGCGCTGCCGCGTGGCGCCCGACGGCCGACGGCGAGACGACGATCTGGAACCTGGACGCGGACACGACGGACCCGTCGAGGAGGATACACGACGGTCCCGGGCCCGAGGCGCATCGAGACGTCCGCGATCAGACGATCGGGCGCTCGCCGCGCTCGGGCGGCGGGAACAGCCTGCGGGCTAGGGCGCGAGGCTCGACGACAGCCGGTACTTCGCGGCGCTCGAGAAGGCGCCGCTGACGCGCACGTGCACGGCCTGTCCGGCCGTCACCTGTACCGACACCGACTCGTTGGCGGAGTTGCCCTGCAGATCCTGGTCGGAGCGGTCCTGCGATTCGCCGAACTTGCCGTCGGTGTAGAGTTCGAGCACCAGGTCAGGAGCATCGGTGTTGCCGACCTGGCGCGTCACGATGGTGAGCGTGCCCTCCTGGGCGGCCTTGATGACGTACCAGTCCCAGGCGTCGCCGTTGGCCGGGTCGAGGCTATCCTCCAGTGGCTTGCCCACGGCAATCGCCCGCGCGCCGGCGGGACGCCGATCGGGATCGCCGGGACGCTGGAACGGCGGGAACGAGAGAAACGCGCCGGCCACGCTGAACGTGCTCTGGCTGCCGCCCTGCAGGCGCACGCGCACGCGGTAGTTGCCGGGCTCGGTCACCGTGGTCGAGAGCAGCTCCATGCCCTCGTTGCCGGTCAGGTCGCGGTCGGTCGAGCCATCGGGGAGCACCTGTCCGTCTTCATCGACCAGCTGCAGCGACAGGTCACCGGTGCCCTGCACGGCCACCGAGAGCACGCCGGCAGTCTTGGCGGCGACGGTGAACTCGGTGGGCCCCTCGTCGTTGACGGTGGCCTGGGCGGGCGCTCCCATCGGCAGGGGGGCGCGGGTCTGAGCCGCGACCGGGGCGGCCAGGGCGGCCAGGGCCAGCCCGACGGTATAGGCAATGAGACGGGGCATCTGGAGCTCCTTGGAGACGCCTGCCGGGCCCGGGGATGGGCGCGGCGGCCAGTCCACACGCACTATAGCGTCAAGCATGAAACGAGGACATGATCCGCCTGACAGGACAGGTCCGCGGCTAGAATTCGGGGGTTGGGCCCGCCAAAGGCCCACAAATCGCGTCCGGTGGCGGGTACGCGCCTTGCTACGGTCCACGGTAGGAGTTGGCAATGCATATCAACAAGCTGGTGTTCGGCGGGCTCGTCTTCGGGTGCCTCGGTGCGGCGGCCCTTGGCGGCTACCTGGCCAACCGCCAGAGCGATCCGGCCCCAGCGGCCGCAGCCGCGCCGGCGGTCGAGCCCTCCCCCGCGCAGGCCGTGACGGCCTCCGAGGGCGTGGTGGCGCCGGCCGAAACGGCCGCCGCTCCGGTGGCGCCAGCCGTGCCTGAGGCGCGTCCTGCCCAGCCGGCTCCCGCGCCCCGTCGCGCCGAGCCGGCGCCCCGTCGCGAGGCCTCGGCCCCGCGTCAGGCGGCGCAGCGCCCGGCGGTGGTTCCGGAAGCACAGCCCGTCCCGACGCCCGCCCCGGCGGCTCCGGCCCCGGCGGCTGGCGGCACCATGTGGGAGACGCGTCCCGCGGTTGAGGCCCAGGCGCCCGAGCGCACCGAACCCGAGCCGGTCGCCGAGCCCGAGCCGGAGTTCGTCGAGCTGGTCGTGCCGGCCGACGCGGTGATCGGCCTGCAGCTGGAAACGACGGTGTCGAGCGACCGCGCCAAGGTCGAAGACGCCGTGGAAGCCCGCGTGACCCGCGATGTCCGCGTCGCCGGCCGCGTGGCGATTCCCGCCGGCTCGCTCGTGCATGGCACGGTCACGGAAGTGGAGCGCGGCGGCAAGGTCCGCGAGCGCGCGCGCCTGGGCATCCGCTTCCACACGATCGTGCTGGCGAGTGGCGACAAGCTCACCCTGCGCACCGACGCCATCACCCGGGAAGGCGCCTCGCCCGGTCGCGAGAGCGCGGCCAAGATCGGCGGCGCGGCGGTGGGCGGCGCGATTCTTGGCGCCATCCTCGGCGGCGGCAAGGGCGCGGCGATCGGCGCCGGCGTCGGCGCCGGCGGTGGCACGGCCGCGGTGATGGCCGGCGAGCGCAACACCGTCACGGTGCCCGCGGGCTCGACGCTCAGCGTGCGCGTCCGCCAGCCGGTGACAGTAACCGTCGAGAAGGAATAGCGTGGCTCCTGGCGTAAGATTGACGCCTACACGACAAGGAGCTCTGCCCATGCGTTCCACGATTGCCATCCTCTGTCTCGTCCTCGCGGCGCCACTGGCGGCGCAGACCAAGCAGGACTACCCCGGCGTCACCAACTTCACCCGCGTCGATGCCACGGTGGCTTGCGGCGGGGCCACCGAGGTGGCCACACTCGATGCTCTGAAGAAAGACGGCTTCAAGACCGTCATCAACCTGCGCGTCGCGACCGAACCGGGGGCCAACATCACCGAGAACCAGGCCCGCGCCAAGGCCCTGGGGTTGAACTACGTGCACATCCCCTTCAGCGGCGGCAGCCCCGACCCGAAGGTGATCGACACCTTCCTCGCCACCATCGCCGACAAGACCAACCAGCCGGTGTTCATCCACTGCGCCTCGGCGCAGCGCGTCGGCACGGTGTGGCTCGCCAAGCGCGTGCTGCAGGACGACTACTCGATCGAGAAGGCGACAGAGGAAGCCCACGCCATCGGCCTCTCGAACCCCGGGCTCGAGAAGTTCGCCCTGCAGTACATTGCCGATCACAAGAAGTAGCCGCCATTCAACCCTGACGCCCGTGAGGCGGTCCAACGCCGTGGCGCGGAATCCCCTCGTGCCCTTCGACGGTTCACCAACCGAGAGGAGAGACTCGATGAGGACGATTCTGGTGGCATCCGCCTTCGCCCTGGCGCTGGCCTGGCCTGCACCTGCCCGGGCCGACGTGTTCCTCACGCCTTACGCGGGCGTGAACTTCGCCGGCAGCACCATCGACAAGCGGACCAACGTCGGCGCCTCGCTGACGTGGCTGGGCTCGCGCGGTCTGGGTTTGGAAGTGGACATGGGGTTCATCCCCGACTTCTTCGCGCCGAAAGATCTCGACCTCGACCTGCTCGGCGACAACAGCGTCACCACGCTCATGGGCAACATCGTGTTCGGCCGCGGCGGCGGCGGGATCCAGCCGTACGTCTCGGCCGGCGCCGGGCTGATGCGCAGCCAGGTCGGCTCGTTCGGGGAGTTCTTCGATGCCACCGACAACGGCTTCGGCGTGAATGCCGGGGGCGGCGTGCGGGTGGGCGGCGGCCGCCTGTCGCTGCGCGGCGACGTGCGGTATTTCCGCAATATCAGCGACGTCGACGAGACCATCCTCGAGGACGTGCTCGGCGACTTCTCGTTCTGGCGCGCTACGGCAGGCCTTTCCCTCCGGTTCTAGGGGTTTTCCAGCCCCGCCCTGGCCTCCGGCCCTCAGTCATGCGATACTAACGAGTCATCAGACGCGGCGATTTCCCGACTTGATGGGCCGCGTCCCGGGGTTCTCGAATCCCGGTGAGTTCTATCTAAGTCGCGGATAGCCCGCGACCCATGGTCGTGGGCTTTTTTATTGGAGAGTTATGAGCGATCGATACATCTTCTCGTCGGAGTCCGTTGGAGAGGGCCATCCGGACAAGGTCGCCGACACGATTTCGGACGCCGTCCTGGATGCCTGCCTGGCGCAGGACCGCTTCAGCCGCGTGGCCTGTGAGACGTTCGTCAAGTCGAACGTCGTCGTCATCGGCGGCGAGATCACGACCAAGGCGAAGCTCGACTTCGAGAAGATCGCCCGCAGTGCGATCCGGGAGATCGGCTACGTCAACGACGACGACGTCTTCCACGCCGACAAGGTGTTCATCAATCTGCTGGTGACCCAGCAGTCGGCCGACATCGCCCAGGGCGTCGACGCCCGCAAGGCCGTTGGCAAGAAGACCGCCAAGCAGGGGGCCGGCGACCAGGGCCTGATGTTCGGCTACGCCAGCAACGAAACGCCCGAGCTGATGCCGGCGCCGGTCATGTTCGCGCACCGCCTCGGCCGCGAGCTCACCCGCATCCGCAAGAGCGGCGCCGTGCCGTGGCTGCGTCCCGATGCCAAGTCGCAGGTCTCGGTGGTCTACGAGAACGGCAAGCCGGTCGCCATCTCGAACGTAGTCATCTCGACGCAGCACGCCGAAGACGCGACGCATAAGGAGATCGAGAGCTTCTGCATCGAGCAGGTGATCCGCAAGGTGCTGCCGGCGAAGATGCTCTCCGACAAGACCCAGTTCCTCATCAACCCCACCGGCCGCTTCGTCATCGGCGGCCCGCAGGGCGACACCGGCCTGACCGGGCGCAAGATCATCGTCGACACCTACGGCGGCATGGGCCGGCACGGCGGCGGCGCGTTCTCAGGCAAGGATCCCAGCAAGGTCGATCGCAGCGCCGCCTACATGGGCCGCTGGGTGGCGAAGAACATCGTGGCCGCCAAGCTCGCCGAGCGCTGCGAGATTCAGTTCGCCTACGCCATCGGCTACCCCGATCCGGTCAGCGTGCACATCGACACGTTCGGCACCTCCACCGTGCCCGACGCGAGGATCGTCCGTGCCGTGAGCCGCGTGTTCAGCTTCCAGCCGGCCGACATCATCGACCAGCTGAACCTGCGCCGGCCGATCTACTCGCAGACCACCAACTACGGCCACTTCGGCAAGAAGGGCATGAGCTGGGAAGCGACGGACAAGGTCAAGGCATTGCTGAAGGCGATCTAGCGGTCACGTCGGAGCCCGGGGCTCGGGTCCCGGGGCTCGACGTCAGATGAGGCAAGGAGCGGCTCCGCCCTGGATTCCCCGGGCGGGGCCGTTCGCGTGTACGGGGGGCGGCTGACGGTCTATTCCGGCGCGCAGGCGACGCACGTCGTCGCGCTCGGCAGTGCCGCCAGACGGGCGGGCGCGATGGCGCGGCCGCAGGTCGCGCACCGGCCGTAGTTGCCGGCATCGATCCGGGCCATGGCGGCGCGAATCGCCGTGGCTTCGCCGCGGCTGGCGTCGTCGAGGCCGCCGAGCACGTCGTCGTTCTCGAGCTCGGTGGCGCGCTCCTGCCAGTCCCGATCGCCGGGCTTCCTGAGGTCGCCGGCAATACGGTCGACACGCTGCAACAACACTCCGAGCCGCCGTTCGAGGTCGGCCCGCACGTCCGAGACGTCTGGCATTTCGCCCTCCGTCCTCCAGCACATCAAGATCGATGCCGAGCAGGGCCGGGGAATTCCGTCGAGATCCCGCGAGCCGTCGCTCGCGACGACCGAGGCGACGCGCGGGGTTTTCCGGGACGAGCGGAGTTCTCCGGCCCGGCCGACGGCGGGGGAGCCCCGAAGGCGGGCCACACCAGGCGCATACTGGCGGCAGCGGGCTTGCAGCGAAACAGGGGATGGTCATCGACGAGCAGCGCGAGGTCCTCGAGGTGCTGTCGAGGGCAGTCACCTATGGCCTGACGTGTGCCGCCGTGGAGCGCATCGACACCCATAGCGCCTCGGTGTTCCTGGCCGGCCCCCGCGCCCTGAAACTCAAGCGCGCGGTGCGCTACGACTTCCTCGACTTCTCGACCGTCGAACGGCGGCGGCGGTTCTGCGAAGCCGAACTCGCCATCAACGTCCGCACGGCCCCCACACTGTACCGTCGTGTGGTGCCGCTCACGCGCGAGCCCGACGGCCGCCTCGCGCTCGGCGGCACCGGCCCGCCGGTCGAGTGGCTGCTGGAGATGACGCGCTTCGATGGCGAGGCGTTGTGCGACCGGCTGGCGGCCCGCCATGCGCTCGGCCTGCCGTCGATGCACACGCTCGGCGCCGTGGTGGCGGCCATGCACGCGCAGGCGCCGTCGTGCCAGGGCCACGGCGGCGCCGCCGCCATGCGCCGGGTCATCGACGGCAATGCCGACGCCTTCGAGACCTCGGCCGGCGGGGTGCTGACGGCCCGCGACCATCGACGCCTGACGGCGCAGTCGCGCGCCCGCTGTGAGGCACTGGCCGCCCGCCTCGACGCGCGGCTGCACGACGGATCGGTGCGCCAGTGCCACGGCGACCTGCACCTGCGCAACATCGTGATGCTCGACGGGCGGCCGACCCCGTTTGACGCCATCGAGTTCAACGACGACTTCACCTGCATCGACGTCTGGTACGACCTCGCCTTCCTGGTGATGGATCTGTGGCGGCGCCAACTGCCGCGGCACGCGCACCTGGTGATGAACGAGTACGCGCGGGTGACCGGCGACCTCGACGGCCTGGCGTTGCTGCCCCTCTTCCTCGCCTGCCGCGCGGCGGTGCGCGCCAAGACCAGCGTGGCCGCCGGCACCCTGGCCGACACCAGTGAAGCGCGGGCGACGCTTGCGGACGCTGCCCGTGGCTACTTGACGCTCGCCCTGATGCTGCTCGAGCCGCAACCCGCGGCAGTGGTGGCCATCGGCGGCTTCTCGGGATCGGGCAAGTCCACGCAGGCAGCCCTGCTGGCGCCGGCTCTCGGGCCGGTGCCCGGCGCCGTGCACCTGCGCAGCGACGTCATCCGCAAGGACCTCTTCGGCGTGCCGGCGCAGGAGCCGCT
>JANNIB010000042.1:0-11393 GCA_031404695.1 Acidobacteriota bacterium
GTAGACGGGCAGACCAGGCACGTAGGCGCTGGTGGTCCCGTTGTCTTCGACTTCGAGCACGATCGGGTAGAGCATCGTCATTCGACACCAGCCTCGCGGAGAATGCGGTTGCCCAGCCGCCCGGCGTCCTTCTTGGTGTGCACCGCCACCCAGACTTCCTTGCCAGTCGCGGGATGCTTCAACAGGAGGTGACTGCCTTTTCCGGATCGGACCTGGATGAACCCCGCAGCCTTGAGCTTCCGGATGACTTCGGCCCACGTCACATCGCGAGCGTAAACCTATCGCTAGGTTATGTCAACACGCGACGCAGAACCACGACGCAGTCCAAGGGCGCGGTGAGCTGGTTGGATTCCTGCGTGCGAGGTCGCTCGCGGATGCCCGCAAGTTGTTGACTGGTAGGGGAGTCGTGATGGTGAGCCAGATTTTCGCGAGTTGGAACCAGCTGAGCGGGTGGCTGCGACGGGTTGAGGAGCTGCGCCGGGCGGCTTGAAGCCACCGGAGTCAGGCGCTCAGGGCACGCGCAGCCGGGCGATCTGCTGGCGTCGGCAGTCGGAGGGCAGTGGCCGGCAGAGTGGCCACACCGACGGTGTTGCCCGTCATGTCGAAGAACTCGACCGAGTAGCCTTCTTCGCCAGCGCCAGGTATGGTGTGCCGCTCCACGACCGTGCCGATATCGCCCGCCCGGAGGCTGTGCTCGGGAACGTCGCGGGTCAGGATCACCTCGCCGTACATGTCAAAGGGCATGTCCTACCTCGGGTACATGGTAATGAATCGCGGCACCTCGGTTCCACTGTCGATCTGCCAGATCGAGCAGAACCGCACGGTCTTTCCGCTGGGCGTCTTGATCGGACCCTCAATCTCGTAAACGACCCCGTACGCGTTCTCGGACGTCCGTGTCACGTCGAGTGACAGGTGCTGCGCTCTCAGGTCTGACTCCAGCAGTCGTGGAGCATCGGCCCGATACCCGACGCCAAGGAGAAGCCTGGCCTTCGCGGCGCCTCGCTTGTGCGACATGTTCAGCAGGTACCCGGTCAGCTTCTCCACGGCGATGACGGCGCGTTCGGCGTTAGGGACCGTCATCGGCAAAGCCTGCGCCCGACAGCGCATTGTCGAACTGTACAGCAGGAACTGTACAGCAAGAGGTGTCTCGCGCCGTCGCCGCGTCACCCGATATGGGTCACGCCCCGCTCGAGTATGTTGGGCGGACCGCCACCCGCAAGGCCGGCGGTCGCCTTCACTCAAAGCCTATTGGTGGAACAGGTTGGTGAGGCTGGTGAGCCCGGTAGGAATCGAACCTACAACCAACAGATTAAGAGTCTGCTGCTCTGCCAGTTGAGCTACGGGCCCAGGGGAGTGCGACGAGCCCGGAGGCTGTCACCGCTCGCTGGTCGCGTACGGCGGGCGCCGCAACGCGACTGGCAAACACAGACTATACCATCCGCCCTTCCCGCGCGTAAACCCCTCACGCGCGGCCTTCAGGCCGCAGCACCGCGCGGCGCAGCGCGCCCGCCGCGTATCATCAACCCCGCGCGGGCACCGCTGATGGCCACCACCCTGACGATCGCCATGACGGACGACGACACGGCGCCGCTCGTGATCCCTGAGCGGTGCGTGGGATGTGGCGCGGCTCCGACCACGCAGTCGCAGCTCTCGTTCGCGAAGCTCGTCACGAACGCGCGTGGCACCCAGACGGCGGTGCACCGCAAGCTCGCCGTGCCGCACTGCGATGCCTGTGCGCGCAGCACGAAGGCCGTCTTCCTCGCGGGCCTCGTCCCGTTCACGCTCGGGTTTCTGGTGGCGGGCGGCGCCGCGTTTGCGGTTGTCGCCTTCAACGCGTCGTTGGCGGGCCTCGACGACATCGGGCGGCCCAACAACGTCAACTCACTCGTGCTCGGCGCGGCCGCGGGCCTCGGGGCGGGCCTGGTCGGCGCCTTCGTCAGTGAAATCGCGGCCCGCGTGCTGTTGCTGCCGGTGCTCGGCAGCGCGCTGTGGCGGGCGCCCCTCTTCGTGCCGTCGTTGCTCACCGACGTGGACTACGTCGCCGGCCTCACTGGCCGGCCCGATGCCGGGCTCTCTGCGATCACGCTGACCTTCACGAACGACGACGCGGCACGCGACTTCGCCGCGGGCAATACGGCGCGCCTGCAGCCGTAGTGCCCGCCAGTCAGGGCTTCGGGAACGGTGTGGTCTGGTAGGCCGACGTCTGCATCACGCCCGGAGCCTGCACCTTGAGCGGCAGGCCCCGCGCCACGCTGATCCAGATCGTGGACGGCGTGGCCGCCGTTTCATAGGTCCAGACCCGCGCCGGTTCGCCGCCGATGCTTTCGGTGGCGCCAGCCGCACACTTCGCGAACGCCGTGCCCGTGTCCAGCATGCCGCGTTCCTGCACCTCCGGATCTGTCGGCATCGCCTGCCAGGCGCCGCCGTCGCGGCGCATGAACCAGCCGCTGGCGGTCTTGCGCGCGGTCATCGTCATGCTCGGTGTGGCTGGATCGCCCATCACCGCAGTACGTTCAACGCCCGCCTGCGTGTGCGCCTTGCGCGCGGCGTCATAGAGCGGTTTGCAGGCCGGCTCCTGCGCCACGGCGCGGTGCGCGTGCAGGCCCAGCAGGGCCACCAGCAGGGCAATCGGGATCGTTCGCATCGTCATCGGCCTTTTCCTGAGATGTGGGCACGTGGATCGGCGCCTCATCGCGTGCGTCGGGTCGCCCACATGCCGCGCCTGGCGTCTTTCGCCTCGCGTTCGGCCGCGAAGAACTCCGGCTTGCGTTTGTATTCGAAGCGGCGGTAGGTCTCGGCGAACCCGGCGCGGATGATTTCCAGATTGGCCAGGCGGCCACCGGGCAGCACCACGTAGGCGAGCGTGCGATTGTACTGATCCTTGCGCGGACCGTCGTATTCCAGCGTCACGATCTGGCCTTCGACCAGGCGCTTCATGAACGCCGTGGCCGCATCGCCGAACGGCTCCGACTGGCGGTAGCCGCCGGTCTTCTCCGGCGCGTCCACGCCGAGCAGCCGCACGACGCCGACGCCGGACACGGTGATGGTGTCGCCGTCGATCACCTGGCGTACGCGCTGCGCGGCGGCAGCCGCGGGCAGAGCCACGACGAACGCGCAGGCGGCGAGCGCCGCGCCGACTCGTCGCAGGGATGATTGGAACTCGAACATCCCGCGACTATACCGGAAGCGCGCCGGCCTCGCGCTTGGCCTCGTACAGTCGCTCATCGGCGCGTGTGATCGCGGCCGACCAGTCGCTGGCGTCAGCGGCCACTGACACGCCGGTCGAGAAGCGCACGGGCGTGGCGCCGCCGGTGTTGAACTGCGCCAGGGCCGTTCAGGCGCGTCCGGATACGTTCGGCCTCGTCGGCGCCGGTGGCGGGCAGTAGCACCACGAACTCGTCGCCGCCCTGGCGGATCACGCGATCGCCGACGCGGAAGAACTGCGAGAGGAACGACGCTATCGCCTGGAGGAGCGCGTCGCCGGCAGCGTGGCCGTCGTGGTCGTTCACCTGCTTGAGCCCATTGAGGTCGAAGGCGAACACCGCTACCGGGAACTCGCGACCGGCCTGCGGTGGCGCCGCTTCGTCGTCGAACTAGCGGCGGTTCGAGAGCCCCGTGACGAGGCCGCCGATGAAGAGTAGCCAGCGTGGGGGATCCTAGCCGCTTTCATGTCACCGGGTGCAGCGCCGGATTGGCCCGACTCCCTCGCCGCCCACGGGGCGGGCTGGTATGCTGTGCCGATATCGAGTGCGGGAATCCGCGCGGGGAGATGCGATGAGCGAGGCCGTGGCAGCACCGGGGATGAGCGGGGAAGAGATGGTGGCGCTGTGCCGTCAGCACAGTCTCTACGAGTGGTCGGCGCAAGGCGCCGTGGATCCGATCCCGGTCGCGCGCGCGCAAGGCGTCCACTTCTGGACCCCTGAAGGCAAGCGCTACATCGACTTCAACAGCCAGTTGATGTGCGTCAACGCCGGCCACGGGCATCCCGCCATCATCAAGGCCATCCAGGATCAGGCCGCCTCGCTCGCCTACTCGAACCCGTTCATGGCGACCGAGCCGCGGGCCCGCCTCGGGGCCAAGCTGGCCGAGATCACGCCTGGCGACATCGACGTGTTCTTCTTCACCAACGGCGGCGCCGAAGCCAACGAGAACGCCATCCGCATCGCCCGCGCCGTCACCGGCCGGCACAAGATCATGGCGCGCTACCGCGGCTATCACGGCGGCACCGCCGGGGCCCTCACGCGCACCGGTGATCCGCGCCGCTGGGCGGCCGAGCCCGGTATTCCCGGCGTCATCCACGTGCTCGACCCGTATCACGGCCTGCAGCGCGGCTGGGACACGGCGGCACAGTCGCTCGCCTATCTCGAGGAAGTCATCGAGCTCGAAGGCCCGAAGCACATTGCCGCCTTCATCCTCGAGACCATCAGCGGCACCAACGGCATCCTGGTGCCGCCCGACGGCTACCTGCAGGGCGTGCGCGCGCTGTGCGACAAGCACGGCATCCTGATGATCTGCGACGAGGTGATGGCCGGCTTCGGCCGCACCGGCAAGTGGTTCGGCGTGGATCACTGGAACGTGGTGCCCGACCTGATGACGATGGCCAAGGGTCTGACGAGCGCCTACGTGCCGCTCGGGGCCGTGGGCATGCGGCGGGGCATCGCCGATCACTTCCGCGAGAAGGCCTTCAACGGCGGGCTGACCTACAACAGCCATCCGCTCGGCTGCGCCACGGCGCTGGCCACGATCAAGGTCTACGAAGACGAAGGCCTGATCGAGAATGCCGCGAAGATGGGCGAGATCATGCGCGGGCTGCACCAAGAGCTCGCCGCGAAGCACCCGTCGGTGGGCGCCGTGCGCAACATCGGCTTGTTCGGCATCGTCGAGCTGACCCGCAACCGCCAGACGATGGAGCCGATGGCGCCGATGACCGGCAGCTCACCCGAGATGGCGGCGCTGGGCAAGCAGTTCCGGCAGGAGGGTCTCTACACGTTCGTGCGTTGGCACACCTTCTTCACCAACCCGCCGCTCACGGTGACCGAGGACGAACTGCGCGAGGCGTTCGCCATCATCGACAAGGCGCTCGAGACGACCGACCGCGCCGTCGTCGGCGCCTGAGTCTGGTCTAAGGGAGTCGGGGCTCCGACATCAGCGCGAGGGGATTGCCCTCGGTGTCGGAGAACGCGGCGAGCCACACCTCGCGATCGGCGAGCGTTGCGATCTTGTGCGGCGGCTCAGTGAAGACGACGCCGCGCGCGGCAAGTGCGGTCTGGGTGGCGATGATGTCGTCCACGCCGAAGTAAAGCACCGACCCCGGCCGTTCGAGGCCGGGCGACGGCGGCGACAGCATCAGGCGCACGCCGTCACAGTCGAAGAAGGCCAGTCCCGGCGGGGCCGTGAAGAGCAGCCGTACGCCGAGCACGTCGCGGTAGAAGGCGACGGCGCGGTCGGTGTCTTGCACGGGCAGCGCGATCTGGTGGAGGCGCGAAAGGCCGGGCGCGAGGGTCATGGGTCTACTCCGGACGTGTCGGTCGGCGACGTTTCACGCGGACGGTAACACACCTGGCGGGCGCAGCCGCAGGCTCGTGGTCTTCCCGGCTCAGCTGCGTTGAGCCGCGAGCGACGTTCGCAGTATCAGGGCGCCCACCGCTGCCGCCAACGCCGAACCGCCCATGATGCCGACCTGCGCGGCGTCGAAGGCCGGTGAATGTCCGAAGGCCAGCCCGGCGATGAACAGCGACATCGTGAAGCCGATGCCGGCCACCCAGGCGACGCCGTGCAGCATGCGCCACGACACACCCGCGGGCAGCGCCGCGATGCCGGCCCGGCAGGCCAGCCACGCCGCGATCGTGATCCCGGCCGGTTTGCCGGCGGCCAGGCCGACGCCGACGGCAGTGGCCGTCGCCACGTCGAGTCCGCTGCCGCCCAGGACGACGCCGGCGTTGGCGAAGGCGAAGATCGGCATCACGACGAACGCGCTCACGCCGTGCAGCGCATGTTCGAGGCGCAGCAGCGGCGCGGAGACGGCGCTGCTCGCGTTGTCGATGGCATGCAGTGCCTCCTGCTGGCCCTTGCTCGTGAGCACGAGATCGTCGCCGGTCTCGGTGCGATCGAAGTCCTCGAGGTGCGCCCGTGCCTCGCGCGAGAACTCGGCGGCGTTGATGCGCGTGTGCGTGGGAATCGTCAACGCCAGCACGACGCCGGCGATGGTCGCGTGGATGCCCGACTGGTGCACGAAGAACCACAGCGCGAGGCCGGCCGCGAGGTAGGGCGCCAGATGTCGCACGCCGGCACGGTTCAGCCCGACCAGCCCGATGACAATCGCGGCCGCCGCCAGCAGCGCCCCCATATGCACCTCTGCGGTGTAGAAGAGCGCGATCACCAGCACCGCCGCCATGTCGTCCACGATCGCCAGTGCGGCGAGGAACACTTTGAGCCCGGTAGGCGCACGGGGCGCCACCAGCGCCAGCACGCCGAGCGCGAACGCGATGTCGGTCGCGGTGGGAGTGGCCCACCCGCTACGAGCGCTCGACGGGGCGAGGGCGAGGAAGAGCAGTGCCGGCACCACCACGCCGCCGAGCGCCGCCGCCAGCGGCAGCGTCGCCTGGCGCAGGCTCGACAGCTCACCGACGAGCATCTCGCGCTTGATCTCCAAGCCGACCAGCAGGAAGAAGAGCGCCATCAGCGCGTCGTTGACCCACATCCGCGCCGTCAGCGCCAGCGGATGGCTTTCGGGACCGACCACCAGGCGCGTGTCCCACAGCGCCTGATACGCCGCCGCCCACGGCGAGTTGGCGACCGCGAGCGCCGCGAGCGCCGCCACCAGCAGCACGACCCCGCCTGCCGCCTCGGTTCGGAAGAACTGAAGGAACGGCGGATAACTTGGCGTACTCGGCATTTCACGTCATCATATCGGCCCGATGCGAAAGAAAGCCCTTGTTCCGCTCGTTGCGGTCGTCATCGCGGCCGGTGCGGTCCTGTCGTGGCAGCTCGCGGGCCGCCGCCCGCCGAAGGCGCCTCGCGACGGCGCCGCGTTCGCCCGGCAGCAGCTGTGGAACGCGTTGCAGCCGGTCACGCTCGCGTCGTGCGATCTGCAGCGACTGGGTGAAGTGCAGGACGGCGGCTACCTCGCCTGCGCGAACCTGCTCGGGGGCGCGAAGGCGGGGTACTCGTACGGCATCTCCGGCTACGACGGCTGGGGTTGTGAGGTGGCGACGCGGCTCGGTGTGCCGGTGCATCAGTACGACTGCTTCGATACGCGGCGGCCGGCGTGCGCCGCCGGCACTGTCTTCCATGCCGAATGCATCGGCATCCGTCCCGAGACGGTCGACGGGCGGGCCTACGACTCCCTCGACCGGCAACTGACGGCCAACGGCGATGCCGCGTCCCGCATCCTCATGAAGATCGATGTCGAAGGCGCCGAGTGGGACGTGTTCCTGACGACGCCCGACAACATGCTCGATCAGATCGATCAGCTGGTGGTCGAGTTCCACGGCACCGGCGAGGCCCGCTTCCTATCGGCCGTCCATCGGCTGCGACAGTATTTCCACGTCGCCAACCTGCACATGAACAACCACGCGTGCATGGGCGGGCAGGCGCCCTTCGGCGCCTGGGCGTATGAGGTGCTGTTCGTGAACAAACGCCTGACGGCGGCGACCGCCGAACCCCGCGCTACGCCCTACCACCCGCTCGACCGGCCGAACTCGCCGGCGGAGCCCGACTGCCAGGTCGTCGCGCCCTGAACTGACGCCGCTCTCGGTGGATGGCTGTCCGCGTGCTTTCTGATACCGTCAAATGAGCCGTATGCGCCTGGCGCCACCTCGCACGCTGCTCTGGTTCGCGCTCGCCCTCGTGGCGGCGCTCGGCGCCGCCCGGGCGACGCCCGAAGGCGCGCCGGCGCGCCGCTCGGCGTGGCTCGACGTGGCGGTGCGCCAGGCGCGGGCGACCGACCACTTGCCGGTGTGGGTCTACTTCGCCGACAAGGGAACCACCGCCGGCGTTGCCGGCAAGCCTCCGCTCAGTTCCCGTGCTTCCCTGCGTCGCGCCCGTCGCGGCACCGTCACCGCGGAACGCGAGTTCGAGGACCGCCCGCTGGCGCCCGAATACGTTTCGCGTGTTGGCGCGGTGGCCACACGCGTCCGTCAGGGTTCGCGCTGGCTGAATGCGATGAGCGTCGAGGCCACGCCGGCCCAGATCGAGACGCTCACCGCGCTGCCGTTCGTGGCCCGCGTCGACATCGTGCGCCGCGCCCGCCGAAACGTCGAGCCGGTGGCCTCGCTGCCGGAAACGGGCAGCCACCGGTCGCGCCCGCTCGACGCCGAAGACGACGCGCCACTCGACTACGGCACCGGCCTCGATCAGGTGCGCCAGATCCGCGTGCCGGAACTGCACGGGCGCGGCCTGCACGGCGAAGGCGTCATCGTCGCCGTGTTCGACTCGGGCTTCCCCAATCTTGCGCACGAGGCCTTCGCCAGCATGACGATCGCGGCCGAGCGCGACTTCGTGCACGGCCGCGACTCGGTGCGCGAGTCCACCGACGCCCATGGCACCAACACGCTCTCGACGATGGGCGGTTTCGCGCCCGGCCAACTCATCGGTCCCGCCTATGCGGCGACGTTCCTGCTCGCGGTGACCGAAGACGTCGACAGCGAGACGCCGATCGAAGAGGACCACTGGGCGGCCGCGGCGGAGTGGGCCGAGGCACTCGGCGCCGATGTGATCAGCTCGTCGCTCGGCTATGCGACCTTCGACCTGCCCTATACCTCGTACAGCGATCGCGACATGGACGGACAGACGGCCGTGACGACACGGGCGGCGGCGCTGGCGGCTGAACGCGGCGTCGTGGTGGTGAACTCGGCCGGCAACGAGGGGTTCGAGGAAGGGCGGAACACGCTGGTCGCGCCGTCCGACGGCGTGCGCGTGCTCACGGCCGGCGCCGTCTCGCGCGGCGGCACGCGGGCGGGCTTCAGCTCGGTCGGACCCACCTCCGATGGCCGTCTCAAGCCCGATGTGGCGGCGATGGGCGTGAACGTGAAGGTGGCGCGGCACTTCGACCACGTCTACGGGGTGGCCAGCGGCACCTCGTTCTCGTGTCCGCTCACCGCCGGTGTTGTCGCCCTCGTGCTGCAGGCGCATCCCGACTACACGGTCGACCAGGTGCTCGAGGCCGTGCGCAGCACCGCGTCACAGGCTGCCGCGCCCGACCGTCTGCTCGGCTGGGGCATCCTCGACGCGGTAGCGGCCGTGGATCTGGTGCTCGCGGCGCCGCAACCCTCATAGCGCAAGGACGGTCTTCTCGAGGAATCGTGCCCGCTCGCGACGCACGCGTGCGTCGCGGCGTGCCTGAAGCCTGGCGGGGCGCAACCCGGTTTGGCAGGAGCGGTGGCGTCAGTGGGATTCGTGCCCGCTCGCGACGCACCTGTGCGTCGCGGCGTGCCTGAAGCCTGGCGCGGCGCAACCGGCTTCGAAGAAGCTGGTGCGCCCGGCAGGATTCGAACCTGCGACCTTCGGCTCCGGAGGCCGACGCTCTATCCAGCTGAGCTACGGGCGCGTGTGGGGAAGCACCGGGTCACTGACAGTCCCGGGCCGCAGACGCGGAACGACCAGTGTAGTCGAACCTCTGCCGGTCGGCAAACAGCGGTCAGGTGCGGCGCAGGTGCCGCGCGTAGTTGATGAGAGCGTTGGTCGAGCCGTCGTGTGTGTGCGCCTCGTCCGCCGCGTCGAGTTCGGGAAGGATGCGGTTGGCCAGCACCTTGCCGAGTTCGACGCCCCACTGGTCGAACGAGTTGATGTCCCACACGGTGCCCATCACGAACACCTTGTGCTCGTAGAGCACGAGCAGGCGGCCGAGCGTGCGCGGATCGAGCCGCCGATAGAGCAGGCTGGTGGTCGGGCGGCTCCCCGGGAACACCTTGTGCGGCGCCAGCCGCGTCACCGTCTCGGGCGCCAGGCCGGCGGCCTCGAGTTCGGCGCGCGCCTCGTCGAGCGTCTTGCCGCGCATGAGGGCTTCGGTCTGCGCGAAGAAGTTCGACAGCAGCAGGGGATGATGCGACGGCAGGCCATGGAGCGGTTCGGCGGCGGCCAGGAAATCCGCCGACACGAGGCGCGGTCCCTGGTGCAGGAGCTGGTAGAAGGCGTGCTGGCCGTTGGTGCCAGGCTCGCCCCACACGATCGGTCCCGTGGCCACGTCGATGGTGTCGCCGTCGCGGGTCACGCGCTTGCCGTTGCTCTCCATATCGAGCTGCTGGAGGAACGCCGGTAACCGGCGCAGGTACTGGTCGTAGGGCAGCACCGCGTGCGTGTCGGCGCCCAGACAGTTGGTGTTCCAGATGCCGAGCAGTCCCAGCACCATCGGCAGGTTGGCGGCGATGGGCGCGGACTGGAAGTGCCGGTCCATGTCGTCGGCGCCGGCGAGCAGGGTGTCGAAGCCCTCGGGCCCGATGGCCAGCGCGATCGGTAGCCCGATCGACGACCAGAGCGAGTAGCGGCCGCCCACCCAGTCCCAGAAGCCGAACATGTTCGGGGCCGCGATGCCGAAGGCGGCGACCGCCGCGGCGTTGGTCGAGACGGCGACGAAGTGGCGGCCCACGGCCGCCTCGCCCAGGGTCGCCACGAGCCACGCGCGCGCCGAGCGCGCATTGGCCATCGTTTCCTGCGTGGTGAAAGTCTTCGACGCGATGACGAAGAGCGTCGTGGCCGGCGGCACGACGCGCAGCGTCTCGTCGAGATGCGCGCCATCGACGTTTGACACGAAGTGCAGCCGCGGACCTTCGCGGCCAAACGGCGTGAGCGCGTCCACCACCATCGCCGGGCCGAGGTCCGAGCCGCCGATGCCGAGATTCACCACATCGGTGATGCGCTGGCCGGTGGCGCCGGTCCAGACCCCCCTCCGGACGTCGGCCGCAAAGCGCGAGAGGTGGGCGCGGGTCGCCGCCACGTCAGGCATGACGTCGTGGCCATCCACGAGCAGCGGGCCCGGGGCCGTGCGACGCAGCGCCGTGTGCAGCACGGCCCGGCCTTCCGTGGTGTTGATGGCGTCGCCGGCAAACATGCGGTCGCGCGCGGCCTCGACACCGGTGGCTCGCGCCAGCTCGGCAAGCAGCACCATCGTCTCGGCGGTGACACGCTGCTTCGAGTAGTCGACGAGCAAATCGTCGAGGCGGATCGAGAAGCGCTCGAACCGCCCCGGGTCATCGGCGAAATGCTGCCGCACCGGCACGGCCGCGATGTGGTCGCGATGCTGTTCCAGCTTCTGCCAGACGTCGAGCGACGAGAGACTCATCGCTGTAGTTTACGCGTGGCCGGGCGAGAGCCCGGCCGGCCGCGCGACGTGCCACGCCCCAGGCCCCACCACCCCTCCCCCACCCCCCCCCCCCACGACCCCCAACCCCCCGACC
>JANNIB010000043.1:0-10533 GCA_031404695.1 Acidobacteriota bacterium
ATCGACACCCAGGGACGCTACGCCTACAGCAACCAGCCGGCGATCGCGCAGTGGAACCTGGCGCGGCTGGCCGAGGCGCTGCTGCCGCTCATCGACGCCGACCGCACGCGCGCCATCGAGCAGGCCCAGGGCGCGCTGGCGCACTTCGCGGCGCGCTTCGAGCACCACCGGCTGGCCGGCCTGCGCGCCAAGCTGGGGCTCGTCACCGAGGAACCCGAGGACGCCACGCTGGCCGAGGCGCTGCTGACGTGGATGCACGGCGCGCGCGCCGACTTCACGAACACCTTCCGCCGCCTGAGCGGCGAGGACGCCGCCGGTATCGGCGCCGACGACGCCTTCGCCGCCTGGCACGCGCAGTGGCGGGCGCGTCTCGCGCGCCAGCGGCAGACCGCGCCGGAGCGGATGGCGCTGATGCAGCGCGCCAACCCCGCGATCATCCCGCGCAATCACGTGGTGGAAGCGGCGCTCACCTCGGCCTCCGACGACGGCGACCTGGCGCCGCTCGAGCGCCTGCTCGCGGCGCTGGCGACGCCGTACGACCATGCACGCGACGACGCGGCCTTCAGCGCGCCGCCGGCCGCCGTCAGTGCGCCCTACCGCACGTTCTGCGGCACCTAGCGAACTAGAATCGCTCCGAATGGCACACGACGCCGGCAACACCCTGCTCCTGACGCGTCTCGGCATCGACACGCACGAGGAGCCGGTGGTCTACATGCGGGCCGATTGCCACGTGTGCCGGTCTGAAGGCTTCTCGGCCCATTCGCGGGTGAGGGTGACCACCGCGTCGGCCTCGATCATCGCCACCCTGAACGTGGTGCGCGATGGCTTCGTCTCGCCGAGCGAGGCCGGGCTCTCCGAGGCGGCGTGGCGCCTGCTCGGCGCCACATCAGGTGAGGTGGCCACGCTGTCGCATCCGCGGCCGGTCGAGTCACTTGGCGCCGTGCGGGCGAAGGTGTTCGGGCACGCGTTCGGTGAGCCGCAGATGACGGCGATCCTGCAGGACATGGCGGCGGGGCGTTATACCGACATCGAGCTCTCGGCCTACCTGACCGCGTGTGCAGCGGTCGGCATGAGCCTCGACGAGGTGGTGTGGCAGACGCGCGGCATGGTGGACGTGGGCACGCGCCTCGGGTGGGATCGCCCGATCGTGGCCGACAAGCACTGCGTCGGCGGTCTGCCCGGCAACCGCACGACGCCGATTGTCGTGTCGATCGTCGCCGCGGCCGGCGTCTGCATCCCGAAGACGTCCTCCCGCGCCATCACCTCACCGGCCGGCACCGCCGACGCGATGGAGACGTTGGCCCCGGTGGACCTCGATCTTGCCGCCATGCGGCGGGTGGTCGAGCGCGAAGGCGGCTGCGTGATCTGGGGCGGCGCCATCCATCTCAGTCCGGTCGACGACCTGCTGGTGCGCGTCGAACGCGCGCTCGACGTCGACAGCGACTCGCAACTGGTCTCCTCGGTGCTGTCGAAGAAGGTCGCCGCCGGGGCCACCCACGTCGTCATCGACCTGCCGGTGGGCCCCACCGCCAAGATCCGCACCAGCCAGGCGGCCTACGCGGTGGCGCGGCTGCTCGAGCGCGTGGGTGACGCGGTGGGCCTGATGGTGCGTCCGGTGCTCACCGACGGGACGCAGCCGGTCGGCCGCGGCATCGGTCCGGCGCTCGAAGCCCGTGACGTGGTGGCGGTCACGCGTGGCGATCGCGACGCGGCGCAGGATCTGCGGGCGCGGGCAGTGCTGCTGGCCGGCGAAGTGCTCGAGCTGGCCGGTGCCTGCCAAGCCGGCCACGGCGCTGCGGAAGCCGGCGCCATCCTCGCCGACGGCCGGGCGTGGCGCAAGCTCCAGGCGATCTGCGAGACGCAGGGCGGCATGCGCACGCCCCCCGTCAGTTCGCAGCGCTTCGAGGTGCCGGCCCCTGGCGCGGGTACCGTGTCGAGCATCGACAACCGCCGCCTGGCGCGCGCGGCCAAGCTGGCTGGCGCCCCGGCCGACCCGGCCGCCGGAATCGACTTCCACGTCCGGCTCGGCGACGCCGTCGCCGCTGGCCAGCCGCTCTTCACGCTGCATGCCGAGAGTCCCGGTGAGCTCGCCTACGCGCGCGACTACCTCGCCACGCACCCGGACATCGTCGTGCTGGGGGAGACGCCGTGACGCGCCTGGTGCTGGCGTTGCCGGGCAGCGAGGCGCTCGGTCACGCCCTCGGCGCGCTCACCTCGATCCCCTGCGGCGTCGTCGAATCACGACGTTTTCCCGACGAGGAAACCTACCTGCGCATCGATGCCGACTGCGCTGGCGCGAGCGTGGTCATCGCCTGCACGCTCGACCGGCCCGATCCGAAGCTGTTGCCGCTCGCCTTCCTGGCGGCGGCCGCCCGTGCTCAGGGCGCGACCCGCGTCGGCCTCGTGGCCCCCTACCTCGCCTACATGCGGCAGGACGTCCAGTTCCGCCCCGGCGAGGCGGTGACATCACGCACCTTCGCCGCGCTGGTCTCGAACGCCGTGGACTGGCTGGTCACGGTCGATCCGCACCTGCATCGCTACCGCGCCCTCGACGAGATCTACGACGTGCCGTCGCGGGCCGTACATGCGGCGCCGGCGCTGGCGGCGTGGATCGCGTCGCATGTGGACCGACCGCTGGTCGTCGGGCCGGATGAGGAGAGCGCCCAGTGGGTGAAAGACGTCGCCGACCGCGCCGGGGCGCCGTGTGTCGTGATGCGGAAGACCCGCCGCAGCGACCGCGTCGTCGAGATCACGGCGCCCGACGTGAGCCGCTGGCGCGAGTGCACGCCGGTGGTCGTCGATGACGTGGTGTCGTCGGGGCAGACCATGGTCGAGACGGTCAGGCGGCTGGTGGCGGCGGCGATGCGTCCGCCGGTCTGTCTGGCGGTTCATGCCCTCTTCACGAGCGCGGCCGAGCAGGCGCTGCAAGGCGCCGGGGCCACCGGCATCGTGACCACCAACACCATCGCGCACCCGACCGGCGTCATCGACGTCCTGCCGCTCGTGGTGCCGGCGGTCGTCGAACTGGCCGGCGTGCCGTTACCGTCCACGCAATGACGACCTCGCCCGATCGCCGTCATCTGTCGATGCTGCGGTCCTACACGTGGGCCGACGCGCTCACCATCGGCAACGCCGCGTGCGGCACCGTGTCGATCTTCCTGTGCCTCGATTTTCTTGCCGAGCTGAACCCACGCTATCTCTGGGCGGCGTTCCTGCTGCTGCCGCTGGCGCTGGTCCTGGACGTGCTCGACGGCTACGTGGCGCGGCTCGACCGCCGCCGCCAATCGGTGCTCGGCGCCGACCTCGACTCGCTGGCCGACGTGATCTCGTTCGGGGTGGCGCCGGCCGTGCTCGGCTTCACCCTGGGCCTGCGCGGCGGTTGGGACATGGTGGTGCTCAGCTACTTCGTGGTCTGCGGCGTGAGCCGGCTGGCCCGCTTCAACGTGACGTCGTCGGTGCTCGCCGACCCCGCCACCGGCAAGGTGCGCTATTTCGAGGGCACGCCCATTCCCACCAGCATCGCGATCGTACTGCTGCTGGGCGTGGCGCAGTGGGTGGGCGCCACCGGCCCGGATCTGTGGCTCGGCGCCGTGCGCCTGGGCCCGGCGCTGCTGCACCCACTGGTGCTCGTCTACGGATTGAGCGGCAGCGCCATGATCAGCGCCACGCTGCGGATTCCCAAGCCGTAGCACGCTCCACGTGGTCGCCAACGCGACGCCGTGCGAGTTCGACGCGTTGTCCCGCGCGCGCCGATACGTACAATCAGACGCCATGCCCAGCTCGATGGCTGCTGCGCTTCGTTCGTTCGTCTCCGCGTCGTCTCGTCGGCGTGGGGAGGACTACTTTCGCGGCGGGCGTGTTACCCTCGTCACCTCGACGCCCACCGTGTTCAGCACTGTCGTGCGCGGCACCCGCCGCTACGACGTGACGCTGACGCTCGGGCCCGACAGCCTGAAGGCGAGCTGCACGTGCCCGTACTTCGCCGACACGTTCGACCCCTGCAAGCACGTCTGGGCCGCCATCCTCACCGCCGACCAGGCCGGCGTCTTCTCGGTGCCGCCCGGTCTCTGGCTCGACACCGACGACGATTCGCCGTCGTCGGATGAGATCGCCGATTTTCTCGATGAACTCGGCGGCGACGTCGATCAGCTCGCCTCGCCGTCGGGCCCGTGGCAAGGGTTGACCGTCGACCCGCCGACCACCGGGTCGCAGCGGATGAAGCAGTACTGGGCTGACCGCCGACGCCTCTTGCCGCCAGCGCCGAAGGGGCCGTTGGCCCCGAGGCTGCGGCCCGAACCCCCACCGGCGTGGCAGACGTTTCTGTCGCACGTCAGATCTCCGGTGCTCGACCAGCCACCCGCCCGCGCGCTGATCACAGGGGAGTTGGTCTACGTGTTCGACCCGGCACGCTCGGCAGCGGCCGGCGGCCTGCTCGTCGAGCTCATGGCCCGCGATCGCAAGAAGTCCGGCGGCTGGGCCAAGCCGAAGCCGCTCGCCCTGACTCGGCGTGACATCGCCGGTCTCCCGAACGACCGCGACCGGCGCGTCCTCGAAGCGGTGTGCGGCGCCGAGCCATCGTACGGACCCACCGGCTACGCCTGGGGCGGCTACGCCGGCAGCCTGCCCGTGCCATCGACGTTCGTCCTGACTCCGACGCTTCAACGCGATCTGACGCCCCGGCTCTGCGAGACCGGGCGCTTGCTCCTGCGTGTCACGTCGAGCGCCGTCGAGAACAGCGCTGACGCTGCATTCGCACCGATTGCGTGGGAGCCTGAGGCCGCGATCTTCCATCTACGGATCACGGGAGACGTCGCCGCTGGCTATACCATCGGCGGCGCCATCCGAAGTGACGGACGAGACCGATCGTTCTCCGAGGCGCTGTTCGTCACCGGTGCGCTCGTCCTCTGGGCACCACGTGAGCCGGGCGCCCCTCCACGATTCGCTGCGCTCGACACCGGCGGCGCCGACCGCTGGATGGCTCAGGTGCTGACCATGGGGCCAGTGACGGTGCCGCCCGCGGAGGCACCGACGCTGACCGAGGCACTTGCGACCGCAGGCCTCGCGGGTGTCGAGGCCCCGGATGAGCTGACGCTCGACACTCGGACCGAACTCCCGCAGCCGCAGTTGCGCATCACTCGTCCTGCGGCCGATCGCCGCCACCGGCACTACGGGCCGCGCGACCGACTGGCGGCCACGTTGTGGTTTCGCTACGGCGGCCACGACGTGGATGCCTGGTCGATCCAGACGGTCATCGTCGACCACCAGCGGCGCGTCGCCTGGCGTCGCGACCCCGAGGCCGAGCGCGCGGCGATCGGACGGCTCCAGTCGCTGGGCGTGCGCCGTCTGGCCGACTGGCAGACCGCCGGCACCCTGCTCGATCTCGCTGATACGTTGGTGCCGACACTGGTGCGCGTGTTGCTCTCGGAAGGGTGGCGGGTCGAGGCCGAGGGGAAACTGTATCGTCAGCCCGGCGCGATATCGCTCGACGTGCGCTCCGGCATCGACTGGTTCGAACTGCACGGCGGCGTGGACTTCGAGGGCCTTCGCGCCGATCTGCCAGCGCTGCTCGCGGCGGCGCGGCGCGGTGATGCGTTCGTGGCGCTCGGCGACGGCACGTTCGGCTTGTTGCCCACCGACTGGCTGGCCGGCCACGGCCGCCTCGCCGCCCTCGGGACGCCAGACGGCGACCACCTTCGCTTTGCCCCCGCCCAGACGGCGCTGCTCGACGCGTGGCTGGCGACCGAGCCTGCGGTCACCGCCGACGAGGCGTTCGCGCGCGCGCGACAGCAGATTGCCTCCTTCGACGGGATCGCCGCGCTTGACGCTCCGCTCACGTTCCGTGGGGTCCTGCGCGACTACCAGCGAGAGGCGCTGGGATGGTTCGCGTTCCTGCGACGGTTCGGATTCGGCGGCTGCCTCGCCGATGAGATGGGGCTCGGCAAGACCGTCATGGTGCTGGCCGCGCTTGACGCTCGCCGCGCCGAACGAGCGGGCGCGCCCGGCCGCCCGTCGCTCGTTGTCGTGCCGCGGTCGCTGGTGTTCAACTGGCAGCAGGAGGCGGCCCGCTTCGCGCCCGGCCTGCGCGTGCTCGATTTCACGGCCGGCGGTCGTCGCGACGCGCTCGACAGCATCGATCGGCACGATGTGGTGCTTGCGACCTACGGCACGCTGCGCAAAGACATCGGCCACTTGAAGGACGTGGGGTTCGACTACGCAATTCTGGATGAGGCGCAGGCCATCAAGAACTCGCGCACGAGCACGGCCAAAGCGGCGCGGTTGCTGAAGGCCGACCATCGTCTGGCGCTGAGCGGCACGCCCATCGAGAACCACCTCGGGGAACTCGGGAGCCTGTTCGACTTCCTGAATCCGGGCATGCTCGGCACGACGTCGATCGCGACGGCCGGCGCTTCGGCCGGCCGGCCGCCGGACGACGAGACGCTGGCCGTACTGGCCCGCGGCCTTCGGCCATTCATCCTCCGGCGCACAAAGGAGCAGGTGGCGACGGAGCTGCCGGCCCGCACGGAGCAGACGCTCTACTGCGATCTCGAGCCACCGCAGCGGGCGCTCTACAACGAGTTGCGTGACCACTATCGGGCGTCACTGCTGGGCAAGGTGGCGACAGTGGGCCTCGGGCGGTCGAAGCTGCAAATCCTCGAAGCGCTGCTGCGGCTTCGTCAGGCGGCCTGCCATCCCGGCCTGGTCGATCCCGCCCGTGCTGCCGAACCCGCGGCGAAGCTCGACATTCTGCTGCCGCGCCTTCAGGAGCTGGCAGAGGACGGTCGGAGGGTGCTGGTGTTCTCGCAGTTCACCACGCTGCTGGGCCTGCTGCGGACACGGCTCGACGAGGCACAGCTGACCTACGAGTACCTGGACGGTCGCACCCGCGACCGGCAGGCACGCGTCGAACGATTCCAGGGCGGCACGTGTCCGCTGTTCCTCATCAGCCTGAAGGCTGGCGGCCTGGGCTTGAACCTCACGGCCGCCGAACACGTGTTCCTGCTGGATCCGTGGTGGAACCCAGCCGTGGAGGCGCAGGCGATCGACCGGGCGCATCGGATCGGCCAGACACGTCCAGTGTTTGCGTTCCGACTGATTGCCCGCGACACGGTCGAAGAGAAGGTGTTGGAACTGCAGGCCACCAAGCGCCGGCTGGCCGAGGCGATCGTCCGGGCCGACGAGAGCCTGATTCGTGACCTCAAGCGCGAGGACCTCGAATTGCTTCTGTCGTGATATGGTGCGCGGGCTCCTCTATGAAAATCCTTCGATGGATCGCGGCGGCGGCTGTGGCCGTGGCCGTCCTCGGCGGCGGCACGTGGGCCGTGACCTGTCCCTGCGGGGGCATTCCGGGATTCGTGCTGCGAGGTGACGAACAGCCCGCACCGGTCCAGGACTGGCGCTTCGCCAACGACGTGTCGCTGTGCCAGATCCAGATCAGCGTCGGCTGGCTGCCCCACGCGGTGAACTTGAACTGCATGGCCACGCCGGACGGCGACCTGTTCCTCAGTTGTTCGGCCGGAGCGCGGAAATACTGGTGCCCGCGCGTGCAGGCTGACCACCCGGGCCGCCTGCGCCTCGACGGAGCCGTCTACCCCGTCGTGCTGAACCGGGTGACGGATCCGGCCACGCTCGACGCTGCGTGGACCGCGAGAATCCTGAAGCTGCAGAACCCGGCCGTGCAAGCGCAGCAGCCCCCTGGGCCGGTTCCCTCCGCCGACGCAAAGCGACCGGACAGCTGGTGGACGTTTCGGGTGCGCTCGAGAGCGTCGAGTTAGTGCTCACGGCGCCCGTGCTGCTTCTGGCCGTTTCGATTCCGCTCGCCCTGGTCGCCGTCGCTTACGCTGTCACGCTGGTCCGTGCGGCGGTGGCCGCCCGGGCCGTACCGCGCCTGGAAGCCGTGGCGCTCGGCGCGGTCACCAACTTCCTCGACACGCTGGGCATCGGCTCGTTCGCGCCGACGATGGCCTGGTTCAGGTTCCGGGACTTGGTTGCGGACCGGCTGATCCCCAGCACGATGATCGCCGGACATACGCTGCCCTCCGTCGTGCTGTCGCTCATCTTCCTCGTGATGCTGGGCGTGTCGGTCGACGCGGTACTGCTGGCCGGCTGCATCGTCGCAGCGGCGGCTGGCGCCGTACTCGGAGCGGGGCTTGCGACCCGCGCGCGGGTCTGGGTGGTGCAGGCCGTCGTCGGCATCGCGCTGGTTATTGCCGGCACGCTGTAGGCGGCCACCAACCTCGACCTGATGCCGGGCGGCGGGGTGGCGTCGGAGCTGCCGGCGCCGCTGACGGCAGTGGCGATCGTGCCGTCGGCGGTCTTCGGTGCGCTCCTCAATTTCGGGATCGGGAACTACGCGCCGACGCTGCTGATGTTGAGCCTGATGGGCATGGATCCCCGGCTCAGTTTCCCGTTCATGGCCGGCGGCTCGGCGCTGGCCGGCGCCAGCGTCAGCTTCCGTTACCTGGCGCTGGGCGAGATGGACCTGCGGATTGCCGGCGCCATCGCGCTGGGCGGCATCCCGGCGGTGCTGGTCGCCGCGTTCATCGTGAAGTCGATGTCGCTCGCCTGGCTCCGTTGGCTGGTCGTGGTCGTCGTGGCGTACGCGGCTGCCGTGATGTTCAGGGCCGCAGCGCGCGGCGCCAAAGCGCCACGACCACCCTCGTGAAGGGAGCGCGGCGCATGGCAGGTCGACGACGAGGCGTGGGCGTCGCCGGTCCCGTGGCCCGTCGCTACCGCGGCCGCCACGTCTGCAGCAGCTTCACGTAGTTGCCGCGTTCGAACGCCGCCGGATCGGGGCAGCGGCCCAGGCTCATGCTGCCGCGCATCTGCGCCACCGACTGGTACTCGTGCTCGACCATCCATTGTGCGAGTTCGTGCTGGAGGGTCGACAACCGCTCCGGCCCCTCGTGCAGCAGCACGGAGACGAGCTGCACGGCGTGGGCGCCGGCCATGATCGCCTTGATGGCGTCCGCCGCCGTGTGCACACCGCCGCTGCAGGCGAGCGTGCCGTTCAGACGTCCAAAGAGGATCGCCAGCCAGCGCAGGCGCAGCAGCAGCTCCGAAGAATCCGACAGCCGCAGGTGCGGCACGACGTCGAGCTGCTCGATATCGATGTCGGGCTGATAGAAGCGGTTGAAGAGCACCAGCCCGTTCACGCCCGCCCCGTCGAGCCGATGCGCCAGGTGCGCGATCGACGAGAAGAACGGCGACAGCTTCACGGCCACTGGAATCGACACCGCGGAACGCACGAGCTGAGCGGCATCCACGACGCGGCACTCGATCACCTCGCCCGACACGGCGAGGTCGGTCGCCACCATGTAGACGTTCAGCTCGAGGGCGTCGGCGCCGGCCTGCTGCATGGCTTGCGCGTATTCAACCCAGCCGCGGCCGGTCGTGCCGTTGAGCGAGGCGACGACCGGCACGGCCACGGCGGCCTTGATGCGGCGGATCTGTTCGAGATACTTGTCGGGTCCGAGGCGGTACTCGTCGTGCTTCGGGAAGTACGACATGGCCTCGGCGTGCCCTTCCGCGTGTGAGTCGAGCTGCTGCCAGGTGACATCGCGCTCGGTCGTGATCTGCTCCTCGAAGAGCGAGTGCATGGTGATGGCGGCGGCCCCGGCGTCTTCGAGCCGGCGCACCACGTCGAGGTCGTCGACCAGCGGGGAGGCGCCCGTGATGAGCGGGTGCGCCAGCTTCAGGCCGAGATAGGTGGTCGAGAGGTCCATGGTGTGCGACTCGTTCGGGCTCAGCCGGTGGTGACCGGGGGCTCGCTGCCGCGCCGGGCCAGGGCGTCGTAGACGGCGAAGTGCTTCCGGATGTCGGCCTGGCCCTGCGCGAGCAGCGCCTTGAAGCGGTCGGGGTCCTGTTGTTCCACCAGCCGGAAGCGCGCTTCGTTGCGGACGAACTGTCCGAGGTCCACCTTGGGCGGTGCCGAGTCGAGCTGGAAGGGGTTGTCGCCGGCGGCGGCGCGCCGCGGGTCGAAGCGGTAGAGCGGCCAGTAGCCCGAGTCGGCGGCCAGCTTCTGCTGCTCGAGCCCGTGTTCGAGGTCGTAGCCGTGAGCGATGCAGTGGCTGTAGGCGATGACGAGCGACGGGCCCGGGTACGATTCGGCCTCGAGCAGCGCCTTCACGGTCTGCGTGTCTTTCGCGCCAAAGGCGATGCGGGCCACGTAGACGTGGCCGTAGTCCATGGCCATCGCCGCCAGGTCCTTCTTCGCCGTGCTCTTGCCGGCGCTGGCGAACTTGGCGGAGGCGCCAAGCGGCGTGGCCTTCGACTGCTGGCCGCCGGTGTTCGAATAGACCTCGGTGTCGAGCACCAGGATGTTGATGTCGCGGCCGAGGGCCATCACGTGGTCGAGCCCGCCGAAGCCGATGTCGTAGGCCCAGCCGTCGCCGCCCACGAGCCAGATGCTCTTGCGCACGAGGTAGTCGGCGAGGCGCTCGAGGCGGCGGGCCTCGGGGCTGGCAAGCGGGCCGAGCGCCCGACGCAGATCGGCGACCCGGCCGCGCTGCGCGGCAATTGCCGTCTCATCGGACT
>JANNIB010000044.1:0-2502 GCA_031404695.1 Acidobacteriota bacterium
GGTCGGCCTCGACCCGGGCGTCCTGGCCGAGGCCACGGCGCTGCTCGAGCAGTTCGTGGCCAAGGGCAGGATCGCCGGCGGCGTGGCCGCCATTGCCCGACGCGGCCAGGTGGGATATCTGCGGGCGGTCGGGGTGCAGGATCTGGCGTCGAAGGCGCCGATGACCGAGCGCTACTTCCGCATCTACTCGATGACCAAGGCGGTCACCGCCGTGGCCGTGATGATGCTGCACGACGAAGGGCGCTTCCGCCTCGATGAGCCCGTCTCGAAGTACCTCCCTGAATTCGCCGAGGTGCGGGTGGTGGATGCGCCGGGCGCCCCCGCGCGACCGCCGGCGCGGCCGGTGACGGTCGAAGATCTGCTGCTCCACACCTCCGGCCTCAGTCACCGCACCTCGGATCTCTATCGCACGCTCGGCGTGCGATCCCGCGCCGACTCGCTGCCCGAGTTCATCCGCAAGATCACCCGGGCGCCGCTCATGGAAGACCCGCACACGCGGTTCCGCTACAGCGAGGCGACGACGGTGCTCGGGCGGCTGGTCGAGATCTGGTCGGGCGAGCCCTTCGAACGCTTCCTCGCACGCCGTGTGTTCCAGCCCCTCGGCATGAGCGACACGGTGTTCTGGGTGGAGGGCGAACGCCGAAGCCGGCTGGCGACGGTCTACGGTCCGGCGCCGGGCGGCGGACTGGTCGCGGTGGAGATCGAGCCGGTGCCGTTCACCGCACGGCCGGCGCTGCTCGAAGGCGCCGTCGGGCTGGTCTCGAGCGTTCCCGACTTCCTCCGGTTCGGCCAGATGCTGCTCGACGGCGGCACGTTCAACGGCACGCGGCTCCTCAAAGCCGATACCGCGGCGCGCATCACCAGCAACGGGCTGCCGCCGGAGGTGCTCACGGCACGCGGCGGCCGCATGGGCTGGGGACTCGCCAACGTCAACGTGCTGATGGACGCCGGTGGCACGACGGCCAGTGTCGGCGAATACGGGTGGGACGGCACCGCCGGCACCATCTTCTGGAACGACCCGGTGAAGCAGACCGTCGTCGTGCTGATGACGCAGAGCGCGCCCGCCAATCCGGATGGCCTGCGCCAGAAGTTAAAGGCCCTCGCCGACCGCGCGAGCCGCTGAGGCGGAGTATCAGCGGCCGCGGCGGCGCCCGTCGGCGGCGTCGCGCAGCCCGTCGCCGAGCACCGAGAACCCGAGCACCGTGGCCGTGATCGCCAGCCCGGGTGCGATGGCGCCAAGCGGCGCGGTGCGCAGCAGTTCGCGTCCGCGCGAGAGCATCGCCCCCCATTCGGCGGCCGGCGGCTGCACGCCGAGGCCGAGAAACGACAGCCCCGACGCCAGCAGGATGGCGCTGCCGAGCATCACCGTCGTGTGTGCGAGGATGGGCGACCAGCAGCCAGGCAGGACGTGGAACACGAGCACCCGGGCATCCGACGCGCCGGAGGCCCGCGCGGAGACGACGTATTCGCCCTGCACGATCGGCTGCGCCGCCGCCCGCACGATGCGCGCGAAGCTCGGCACCGCGTAGACCGCCACGGCGATGACCGTGGAGATGGTGCCGCGTCCGAGGATGGTGATCGCCGAGATCGCCAGCAGCAGCTCCGGCAGCGCCAGCAGGATGTCCACCAGGTGCAGGAGCAGGCGCTCCAGCAGGCCGCGCCGCCAGGCCGCGAGCAGTCCGATGGCGCCGCCGGCCGCCAGGCCCGACGTGGTGGCGGCAAACGCGATGCCGAGCGACACGCGGGCGCCGGCGACAAGACGGCTCAGGGTGTCGCGGCCCAGGTGATCGGTGCCGAGGGGATGGGCGGCGGAACTCGGCAGGTAGTTCGCGGCCAGGTCCACCTCGACCGGATCGTAGGGCGTCACCCACGGACCAAATACCGCCGCCGACACCATCAGCGCCAGCACCGCCAGGGCACCAAGGGCGAGCGTGTCGCGGCGAAGCCGCGTCCACATGCCCTTCACGCGCGCACCCGCGGGTCGAGCAGGCCCGCCGCGACGTCGGTGATGCCGTTGGCCACGACCACCATCGCGGCCACGACCAGCACACCACCCTGCACCATCGGGAAGTCGCGGGCGACCACCGCGTCGGCCATCATGCGACCCACACCCGGCACCGCGAACACGCTCTCGACCAGCACCGTCCCTGCAAGGAGTCCGCCCACCCGCAGACCCACGAGGCTCAGCACCGGCAGCATCGCGTTACGCAGGCCGTGCACGAGGAGCACGCGCCGGTAGGGCACGCCCTTGGCCCGGGCTGCGCGCAGGAAGTCCTGCGTCAGCACGTCGCGCACGGCCGCGCGTGTCATGCGCGCCACCGCGCCGGCCGACTGCAGGCCCAGCGCCAGACACGGCATCACGTAGTGCGCGGCGGTGCCGACGCCGATGGCCGGCAACCAGCCGAGGGTCACCGAGAAGAGCAGCATCAGCATGAGCGCCAGCCAGTAGGAAGGCGTCGAGGCCGCGACCAGGCTCGCCGCCGTCAGCAGCCGATCGACCAG
>JANNIB010000045.1:0-3698 GCA_031404695.1 Acidobacteriota bacterium
GGCGCTGGCTGTATCAAAGGGCACAGTGTTCACTCGGAGACAGCGCCGTTGCTGCCCGCTGTGGAACGGTGACTTGACAGGCTGTGTCAGGGTCCTTCGGCCGTCATCACGAAGGCCGCACTCGCATTGATCGTGGATGGATTCAGTCACGCCCAGGGAGAGTGTCTCGTGAACAACAGCAACAGCAACACCACAACACCAATACCGTCGCGATCGTCATTGGCACGGTCATCGTCGTCCTATTGCTCCTGCTGGTCTTCGGCGGCGGCCGAATGATGACTGGGGGGATGATGGGTTGGTGGAGGTAGCGGAACCGGCCGTTCGTGGCGGGGCCTCGTCCACTCGGCCCGCCTGTAATGACCACCTTCGTCGGGACCACTTACCCTGGACGCACGAGCGGACACGCGCTGAAGCAACACGGCCGGACTCCACCATGAGCCAAAACAAGGACATGAACCACGTGACCATGGAAGGAGAACGCTTCGCCGAGCGGACCGACGGGATTGGTGACATCGAGGTGCGCGGTATGTATTCCGTCCTTCACACGCAGGAGCCTCGTCAATGGCTTTTGTTGAATGGCGGGGTCGGCCTCCCGACCGGCTCGGTCGACGCGACGATGGCCGGCATGCGGATCGAATATCCGATGCAGATCGGCTCGGCTCGGGCACCTTCTCAGTGCTGCCAGGCGTCACGTATCTTGGGCAATTACTGCCGTGGGGGTGGGCCGCCGATTTTGGATCCACGGTCCGGCTCGGCCGAAACGACAACGGCTACCGACTCGGGAACCGTTACCAGTTGGGCGGGTCTATCACCCGCCAACTCGCGCATTCGGTGAGCGTGTCCGGGGGCGCTCGCGGCGAGCAGTGGGGCAACGTTCGCGGGTCGGATCCCATGCTCGATCCCACCGATGAGCCGACGAAGGATCCGCACCTGCAGGGCGGGAAGCGCCTCAGCGCCTTGCTGGGACTGACCGTTCATCCCCAGAGTGGGATCCTCGCGGGTCAGCATTTCCACTTCCAAGCCGACGTGCCGGTCGTGCAGTCGTTGGACGGCCCGCAACTGCAAAGGCGCTGGGTCGTCCGACTGGGTTGGCAGATGGAATTCGGATCCTGAACGCTGGAACGTCTGCCCGATCCATGTCGCGCCGGCGCCCGAAGGCGTCGATGCCGGCTCTATCAGGGCGACACCCGATGCCCGGCACCCCAGGCGTTCCAGAGGTGGATCACCGGCTCGTCCAAGTCGTGGTGATAGCCGAGGATGCTCAGGGAAGCCGTTGCCAGATAGAAATGGCGACCTGCGTGGGCGGACAAGCCCAGCCAGCGGGCGGCGAGCACGCGGAGAATGTCGCGGTGGGCGAACAGGAGCAAGTCGCCCGCACTGGCGCGGGCGCGAGCAATCACGTGATCGGCGCGGGCGCCCACGGCGTCCAGCGTTTCCCCACCCGGGCAGCCGTCCTCGAAGAGCCGCCAGCCGGGGCGTTCGATCAGGATGTCAGTCGTGCGCCGGCCCTCGTACGCGCCGTAGTCCCACTCCTGCAGATCGGGATCGGGCTCCAACGACGATTCGAACCCCGCGAGTTCGGCCGTGCGACGCGCTCGCTTCAGCGGGCTGGCAAGCACACGCGCGAAGGTCATGCCTCGAAGGCGAGGGCCCAGGTTCCGCGCCTCGCGCTCGCCCTGTTCAGTGAGCGGAAGATCCGTGCGGCCGGTGTGCTGTCCACTGATGGTCCAGGCCGTCTCGCCATGCCGAACGAGGTAGATCTTCGGCATCATAGCCAGCCGTTCTCGAATCCCGCCCGCCGCAGCCCCGTGACGATGTACGGACACCTGCGCATCAGCTCCCAGAGCAAACCCGACCGGTGGTTCTCGCACATCAACACGACCGGGCCGAGGTTGATCCCGTAGTGATACGGCGAGGTCCAGCCGGTGCCGGCATCAGTCGCGTGCGGGAACGTCAGATTGAAGCTGCACCGGAGGCAATACTCGCCCGTGACCTGTGGATAGACGTCCTGGAAGTGCTGCACCGTCGGCAGCACGATCTCCGGGGCGAACGGAAGGGAGGCCACCACCGCCCACGGTGCCACGGTTCCGTCGTCGGGGCCATATGGCGCACCGCGTGCCACGTAGTCGAAGAAGGATCGGTCGATCCCGTGAAGCCGCTTGCTCGTCCAGCCTGGGCCGTCGCTTGCGGTCAGGCCCCAGAAGTACTGGCCGTAGCCCGCGAACTCCAACGGGTTCCGAATCGCGTAGGCCTGCTGCACGTAGGTCGCGCGGCGGCTGTTTTCGCAGTAGTCGATGCCCTTCTCCCGCGCAAAGACGTCCTGGATTCCGCGGAAGTCCACAAAGACGTGCGAGTACTGATGGATGAAGAGCGCACCGCCATAGACGAACTCGTAGCCGTAAATGGCCTTCCACTGATAGCTGGCGGTCCACGCTGCGTAGCTCTCCGTGGGCAGCGCATACGTCGGCGAGCCGAGACCCAGCGCGTACAAGAGCATGGCCTCGTCATAGCCTTCCCAGCGGTAGGGCAGAAAGCCGCTCTCGGGTAGCCACCCATGCGTGACCGTCGCTCCGCCGTTGCACGCCCATGGCCAATCGACGCGGCGGTAGAGCGCGTCCGCCAGCGTGCGGATCTCCTGCTCCGCCTCGCTGTCGTGGTTGAAGTAGACCGCAGCAGCCAGCATACCGGCGAGCAGGAAACTGGTATCCACCGTCGACAGCTCGCACTTTCCGGCGCGCGCTCCGGTCGTCATGTCGAGGAAGTGGTAGTAGAAACCCTTGTACCCGGACATGCCGGGCGCTGTTCCCTGGGGGCTGGTCCAGAAGAACCGAAGCAGCGCCAACGTTCGCTCGACGGCGTCGGCGCGCGTCATCCATCCCCGCTCGACGCCAACTGGGTAGGCGGCCAGCGCGAAGCCCACGGCCGCGATGCTCGCCGGAGCGCCGGGCTGCGTTCGGTCAGCCACGAGACCGTTAACCGGATTGGTCTCGTTCAGGAAGTACGCGAAGGCGTGACGCTGCAGCGCGTCCAGCCTCGTCTCTCCGGCGTGGGGGCGAATCACATGAGTTACAGACCCCATCGCCAGTTCCGAATCTCCGGCATGTCCTCACCGTGTGTGGCGATGTATTGCTTGTGCTCGACCAGCTTGTCGCGGATCGCTTGCCGAACGTGGGCGGCGCGCGGCGCCAGCGCGGGCACGCGGTCGATGACGTCGGCGACCAGGTGAAAACGGTCAAGGTCGTTCAGCACGACCATGTCGAAGGGCGTGGTCGTCGTGCCTTCCTCCTTGTAGCCGCGCACATGCAGGTTGTGATGATTCGTACGGCGGTAGGTCAGCCGATGAATGAGCAACGGATACCCGTGATACGCAAAGATGATCGGCTTGTCGGTCGTGAACAGGGCGTCGAAGGCCTGGTTGCTCAACCCATGGGGGTGCTCGCTGTCGGGCTGGAGCTTCATGAGATTCACGACGTTAATCACCCGGACCTTCAAGTCCGGGAAATGGCTCCGCAGCAGCTCGACCGCTGCCAACGTCTCGAGCGTCGGGACATCCCCGCAGCACGCCATCACCACATCCGGCTCGCTCCCCGAGTTGTTGCTCGCCCACTGCCAAACGCCGACCCCGAGAGCGCAGTGAGCGACGGCCTCGTCGATACCTAGCCACTGAGGCGCAGATTGCTTACCAGCTACGATCACGT
>JANNIB010000046.1:0-1724 GCA_031404695.1 Acidobacteriota bacterium
CCCGGCGCGCGGACTCTGCGCGGTGGGGTGGAAACTTCGGTCCGCGATGCCGGGCTGCCGCGACCCCGCCACGCGGTCCGAGGCGGAGGCTCGCCCGCCTACGAGCAACTCGTGCCCTTCCGCTCGCCGCGCACCCACCCGGCGAGCATGCGGAACTCGGGGTCGTCGCGTGATTGCCAGCGCCGCGGGCCGTTGTGCGTGTACGAGCCGCCGCCGCTCGGATGCAGCGGCTTGAGCAGGAAGCGGCTCTGGTCGGGATTGCCAGGTAGTACCAGTCGCAAGATAGTGGAGAACGCGCGTTGCGCTTCCTGGTCGCTCCACGATTTGCCGTTCCCGGCGACGGGCGCAAATCCGATCAGGCCTGAGGCATGACAGTTGCTGCAGCGGATGTGCCCTTCGCGCGGATTCGCGAATACCGGTTGCACGCAGGCGCGGAAGAACTCGAAGTCGATCGCGGGACCGGCCTTCGCCACGTAACGATCGGCGGGCAGGCTCTGAATCCACTTCAGCACCGCTTGGTATTCCGGGTCGCTGCGTGACGTCCAGTAGGATCCGCCGGTGTGGCCCATCCCACCCGCCGACGGCGCGAGCGGCTTCAAGAGGAGCCGGCTGGTGGCGGGCGCGTCGGTGTGGACCAGCTGGGTGACGACGTCGAAGTTCTTGCGCGACTGCTCGACGGTCCATCCGGCGTCGGTCGCCGGGGTTGCGAGCGCGAAGCGCAGGCTCGTCTGCCACGTATGGCACATCACGCACGCCGCGACACCGGGCGTGGTGCCGCCGCGATCGGTCATGAACACGCGCTCGACCGTGCCGCGGTACGAGTCGATATCAGCGGCCGTGGGGAACCCCGACGCCTGCCCGCCGCGCGCATCCGCCGAGATGGTCGCTGCCACGCTCCCCGCGAAGGCCACGCACGCCGCACCGAAGAGTAGTCGGGCGCGCATGGCGGTCAATCCCGCTGCCCGCTCGTCGTCGACGGATTGACGCGGTCGAGCGGGAGAATGGCGGTGCTGATGCGCGCGGGGCGCGCCCCGGTCTTGATGGTCGCGACGATTGCCAGTTTCTTCAGGTCGACCGCCAGCGTGTGATCGACGCCCGAGATGGCCACGTACATGTACTTGCTGTCGGGTGTCGGCGTCATCCAGTTGGCGCTCGGTCCGACCTCGACGGCGCCGATGTACTTCAGATCGGGCAGGGTCCAGCCGTAGATGCGGCTGTCGAGCCGGCTCGACGCCCACACGGCCGACCGATCCGGCAGCACCTCGAGGCCGTGCATGTCGCCGGTCTGAATGCCGTCGGCGTTCTGCTTCCACAACGGCAGCTTCGGCGGCCACAGCATGTCGGTGACCTTTCGCGAGGCCCAGTCGATCACCCACACGGCGTTGATGCCCGTGGCCTGCGCGAACATGCGCTTCGTCGACCCGTCGGCGTTGGCTTCGAACGCGATCGGCCGCACTTCATGGTTGGTGCGGCCGTACTGTTTGTGGCCGGTCAGCTCCATCCCCCAGACCACGGCGTCGGTCTTGGGATCGATCACCTCGATCGTCGGCTCGCCGGGCTCGAGCTCGCCGCGCAGTCCGGCGATCACGTGGTTCTCGTCGGGCGTCATGAACATGTTGTGCACCGGGTGTTGGACAGGAAGCGCTCTTGATCACCTTGTGCGTGGCGATGTCGATCACGTCGACGACCGCGGCCTGCCCGGCCGCGGGCATCTGGAAGCCGGG
>JANNIB010000047.1:0-4255 GCA_031404695.1 Acidobacteriota bacterium
TCACCGGTGAGGTGCGGTCGGCGAACGACGTCGCCAGCAGCACGCTGCCGTGCCCGAGGATGCCGCGGCGATAGTCGGGCACGGTGACCCGCCGAAAGGTGCTGCCGGTGATGTTCGGCAGCCCGTAGTGCTTGGCGACCCGCTCGTTGACGAAGGTGTAGTCGGCCGAGAGCAGTTCGAGCACGCTGCGGTCTTCGCGCACCAGGTTGTCGAAGAACAGTTCGGTCTCCTTCACGAGCGCGCCCGACAGGTAGGTGTCCCAGTGCGGGGCGAAGTGATAGTCGGGCCGCACCTTCTCGACGTCCTGCAGGCGCAGCCACTGGTGCGCGAAGCGGGTCGAGAGCGCCTCGGCGCGCGGATCGGCGAGCATCCGCTTCGTCGCGGTGGCAATGGCCGCCGACGTGGTGAGCTTGGCCGCCCCCTCGAGCAGGGCCGCGTCGGGCACCGCGCCCCAGAGGAAGAACGACAGGCGCGAGGCCACGTCGGTGCCACCGAGCGCGTAGGTCTGGCCCGGACGCGCCGACGCCGGCGCCTGTTCGAGCCGGAACAGGAAGCGCGGACTGGCGAGCACCGCCTGCACCGCCGTGCGGATCCCCGCCTCGAAGTCGCCGTCGCTGCGTCCCTGCTCGTAGAACCTCAGCAGCCCCTGGAGTTCGTCGTCGCTGACGGCGCCCCGGTAGGCCTGGCGCGCCAGCGAGGCCACGATGTCGCGCGCGCACGGGCGCTCATCGGCGGTCGTCGTCGGGCGGCAGGTGAAGACCTTGCGGCGGCTCAGGGTGTCGGACACGCCGGTGACCCCGTGCGGGCCGGTGATGGCGAGGTCGCGCAAATGCACGAGCGCGGTCACGCCGAAGACCTCGCCGATGTTGGTGTCGGCCAGCGGCTGCTCGATCGGCATGACCAGGTCGTCCACCGGGCCGTCGAAGCGATTGATGAACGCCGCCGCCACCGTGTGGGCCCCTGCCCGCACGTAGACCGGCGCCGTGAACAGGTTCATGCCGGCCGGATCGGCCTCGTCCATCCGCGGGTTGATGTCGAGCAGTGCCACCCGTTCGCCGTCCACCGACACCTCCACCTGCTCGCCCGCATAGGGGCCGCCGTAGAGCTGTCCGGTCGGACCGGCGTGCAGCATCATGCGGAACGTGTAGTTGCCGTCGGCCGGGAAGACGTGGCTGACGGCCATACCGCCGCGGGTGCCGAGCGGCGTGCCCTCGACGTGGCGGTGCTGCGACGCGGTGCGCGAGGTCTTGAACGTGGTGGCACTGGCAGTGGCGCCGCGGTCGCCGACAGCCAGGCGGCTCAACTGGCTGGCCGCGCGCAGGTAGCCTTCGAGCAGCGTCGGCGACAGGCGCTGGCTGTCGGCCACGTTGTCGAAGCCGTGCGAGATGGTGTCGGCCGGCAGATACGCCGTGACATCGACTTCGAGTCCGAGCAGGTCCTTGATGGCGCGCGCGTATTCGGCGCGATTGAGCCGCTGCGACGGGCGGAAGCCCGGGTTGGGATTCACCACCGCGAACTCGTCCATCCGCGATTCGAGCGCTTCGGTCAGCGCCGCCAGCGTGCCAGCGTCCGGACGCTTCGCGCCGGCCGGTGGCATCATCCCGGCGCGCAGCTTGCGGATCATCTTCTCCACCACGTCAGCGCGCTCGGTGGCGCGCATGGCGTCGAAGCCGGCCAGCGACAGTCCACCGGCCTTCGCCCGCTCGCTGTGGCAGTTGGCGCAGTAGGTGGCCACCAGCTCGCTCTGCGCCGCCGCCGACAGCGCCTTGAGATCAGGCGTCGCGTGGCTCGCAGGTGCGGCCGGTGCCTGGCGCGGCGGCGCCGCCTGACGGGCGGCAGGACGCGGCGCCGGCGTCGATGCGGAAGGGGCGGCACCGCCCGACTGTCCGGCCGTCAGCGAGACGCCGAGGCCGGCGCTGGCAGTGGCTGCGAGCGCGGCAATCAGGGCCCGACGAATCAGCATGAGACGCACTTGTGGTTGTTCTTCGCACCGAGCGACGCGAGGTAGGCGATGGTCTCGGGGAAGGGCTGCACGCGCTGCACCGGGCCGTTCGCCAGGTCGATGGTGGTCTGGCCGGCGCGGTTCACGCGGGTGACGTCAGCCCCCTTCGCCACCAGGTACTTGATCATCTCGGTGTCGCCGCGCGAGGCCGCATGGTGCACGACGGTGTTGCCTTCGTAGTCGATGGCGTTGACGTCCACGCCCAGTTCCTCGACCAGGTAGGTCACGGCGGCCATCATGCCGGTCGGCGCGAACACGTGAGAGTTGCCGGCGAAGCCCTTCCCGTAGCCGACGCCGGCCACGGCGTGCAGCACCGGGATGCCGGGACCGCCCACCGGCACGGCGGGCAGGGCCGAGACGTCGCGCAGTTCGCCGACGCCATCGAGGCCGCGCGCACGCTCGGCCGGCCGCACGCTCGGAATGTGCGGGTCGGCGCCGCGCGCCACCAGCAGGCGCATCGCCGTGACGTCGCTGGCGTAGGCGGCGCGCCAGAACGGCGTGGCGCCGATCTCGTCGACGCCCGACTGGTCGAAGTTGTAGCCCGAGTACCAGACCTTGCGCGTCAGACGCGCGTTCGCATCGGCGCCCTTGTCGAGGAGCAGCGTCATCAGCTCGAGGTAACCGGTGCGCTGCTGCAGGTAGGCGCGCGGCTGCGGATAGGCGGCCTTGGGCGCCCACTGCACGTTGAGCACCGCATACAGCGGCGCCGCGCCGGCGCGGCTCGTGAGGTTGGGATCGGCGCCGTGTTCGACCAGATACCGCGCCAGATCGAAATGGCCGTTCAGCGTGGCGATGAGCAGCGGCGTCGTGCCGTCGCCGGGACTCTTCAGGTTGACGTTGCCACCGCGCTCGACGACGGCGCGGGCGGCGGCGAACGCGCCCTGACGCGCGGCGAAGTGCAGCGCCGACAGCCCGCCCTGCGCGCCGATGAGCTCGTTGTAGCGATAGGGCCGCGTGGCGCCGGCCACGTCGGTGGGACGCGGCGCCGGCCGCGCCGGCGCAGCTGCCGGTCCGCCGCTGCGGGCCTGATCCTGTCCGCCGGTTCCCTGCGGCTCGGGTGGCCGCCCTTCGCCGTCGCCCTGGGTGAGCGCCGCGAGATCGACGACCTTCGACGTCACGTCCGTTTTGGCGCCGCGGCTGACCAGCAGCGTGACGACGTCGGCGCGATCGGCGGTGGCGGCGAACATGAGCGCGGTCTGGCCGTGCGCCTGTTCCGTGGCGTTCACGTCGGCTGTGGCGTCGAGCAGCGCCGTGACGGTCGGCACGTGGCCGGCCTGCGCCGCGAACATCAGCGCGGTCGCGCCGGTGCTGGTGGTCGCATCGGCCTCGGCGCCGCGCGCCAGCAGCGCCGTGACCACCGCCGCCGCGCCTCCCTGGCTGGCGACGTGGAGCGGCGTGTAGCGTCCCAGACGGCTGGTCGCCTTCACGTTGGCGCCGGCATAGAGCAGAATCTCGGTCAGCGGCGCGTCGCCATGGGTCGCGGCCCAGTGCAGCGCGGTCATGCCGTCGCCCTGCGCCGCGTTGACGTCGCCGCCCTGCCGCACCAGCGCGCGCACTGCCTCGACGTCCTTGCGCATGGCCGCGTCAGCCACCGCGCTTCGCCCGGGATCGGGCGCCGCCGCCTGCAGCCAGGCGCCGCACACCGCCAGCGTCAGGACGAGGGCGACGCCCCCGCGCACTCGTCGGCACATCGCGCTATACCTCCGCCACCGCCGCCGTCGTATCGACGGCGCGGTTCAGGTCCAGAGCGCCGGTGCTGTCGCCGAAGCTCGTCAGGTCGACGCCGAGTGCCTGCAGCGCCGGCAGCATCGCGTTGGCCATCGGCGTGCCGTCGGCCGCCCTGATATGCAGGTTGCCCTTGAGGCGTCCGCCGGCATGCCCGGCGAAGAACAGCGGGCAGCGCTTGTGGTTGTGCATGTTCGAGTTGCCCATCGCCGAGCCGTAGACGACGAGGCTGTTGTCGAGGAGGTTGCCGTCGCCGTCGGGGGTCGCCTTGAGCTTGCCCAGCAGATACGGGATGAGGCTCACGTGGTAGACGTTGATCTTCTGGAAGTCCCTGATGCGGTCTTCGCGTTCCTGATGGTGCGACGCGGTATGGAAGGCCGTCTGGGAGCTGGTCGGTCCGAACACCCGGTTGCTGACGTCGCGACTCAGCTTGAAGGCGAAGTTGCGCGTGACGTCGCTGGCAAACGCCACCACCTGCAGGTCGAACATCAACTTGACGTGTTCTTCCCACGAGTCGGGCACGCCGAT
>JANNIB010000048.1:0-2387 GCA_031404695.1 Acidobacteriota bacterium
CTGCTGGTCGTCGGGCGGATCTCGTTCGGCCAGCAGGCCTACTTCGGTGTCGGCGCGTACGCGTCGGCGCTGGCCTCGACCGCAGCGCAATGGCCGCTCGCGCCGGCGCTGGCCGCGGGCTGCCTGGCCGGTGCGCTGGCGGCGCTCGCGCTCGGGCTGCCGACGCTGCGCCTGTCGGGCATGCAGTACGCGGTGGCGACGTTGGCCTTCGCCGAGATGTTGCGCATCGTCCTGCAGGGCTGGCACTGGCAGTGGGCCGCCGCGGATGGCAGCCTGGTCGGCCCGAACGGGCTCGACGGCTTCCGCGACATCCGCTGGCTGCTCGAGAACGACGTGTCGGCGGGCAAGTTCCTCGTGCTGACGGCCGGTGTGCTGGCCGCGGTGCTGCTCGGGCTGGCGCTGCTCGCGCGCCGGCGCGCCGGTGTCGCGCTGCGCATGGTCGGCCACGACGACACGCTGGCCGCAGCGTCGGGCCTGCCGGTGGCGCGCCTGCGGCTGGCCGCGGCCACTGTGGCCGGCGCGCTGGCCGCGCTCGGTGGCGGGCTGTACGCGCACCGCACCACCTACATCGAACCGGCGCTGTTCGACCCGATGCTCGGCGTGCACGCGGTCGGCTACGCCCTGATCGGCGGCATGGGCACGGTGTTCGGCCCGCTGCTGGGCGTGATGTTCGACCTCGGCCTGCTCGAGGCGACACGGGTCTTCGCCGGTTGGCGCATGGTGGTGTTCGGAGGGCTCGTCGCGCTGTTCCTGCGCTGGCGGCCGCGCGGGCTGCTCGACGAAACCCTGGTGCACCGCCTTGCGCAGCGCATCGGGCGTCGGCGCCGCCAGCCCGCCACGCCACCCCTGGAGATCGCGCGTTGAAGCGCTTGTCGCTGCTCGTCGTCGCGCCGCTGCTCGCCGGCCTGTCGCTGCTCGCCGCCGCGGCGCCGCGCCCGGCCGTCGACCTGCATTGCGTGTCATTCGGCAGCGGCCCGCAGCTCGAATGCACCGTGCGCCTGCGCGACGCCGACGGCAAGCCGCTCGCCGGCGCCAACGTGACGCTCGGCGCGATGATGCCTTCGATGCCGATGGTGCATCAAGTCAAGCCCGCGGCCGCCGCGCCGACCGGCACGCCGGGCGAATACCGCGCCCGGCTCGAGCTGGAGATGAACGGCGCCTGGGCCGTGCAGGTCGACATCGCCGGCCCGGTGCGCGACCGCGTCGCGCGTACGATGCAGATCGACGAATGCGAAGGCGACCGCCGGTGCCCTGTCCACCCCGCCCACCCCGTCCACCCCGTTCCCCCCGCCGCCGCCAAGGCGGCGCCCAAGCCCCTGAACCGAAGGAGACAGACCCCATGACTGCACAGAACCTGCTGACCGACCGCACCGTCATCGTCACCGGAGGCGCCACCGGCATCGGCCAGGCGTTCGCGGTGGGCTGCGCCGCACAGGGCGCGAACGTCGTCGTCGCCGACATGAACGCCGCCGACGAGACCGTCACGCTGGTCGAACAGGCCGGCGGCAAAGCGATCGCGGTCAAGGTCGACGTGGCCGACGACGCGTCGACCCGCGCGATGGCGCAGGCCGCGCTCGACCGCTTCGGCCGCATCGACGGCCTGATCAACAACGCCGCGTACTTCCGCGAGGTGAAGCTCACGCCGTTCGAGGAACTCGACCCGGTGCAGTGGGAGCGCATCTTCGCGGTCAACGTCAAGGGCGTGTGGCAATGCTGCAAGGCGGTGATGCCGGCGATGCGCGAGCGCGGCAGCGGCGCGATCGTCAACATCGCCTCAGTCGTCGCCGTCGCCGGCCAGCCGGGCTACCTGCACTACGTGTCGTCGAAGGGCGCGGTGTTGTCGATGACCAAGGGCCTGGCAAAGGAGTGCGGACCGCACGGCGTACGCGTGAACGTCATCGCGCCGGGCTTCGTGATCACCGACGCGACCAAGAACCGTCCGGTCGAATGGCAGCAGAGCTTCCTGAAGGCGCGCGCGATCTCGCGCGAGCAGCGGCCGGACGACCTGGTCGGCACGGCGCTGTACCTGCTGTCGGACCTGGCCGGCTTCGTCTCGGGACAGACCATCATCGTCGACGGCGGCCACATCATGTACTGAGCCGCGACGCAGCGCGGTCCCTGCGGACCTTCCTCCGAGCACTTCAAAAGGAGCACCCCATGAGCGATCTGATCCTGCACCACTACCCGCTGTCGACCTTTTCCGAGAAGGTGCGTGTCGCGCTCGGACTGAGGAAGCTCGCCTACGGATCGGTCGATATCGCGCCGGCGCCGCCGCGACCGCTGCTGAATGCGCTGACCGGCGGCTACCGGCGCGTGCCGGTGCTGCAGGTCGGCGCGGACATCTATTGCGACACCAACATCATCCTGCCCGCGCTCGAGCGGCTGCA
>JANNIB010000049.1:0-1549 GCA_031404695.1 Acidobacteriota bacterium
CAGGTGGTCGAAGCCGTCGCGGATGGCTTGCGGCGTCATGCTTTGCAGCCACAGCCGGCGGATCGGCTTGGCCAGCGGGGCTGTTCTACACCGGCATCACCTACAAGATCGGTGAGGTGCACGAAGGCACCGCGGTGATGGACTGGATGGAGCAGGAGCAGGAGCGCGGCATCACGATCACGTCGGCGGCCACCACCTGCTTCTGGAAAGAGCACCGGATCAACATCATCGACACGCCCGGCCACGTCGACTTCACGGTCGAAGTCGAACGGTCGCTGCGCGTCCTCGATGGCGCCGTCGCGGTGTTCGACGCGGTGTCGGGCGTGGTGCCGCAGTCGGAGACGGTGTGGCGTCAGGCCGACCGTTACCGCGTGCCGCGCGTGTGCTTCGTCAACAAGATGGACCGCATCGGCGCCGACTTCATGGAGACGCTGGCGCAGATCGGCTCGAAGCTCCAGGGCAACGCCGTCGCCATCCAGCTGCCGATCGGCGCCGAGGACAAGTTCCGCGGCGTGGTCGACCTGTTGCAGATGAAGGCGCTCGTCTACAAAGACGAGACCATGGGCGCCGACTACGAAATCCAGGACATCCCCGCCGACATGCTCGACGAGGCCAAGGCCCGTCACGAGATTCTCCTCGAGAAGGCCAGCGAGGCCGACGACAAGCTGCTCGAGAAGTATCTGAGCGGCGAGACCATCACCGCGGCGGAACTGAAGGCGGCCCTGCGCAAGCGCTGCATCGAATCGGTGCGCCTCGAAGCGGCGCCGTTCGTGCCGGTCATCTGCGGCACGGCGTTCAAGAACAAGGGCGTGCAGCCGATGCTCGACGCGGTCATCGACTATCTGCCCTCGCCGCTCGACATCCCGCCGGTCACCGGCATCGACCCCGACTCGAAGGACGAGAACAAGATCGAACGCTCGGCCGACGACAAGGAACCGTTCTCGGCGCTGGCTTTCAAGATCATGACCGACCCGTTCGTCGGTCAGCTCACCTTCTTCCGGGTCTACTCGGGCACCCTCACCTCGGGCTCGTCGGTCATCAACTCGACCAAGGGCAAGACCGAGCGCATCGGCCGCATCCTGAAGATGCATGCCAACAAGCGCGAGGAAATCAAGGAAGTCAACGCCGGCGACATCGCCGCCGCTGTCGGCCTGAAGTCGGTGACCACCGGCGACACGCTGTGCGACGAGAAGAAACCCATCATCCTCGAGAAGATGGAGTTCCCGGAGCCGGTCATCTCGCTCGCCATCGAGCCCAAGACCAAGGCCGACCAGGAAAAGCTGGGCCAGGGCATGGCCAAGCTGATGGCTGAAGACCCGACCTTCCGTGTCAAGACGGACGAGCAGACCGGTCAGGTCGTCATCGCCGGCATGGGCGAGCTGCACCTCGAAATCATCGTCGACCGCCTCAAGCGCGAGTTCGGCGTCGAGGCCAGTGTCGGCAAGCCGCAGGTCGCCTACAAGGAAACGCTCACGAAGCCGGCCGAAGGCCATGGTCTGTTCAAGCGCCAGACCGGCGGCCGCGGCCAGTTCGGCGATTGCTGGATCCG
>JANNIB010000050.1:0-37066 GCA_031404695.1 Acidobacteriota bacterium
CGTCGTCTTCTGCAGATAGGCGGTGTTGACGCGGTCGGCGTTCTCTTTCACGAACGCCTTCCACTGCCGGCCCCAGCCGGGCGTTCGGCCGAAGGTGTTCATGTTGGCGGCCGCGATCGGGCGGCGGTCGGAATAGACCCAGAGGTTGCCGCCGCCGATGAAATCGACCCCGGCGTGGTCGAAGTTGTCGTCGGCCCAGTTGTCGATGGCCACGCCCTGTGCCGGCAGCCCGTACCAGCTGTTGAGATTGAACGGGAAGAGCGCCGTCACGGCGCCGCCCTGCGCGTGCGACAGGTAGTGCCGGCCCACCTGTCCGTGATTGTTCGACAGGCCTTTCGGAAACGCCTTCGAGGTCGAGAGCAGCAGCAGCCGGCTGTTCTCGTAGGTGTAGCTCGCGAGCAGCACCGCCTTGGCCGGCTGGAAGAATTCTTCCTTGCCGGTGACGTAGGTGACGCCGGTGAGCTTGCCGTTGGCGTCGCACTCGATCTTCGTCACGTGCGCCTCGGTGACGACCTTCAGCTTGCCGGTCTTCTGCGCGCGCGGGATGGTCGTGACGTTGGGGCTGTTCTTCGCATCCACGTGGCAGCCGCCGCGGTTGCAGAAGCCGTGATACATGCACGGCATCCGCCCCTGGTAGCGCTCGGAGTTGATGGCCGCCGGCCCCGGAAACGGATGCCAGCCCAGCGCGCGTCCGCTCGCCGTCATGCGGTCGATGAAGCCGGTGCTGCGAAGCGGCGGCATCGGATAAGCGCGCGTCCGCGGCGCCTCGAAGATGTTGCCGCGCAAGTCGATGGCCCCGAGGATGTTGCCAGCCTGGCCCGAGACGCCGATCTCGTGTTCGATACGGTCGTAGAACGGCTCCAGTTCGTCGTAGCCGAACGGCCAGTCTTCCACCGTGGAGCCGGCGGGAATGCGCGAGCGGCCGTAGCGCCTGGTGGTATCGCTCACGGTCTTGAAGTCGAAGGGCGACAAGCGCCAGCTCTGCGCCCAGTAGTGCAGCGTCGTACCGCCGACGCCGTTCATCATCGCGTGGCCAGCCGCGCGCGTTGTCGGCGCCTTGTCGTTCATGCGGTGCGTCGGCACTTCACGATTGCACTTCTGCACGGCCATCGGCCAGTCGCGCACGTTGTTGCGGATTTCATCCGGCGCGAAGTCCTTGTTGGTGAGCCAGGTGCCGGCTTCGAGGCCGACCACGTTGAGGCCGGCGTCGGCCAGCGGCAGCACGGCGACGCCGCCGGCGGCGCCGAGTCCGATCACCACGACATCCGTACCGGGGAGGTTAGTCGGCATCGCGGTCACTCCCGGCCGGCTTCGCGTCGACGATGGCCTTGTTGAACATCGGACTCTCGTAGGCGGATCGCCTGACGCGCGTCGGCGGCGACAGCAGCTTCTGTTCGGCCGGTGTGACCGTCGTGCGCACGCCGGGATAGCCAATCAGATCCCAGCCCACGAAGCCCTCGTTGCCGCCGTAGTGCGGGTCGCCGAAGGTCCCCTGCATGACGTGGCCGCGCACCAGGCCGAAGAACTGCGCCGAACTGCCGGCGAAGCCGACGTTCGCTCCGGTGGCGGTGCCGCTTTCAACGTCGATGAGCAGCGAGATCTGGCGCGTCTCGGTGAGCTGCAGGAACGGGGCGCCACGGGTCTGACGGGCGTAGCGTTCCAGCGCCTCGAGGCCCACACGGTAGGCGTCGCGTTGATCCGCCAGGGCGCCGGCGAGCGCCCGATCGATGTAGCGTACGGCCCTCGCCTCGGTGGCGCCGGGGCCGTTTTCGTCAGAGGGAATCAGCAGTTCGGCGATCCGGTCGAGCAGATCCGCCTCGTGCGACGTCAGCGCCTTGAGCGGCTCCCGTGGTGGACGCGGTTGCGTGCGGGCGCGTTGTGCGGCCTCAGCGGCGGCGGTTTCGGTCACCGACCCGGAGACAAATGACGCGCCGGCCGTGGCGCCGGCCAACTTCAGCAGATCGCGGCGGGAAGGGGAGGTGGCCATGGCGGTGCCTTTCGTCAGCGCGCCGGCGCCGGCTTGCGCTCGTAGGTGGCGACGAGCTGGCCCTGCGCGACGATGTGTCCGGCCATCGCTTCGAGCAGTTGCGCCTTGGTGAGACCGGGCGCGAGGTCCGCGACGTCGAGGGCGTAGACCGTGAAGTGGTAGTTGTGCACCTTACCGGGCGGCGGCGCGGGCCCGCGGTAGATCGGCCGGCGGAAGCCCGACGGCCCCTGGACGGCCCCGGCGACCTCGGCCGGCATCGCGGCGGCGGGATCGATCGGGATGTTGGCGGGCAGTCCCTTGGCGGTGCCGGGAATGTTGTAGATGACCCAGTGCACGAACGGCTGCGGCATCGGCACGTCGGGATCGTCGCAGATGAGCGCGAACGATCTGGTGGTGGCCGGCGCGCCGGTCCAGGCGAAGGCCGGGGACGTGTTTTCGCCGTCGGCGGTGTGCTGCCTCGGGATGGGCTGGCCGGCGCTCAGCGTCGGGCTCGTGACCGTCAGCGCGGCGGGAGCCGCCTGCGCGAAGACTGAGGTGGCAGAAACGGCAACAGCCGCTACCGCGGCCAGGGCGAGTCGGGCGTGAATACGCATGGCGCGCAGTATACGCGTTGCGCCCGGTGGGGACAGGTCCCTTACGCGTTTCGTAACGGACCTGTCCCCAGGTTCCGTGACCGTGACAGACCCCGTTACAACTGCCGCCTGGCCAGCGCCTGCACCATCAGGACCATCGACATCAGGCCCATGCCTTTGCCCATCGAGATGTTCTGCCGGAACAGCCGCTCGACGATCTCGGGATCGACCTTCGCGATCTCGGACGCGGGCAGGCCCGACAGCGCCTTGTCGAGGACGGCCGCCAGCGCCTTGGCGGAAACGCCCGACGGGTTCTCCACCGCGAAGTGCAGCTTCAGCGTGCCCTCGGGGTTCGGCACGGCCCACGCGTAGGCCTCGGACTCGCAGTGCTTCACCAGGTGCTCGGGCGCGAACGGCCGCGTCGCCACCTCCGGCGGCACGTCCTTGAACCGGCGCGCGAAGTCGATGAGCAACTGCGTGCGTTCGTGCATGTCTGGCACGCCGGCAAACACGTCGAGCAGCGTCTGCAGACGTTCGGGGTAATCGGGCATGGAGCGGCCGGCCGCTACTTCTCGATCGGCACGCCGACCAGGTTGCCCCACTCGGTCCAACTGCCGTCGTAGTTGCGCACTTTCTCGAAACCGAGCAGATACGTCAGCGCAAACCACGTGTGGCTGCTGCGCTCGCCAATGCGGCAATAGGCCACGATGTCGCTGGCGCCATCGAGCTTGTTGGTGTCGACATAGAGCGCCGTGAGTTCCGCGGCGCTCTTGAAGGTGCCGTCTTCGGCCTTGATCGCGCGCGCCCACGGCACGCTCTTCGCGCCAGGGATGTGTCCGCCGCGGATGGCGCCTTCGTTCGGATACTCGGGCATGTGCATGCGCGTGCCCGCGTACTCTTCGGGGCTTCGTACGTCCACGAACTGGCCGCCGCCCTTCTGGAACTGGATCACCTCATCGCGCAGGATGCGGTGCCGTGCGTCGTCGCGCACCGGCGCGGCATAGGTGGTGGCCGCGTATTTCGGCGTCTCGGTGGACCACTCGCGGCCTTCCTTCTGCCACTTGAGGCGCCCGCCGTCCATCACGTGGGCCTTGGTGTGGCCGAAAAGCTGGAAGACCCAGAACGCGTAGCACGACCACCAGTTGTTCTTGTCGCCGTAGAACACCACGGTGGTGTCGGGCGTGACGCCGATCCGCGACATCAGCGCCGCGAAGCCCTCGTGCTCGATGTAGTCACGACGGAGCTGGTCGTTCAGGTCGCTGGTCCAGTCGACGTGCACGGCTCCGGGCACGTGTCCAGTGGCGTAGAGCAGCGTGTCTTCGTTGGACTCGATGATGCGGACGTTGGGGTCGCTCGTATGCGCGGCGACCCAGTCGGTGGAGACGAGACGGTCAGGATGGCGATAGCCGCGATCTGCAATGGCGGTCATGGGAGCTCTCCGGTCTCTGCGCGAAGAGCCCAATCTACCACGCGGCTACGACGGCGGCCGGTCGACCCGACCGCCGTCGTGTTCAGCGACCCCCGGCCGTCGCGGTCGTCGGTTTCGCCGCGCTTCCCTGGATCGCCGCTGCGCGCTCCAACAGCCGCGGATGCTGCACGCCCACGGCGAGCGCCTTCGCGATCTCGCGCCTGGCGTCGGCGCGGCGTCCGTTCTTGAAGAGCGCCCAGGCGTAGGCCTCGCGCGTATAGACGTCGCCTCGTTTGCCGATCTCCTGCTCGGCCAGCTTCAGCGCGGCCGCCGGCTTCTTTCCGGCCCCCGCCCAGTAGGCGATGAGCTCTCGATTGGCGTTGTCGTCGCCTTGCATCTCGGCACGCGCGCCGGCCTCGAACTGCTGATAGCTCTTCGCGGCCTCGGCGGTCATGCCGGCCCGCGCCTGCGCTTCGGCGAGTTCGAACAGGTTCTCGGGATGCGGCGCCACCTCGTAGCGCTGCCGCTGCAGGACGGCTGCCTCGCGGTGGCGCTTCTGCGCCGTGCGGACGTCGGCCAGCGTGCCGAGCGCGTAGTGGTAGTCGGGGAAGAGCGCGAGCGCCTGCTCGATCGCGGCTTGTGCCGCCGCGGGCTGCTTGCGCACGAGCTCCAGATGACCGATCTGCGTCATCACCCAGGCGCGGTCTTCGGTTTCCTGAAAGGGCATCCGGTTGACCGCCGAGCGCATCAGGTCGATGGCGCCTTCGATGTCGCCGAAGAGCTCGCGCAGATACGCCGCGCGGGTGAGCGCCGGGATGTTGCCCGGCCGCAGATCGAGCATCCACTGCGCCGACTTCTCGGCGTCGTCGTAGCGGCCCAGCTCGATGTGGGCATCGGTGAGCATGCCGTAGACCATCAGGTCGTCTGGCACGCGCTTGTTGAGCGCGGTGGCGAGTTCGAGCGCCGCCGCGAACTGATGCTGGCCCAGCAGTGCCCAGGCGCGCACCTTGAGCGCCTCGAAGTTGTAGGGCGACAGCGCAAGCGACGTCGTCACCGCGTCCTCCGCCTGCTGGTAAAAGACGGGATCGGCGGTTTCCCGGGCGCGCTGGGTGAGCGCCAGTGCGAGATCGTTGTAGCCCTGTGCGTGTTTCGGCGCGCGCGCGATCGCTGTCTTCGCCATCGCGATCTTGCGAGCTGCCGGCGACTCGTTGCCGGCGAGCAGCGCATTGGGGCGCAGCGGCTGCGCGCCCAGCGTCGTCGCGGTCACCGCCAGCACGGTCAGCGCCGCCATGAGTCGGAGCGTCGTCATCGTCGCATCTCCCTGAGGTTTGACCTTAAGAGTTGGGGACAGGTCCCTTGCCAATCCCGTAAGGGACCTGCCCCCGTCTTCACTGCCGTCTTGACCGATTACAGTCCTGGCGGGCAGACGCCCGTGCAGCCGGCTTCGTTCGGATCGACGTGGCGGCTGTTGCGGCCGTCGTGGGCGGGCGGCACGTAGGGGAACGTGGTCTGCTTCGGCCGGTCGTTCACGTTCACGCCGTCGCCGATGCGGGTGCCGTAAGTGGTGGGGCTCACGAGGATGCCGGCCACCACGCGCGCCGCGATGTCGGTCACGTCGTCGTCGGGTCGGCGTCCGTTGGGGTAGCCGGCGGCGTCGTCGTTGCCGGAATTGGTGTCGAGCAGCGTCAGCAGGCCGAGGCGCTGTTGTTGCGCGGCGGGCGTCGGCGGGATGCCGGTGTTGATGCGCAGCAGGTCGGCAATCGGGCCGCGCGGGGTGCCGGCGGGAATTGTCGGTCCGGTGTAGAGCACCAGGGGCGCGAGATCCAGGCGATCGCCGGGCGGCACCGGGATGCCAATCGACCTGAAGATGTCAGCCAGCAGCGGCCTGGCGACGAACGCGCCGAACTGCGCGTCGTTAATCGGGTCGTCCATGCTGAAGCGATCCTTCGAACCGGTCCCGATGATGAGCTCGTTGATGAGCGGGTTGCCCATCCGCTGCACCTGGCGCCACGGTCCCTGCCCGAGGGTGCCGTTGCCTTCGCGCGGGCGGCGACGGACGGTAATCTGCTGGCGCGAGGTGGTGGCGTAGGTGCCGAGCACGGCCAGCGGTTCGGCATTGGTATGCAGGCGCAGGTCGCGCGTCAGATACTGGATGGGGATCTCGATGGCGATGGTGTTCACGTTGAAGCCGGAGACGTCGTCGGGTGCGACGTTCACGGTGTTGTTGGCGTCGTTCACCTGAGAGAGCACACCGCCGCCCGCCTCGGGTCGGAAATTGAGCGAGTCGAAAGCGGCACCGAGGTCGATGTAGAACGGGTCGTCGGTGGTGCCGGCGAACGTGCGGATGCCGTTGCCCAGGTCGTAGATGCCCTGGTTGTAGAGCGCCTGGTAGTTGGGCATCGTGCGCGGGCCGACGTTGCTGGGCACGGCGTACAGCCTGCGGCCGCCACTCAGGTTGAACGTGCGACCATCACGGATAGCGGTGACGGTGTAGGACTGGCGCAGGCCCAGCCCTTCGGAACCAGGGCCGTCGAGGGCGGTAATCTGCGGGATGCCGAGGAGCCCGCCGACAAAGCCGGTGAACACGCCCGGGTTGCGCTGTTCGGTCTGGAAGCGGAACTGCAGGGTGACGTCTTCCACGCCGTCGTGGTTGTTGTCGACCTTCATCTCATACAGGAGTTCCGGATCGAACGGGAAGTAATTGGGTCCGTTGGACGGTTCGAGCAGCGGGTCGACCGACAGCACCATCGTCATCTTCGAGGGGTCGTCGTAGCTCACGAACGAGTACCAGTCGGTGATGTCGGCGGCGCGGTCGAGGGCCGTGATCGGCGCCTCGCGGTGATTGGCGGTGAAGACGGCCAGCGGGGCCGCCACGACGGCAGCGGCGAGGGCGGTCTTGAGGAGCGTTCGTGTCATGTCAGAGTGCCTCCAACCCAGTTCTACGGCCACCGCACATGGTTGGATTGCGGGCCCGCACCCCGCCGGAATTCCTGCCCGCGCGCCGGCTCTGCCGTATAAAATCATGGGTTGCATGTGTAGAACGGCGCTTCTGTGTCTTGCGGCCCTGGCGGCCGTGCCCTCCTCCGTTGCCGCCCAGACCAGCAAGGAGCGCCCGTTCATCCAGGCCGTCAAGGTCGAGACCGGCCCGCGCATCGACGGTGTGCTCGACGACGCCGTCTGGAAGGCCGCCACCCCCATCGAGACCTTCACCCAGCAGGAACCCAATCTGGGCCAGCCGGCCAGCGAACGCACCGAAGTTCGGGTGGTCTTCGATGAGCGCACCATCTACATCGGCGTGAAGGCGTATCAGTCCGGCGGTGTCGTCGACGGCGGGGCGTCGGGCGCCGACCCGCATGCCGAACATCGCGGCGAGGCGGGCGCCTCGGCCGGCGGTCGTACGGTCGTGGCCACCGAGATGCGGCGCGATTCCGACCGACTCTTCGACGAAGACAACTTCCAGGTCATCCTCGACACCTTCAAGGACTCACGCAACGGCTACATGTTCGTCACGACCCCGCTTGGCGCCAAGCTCGAACAGCAAATCTTCGACGAAGGTGAGGGTGGCGGCCGCGGCACGACGTCGAACATCAACCGCAACTGGGACGGCGTGTGGGACGCGGCGGCCAGGATCACGGAGGACGGTTGGACGGCCGAAATGGCCATTCCCACGAACACGTTGCGGTTCAAGCCGAACGACGAGCAGACCTGGGGCATCAACTTCCTGCGCCACAACCGCCGGAAGAACGAACTCGCCTACTGGTCGCCGATTCCGCGCGCCTACGCGCTCACCCGCGTGAGCCTGGCCGGCGAACTGCGCGGCCTGCGGAACCTCGCCCTCGGCTGGGACCTGAAGCTGAAGCCATTCATCGTGGCCGGGCCCCGCCGCCGCGAACTGAGCGCTACCAACACGACCACCTCCTGGGCGAAGGATGTCGGCCTCGATGCGCGCTACGGCGTCACGACCGGCCTCAACCTCGACGTCACCATCAACACCGACTTCGCGCAGGTCGAGGTGGACGACCAGCAGGTGAACCTGACGCGCTTCGGCCTGTTCTTTCCCGAGAAGCGCGACTTCTTCCTGGAGGCATCGAACTTCTTCACCATGGGTACCGGCGCCTCGTTCACCTCGACACCCGTGCAGACCGACCTCTTCTTCAGCCGCAGGATCGGCCTGTCGGATACCGGGCAACCGGTGCCGATCCTTGGCGGCGCGCGCCTCACCGGCAAGGTGGGAAAGAACAACATCGCAGTGCTCGACGTGCAGACCGACAGCGCGTTCGGCAGGCCTGGCGACAATTTCTTCGTGAGCCGTTACAGCCGCGACGTGTTCCGGCGCTCGCGCATCGGCGCGCTGTTCATCAACAAGGAATCCGTGGACGGCAGCACGCACTTCAACCGCACCATGGGCCTCGACGGAAACTTCTCGGTCGGCAACAGCTTCCAGATCAACTCCTACGTCGCCAAGACCGACACCAACCCCGACCTGCCGTGGGCAGGCGGGCGCCCGATCGGCGACGGCAAGGACATGGCGTTCTACGGCCGGATCGCCTACCGCGATCCGAAGTGGAACCTGTGGCTGAACTATCTGGACGTGCAGGAGAACTTCAACGCCGAGGCCGGGTTCGTGCAACGTACCGGCGTGCGCACCACCAAGGCCTACTTGGGGCCGACGCCGCGGCCGAAGAAGGGCAACATCAAGCTGTTCGAGCCGATGTACGTGCTCACCTACACGACCGACCAGACCAACCGCCTCGTGAACCGCCTGCACCACCTGATGCTCGGCACGACGCTGCGCAACGACACCTTCATCAACGTGATCTACCAGAAGCACATGGATGTGCTCGACCTGCCGTTCAACATCCGCCCGAACGTGACCATCCCGATCGGCGCCTACAACATGAACGAGTGGATGTTCACCTTCAACACCAGCCCGGGGAAGAAGTTCTTCCAGCGCGTGACCTGGCAGCCGAACGACTTCTACGGCGGCACCAGGCGGTCGCTGTCGTACGCCGTGGGCGCGCGGGCCACCAGCCGGCTGTCGAGCGAGGTCAACTACAACCGCAACGACGTGAAGATGCCGTGGGGCAACTTCCTGGTCAACCTGACGACCCTGCGCGTCGACTACACGTTCTCGCCGCGCATGACCATCCGCAGCCTCACGCAGTACAACACCGGCACGCACGAGATCTCGAACAACATCCGCTTCAATCTCATCCACCGGCCCGGCAGCGACCTGTTCGTCGTTTACAACGACCTGCGTCAGACGGGCCTGCCGGCAGACGTCTTCCCCACGAAAGACCGCCAGCTCGTGGTGAAGATGAACTACCTCATTCAGAAGTAGGCACAGGACCACCGATGCGCCGGCGCGTCTTGCTCGCTGCGGGAGTTGGCCTCGTCGCGCGGCCGTGGACGGCACGTGCGGCAGCGCCTGCAGTGCACACACTGCTTGGCACCGGCACCGCCGGGACTGGTGACGTCGAGGTGGCGAACCCCTACGGCCTCGCGTTCGGGCCTGATGGGGCGCTCTATTTCTGCGATCTCGATAACCAGCGCATCAGGCGCATGAATCTTCGGACGCGCCAGGTGTCGACCGTCGCGGGGAACGGCACCCGCGGCTACGCCGGCGACGGCGGCCCGGCCACGCAGGCCTCGCTCAACATGCCGCACGAGGTCGTGTTCGACCGCGGCGGTCACCTCTATATCGTCGAACGCGACAACCACGTGGTGCGGCGCGTGGACGCTCACACCGGCGTACTCACCACCTTCGCCGGCACCGGCACGGCCGGGTTCGGCGGCGACGGAGGTCCGGCCACGGCGGCGCAGCTTCGTCAGCCGCACAGCGTGGCAATCGACCCATCGGGACGGCGCCTGCTCATCTGCGATATCGGCAATCACCGGATTCGCCAGGTGGAGCTGGCGAGCGGCGTCATCACGACCTGGGCCGGCACCGGCGAACGCGCGCCCACGCCGGATGGCGCACCGCTGGCCGGCACGCCGCTCAATGGCCCGCGCACGATGGCATTCGACCGCCGCGGCCATGTATATCTCGCGCTGCGCGAGGGCAACGCCATCTACCGCATCGACCGCACCGCGCTGACGCTGCATCACGTGGCCGGCACCGGTCAGCAGGGCTACACCGGCGACGGCGGACCCGCGCGCGAGGCGACGCTGGCCGGCCCGAAGGGCCTGGCCTGGCACCGCGACACGCTCTACATCGCCGACACCGAGAACCATGTCATCCGCGCGGTGGACCTCGCCCGCGGGCGCATCCGCACGGTGCTTGGCACCGGCACGCGCGGCGATGGCCCGGAGCCCGACCCGCGCCGTTGCGGGCTGGCTCGTCCGCACGGCCTCCTGGTGGACGCGCGCGGACGGCTTCACGTGACCGACAGCGAAGCGCATCGCATTCGGGTGGTCACCGGGCTGACGTAGCCGCGGCGGCCCCTGCGCATACAGTTCCGCGGCACCCATGGCGCACCTGCAATCTGGTGGCGCTGGTCGTCGGCGACTACGATCGCGCCATCGATGTCTTCGTGAACGTGCTCGACTCCGACCTCGTGGAAGACGTGCCGTCCACCACCAACGACGGACGGCCGAAGCGTTGGGTGGTGGTGCGTCCGAAGGGCGGCGAGACCGGCATGCTGCTGGCGCGGGCCGACGGCGCGCAGTGGTGTCTTCAGGACGACGAACTCGGGCTGGTGTGATCGAGTTTACGATCCAGCCGTGACCGGCCGGCATGCTGACGGTCAGACCGACATGAAGAAGATTGTCGTGGTCGACTACGACCACACGTGGCCAGTCGTCTTCGAGACTCTGCGTGCACGATTGGCGCCGGTCCTCGGCGACGCGGCCACCGCGATCGAACACGTTGGCAGCACGGCGGTGCCAGGACTGGCAGCCAAACCGATCGTCGACATCGACGCGATTGTTCGCACGCCGTCCTGTGTCCCACACGCCATTGCTCAGTGTGTGGGGCTTGGTTACGAGCATCGTGGCCAGCTCGGGATCGAGGGGCGCGAGGCGTTCCGGGCGCCGGCGTCGCTTCCGCGGCACCACCTTTATTTGTGTGTCGAGGGCAACCTGGCCCTGACCAACCACCTGGCCGTTCGCGACTATCTGCGAGCCAGGCCTGATCTCGCTGCTGAGTATGGTGCGCTCAAGAAGAGCCTCGCGGCGGCCCTTCCCTATGACGGTGACAGCTACGCTGCAGGCAAGACCCGCTTTCTGTTGGCAGTCCTGCGGCAAGCCGGCATGAGCGACGAGCAGCTTGATCGAATCGAGCAGGCGAACCAACCGGCGGTCCGCCGGCGTGGAGCCGGCGGCGGTCACTAGTTGCGGCCTCATCCGGGCACCGAGGCGCCGCGGCCTACGCGGAGCTCGTCGGGTCGATGAATTCTCCATGAAGAGAGACGAGCGGCTGGTCTGTCATCGGTTCCCTCGCTCGTCGAAGTACCATCCCGACCGGGCCATAGCCAGCGCCCGCAGCGGCGCGAATGCGCTGTAGCTCACCGAGTGGCTCGCTGAAGCACTCGACCTGCGGCCACGGAGTTCTTCGACGCGATCGTGTCCATCGATTCGTTCGTCTACTACGGAACGGATGATCTGTATCTGAATTGCCTGGCTCGCTGCCTGAAACCTGGTGACGTGCTGGGAGTCGCAGGGGCGGGTGTGATGCATGAGATCGAAGGACCCGTGCCGGAACATCTCCGGGCGTGGTGGCAGCCAGGTATGTATTGCTTGCACTCCGCGGCGTGGTGGCGGCGGCACTGGGAGCGGACCGGCATCCTGGAGATTGCCGTGGCCGACACTCTTGCGAACGGCGGGGAACTGTGGCGGGATTGGCAAGCGGTGGTCGCGCCCGGCAACGCCACGGAGATCCAGGCCGTCGAAGCGGACCGCGGCGCCTACCTGGGCGACGTGCGCATTGTCGGCCGTCGTCGGGTCGAGGCCCGCTTGGATGAGCCGCTTGTGTCGATTACGAAAGAGTATGCGAAGAAGCCCTTGCTCCGAGCGGTCGGTGCCGAATGAACGGAGATTCGCGGACGGCCTGAACCCGCGATCGGCGCGAGCCCTGATTCGCGCCGAGCTGGCAGCCATCGAGCCCCTCGACGCCGCCCAAACACCTCGTGTCGTACTTCGCGGTGATCGATGCGGATCGCATCCTGCTGGTCGATCCCAAGAACGCGCGCCTGTGGCTGCCGCCGGGCGGGCATGTCGAAGTGGCCGAACATCCGCGATCCACGGTCACGCGTGAACTGGAGGAGGAACTGGGTCTGCACGCCACCCACGACATCGACGCCCCACTGATGGTGACCTGCACGACCACGGTGGGCCTGACGGCGGGACACACCGATGTCTCCCTGTCATACGTCGTGCTCGCGAACCAGACGCAGACGCTGACGTTCGCCCGAACCGAGTTCAACGCCGTACAGTGGTTCCAGTTCTCGAACATCCCCTTCAAGCGAAGCGACCCGCATATGCTCCGCTTCATGCAGAAGCTGAGCGCGAGACGAAAGAGCGGCCACGGAGCCGATCGGAGGACGACGTGACGAGACGACGCGCGCCGTCAACCGCCACCGTCGGCGTGGCCGAACACGGCAGCGGGGCCGTGCTCGTCGCGATCGCGCCAGACGGCGAACTTCTCGATCGCCGGCATGTCGAGTTCATCGAGCCCGGTCTGCCGACGCACCGGGTTCGTGGCGTATGCGCCGGACCTCTACCGCGGCGAGACGGCCGAGACCGTGGCGGATGCCGAACGTCTTGGCGCCGCTCTCGATGCCGAACACGTTCGCACCAAGGCCGATATCGCGCGCGCGGTGGCCCACCTCGGCTCGAGCGCTCAGGCGGCCGCGGATCCCGCGTGGCAGCGCACGCTGGCGTTCCTCAGGCGGCCGACGGCCGGCTGAGCGCACTACACTGGCGCATGCCTACGCAGCGTCCGCCTCAGGATCCCGAAAGCCATCCCCGCGTGAAGGCCGTCTTCGACGACATGCGCGCCATCCGCAAGACCGACTTCATCAACAGCTTCTGGCGGACGCTGGCCTTCGACCCCGACCTGCTCGAGCGCACGTGGCAGGAAGTCAGGCAGGTGATGGCGGTGCCGTCGCTGCTCGACCCGGTGACCAAGGAGATGGTGTTCATCGCGGTGTCGGTCGCCAACGCCTGCACGTTCTGCGTCCACTCGCACACCGCGGCGGCGCGCGCCAAGGGCATGACCGACGCCCAGTACGCCGAGCTGCTGTCGATCATCGCCGTCGCGGGCAAGACCAACCAGCTGGCGACGGCACTGCAGGTGCCGGTGGATGCGGTGTTCAACGCCGGCTAGGACTGCAGCGAAGGAGCCCCCAATGGCGATGAAGAAGGTGATTCCGGCGGCCAATCCCGATGCCTACGTCGCCGCCCTGCGCGGCTGGCGCCGCCCGCTGGTGGATCAGCTCCGCGACGCCGCCCGCTCGGTGCCGGCGCTCGACGAGGTCGTGAAGTGGGGCCACCTCGTCTATCTCGCCGATGGACCGGTGCTGCTCATCCGCGCGGAAGACGAGCGGGTGCTGTTCGGCTTCTGGCAGGGCCAACGCCTCACCGCGGTCGAGCCGCGCCTCAAGGCCGGCGGCAACTACGAGATGGCCACGCTCGAGCTGCGCGAGGGGATGTCGATCACGAAAACCACGGCCCGGCGCCTGGTGCGCGAGGCCGTAGCGTTGAATCAGTCGCTGGGCGATCCGACGCGCGCCGTGAGGGCCACGATGCGATCGCGTCGACGGCTGGCCACGGCGTCGCGATGATCTTTCGGCAGCATGCGCTCGAGGCCATCCGCGCCCGCATCGTCACCCTCGCGTTCAGACGCTGGACGCGGCCCACGGTCAAGGCCGGTGGCACCTTGCTCACCGCGGCGGGCCAGCTGCACATCGGCGCCATCCGCACGGTGACGCTGTCGCAGATCCCGGACGCCGACGCGCGCCGCGCCGGCTACGCCTCGCGCGAGGCGCTCATCGACGACCTCAACCGCCGCGAAGATGGCGACATCTTCCGGATCGAGCTCGGAGCGCTCACCGCCGACCCGCGGATCGAGCTGCGTGAGACGGCCGAGGTCACGCCGGACGAGCTGCGAGTGGTGCGCGAGAAACTGCGCCGTATGGATGCCCGCGCCGATGAGCCGTGGACGAAGCGGGTGCTCACGCTCATCCGCCAGCATCCCGGCCGTCGTGCGGGCGATCTGTGCCTGCAGATGAACCAGGAGAAGCTGGACTTCAAGACGAACGTCCGCAAGCTCAAGGCCCTCGGCCTCACCGAGAGCCTCGAGGTCGGTTACCGCCTGTCGCCGCGGGGCGCCGCCCTGCTCGACACCCTCGGGGCCGCCGCACTATCGTGAGTCGATGAGCGCCGCGATCCCGTCGCCGCCCGACGTGCTGTATCACGTGCTGCTGGCACTCGTCGTCGTGATCGTCGCGGCCCGCCTCTGCGGCGCGCTGTTCGCGCGCCTTCACCAGCCGCCGGTGATGGGCGAGGTCATGGCGGGCATCCTGCTCGGCCCGTCGCTGCTCGGCCAGATCTCGCCGTCAGCGATGCACTACCTGCAGCCGGCCGCCATCGCCCCCATCCTCTCGGCGATTGCCCAGATCGGGGTGATGCTCTTCATGTTCCTCGTGGGGCTCGAGCTCGACACCGCCCGCCTCGGGCGCCGCACGCGGGCGATGATCGTGGTCTCGCAGGTCAGCATCGTGGTGCCGTTCCTGCTCGGCATGGCCCTGGCCGTCTATCTGTATCCGCGGCTCTCCTCGAGCGACGTGCCGTTCACGGTGTTCGCCCTTTTCATCGGCGTCTCGCTGTCGGTCACGGCGTTCCCGGTGCTGGCGCGAATCCTGACCGACCGCGGGCTCCACGGCACCGACCTCGGCCTGGTCGCGCTCTCCTGCGCGGCGGTGGGCGATGTCACCGCCTGGTGTCTGCTCGCGTTCGTGACGGCTGTGGCGAGCGCCACGATGTCGAGCGCCTGGGTCACCTTCGCCCTGACGATCGTCTACCTGGCATTGATGCTGCTCGTGGTGCGTCCGGTCATCATCCGTGCCGTGCGGGCGCAGGAGCTGCGCGAGTCGGTGTCGCAGGGCGCCATCGCCGCGGCGGTGGTCGGCCTGCTGCTCTCGGCGCTGGCCACTGAGGCGGCTGGCATCCACGGCATCTTCGGCGCGTTCTTCGCTGGCGCGCTCATTCCCCATGAGTCGCGCCTGGCGCGCACCTTGACGCGCGCGCTCTCGGATCTCGTGGTGGTACTCTTCCTGCCGGTCTTGTTCGCGTCCACCGGCATGCGCACCGAGATCGGCCTGGTCGCCGGCGCCTCGCAGTGGCTGCTCTGCGGCCTCATCATCCTCACTGCCTCGGTGGGCAAGTTCGGCGGCACGTTCGTGGCGGCGCGGCTGACCGGATTTGGCGGCCGCGAGGCGGCCGCGCTGGGCGTGCTCATGAACACCCGCGGGCTGATGGAGCTCATCGTGCTGAACGTCGGACTCGAGCTGGGCATCCTGTCGCCGACGCTGTTCGCGATGCTGGTGCTGATGGCGGTGGTCACTACGTTTGCCACCACGCCGATCCTCGACCGTCTGATGCGCGTCGGCACGGCGCCGGCGGCCGAGCCGGCCAGCTCGTGACACGTCCGGGAGGTCACCATGCGGTTTCAGGTCGATGAGGCGCTCGAGGTGCTCGAACGCACTCCGGCCACGCTTCGCGCGCTGCTCGGTGGTCTGCCGGAGGTGTGGACCACGCCCAATGAGGGCCCCGACACCTTCAGCGCCTTCGACAACGTGGGGCATCTCATCCACGGCGATCGGACGGACTGGATGCCCCGCGCCCGCATCATGCTCGCGCCGGGCCCGAACCGCACCTTCGAGCCCTACGACCGCTTCGCGCAGGCACGCGAGAGCCAGGGCAAGTCGCTGGCGATGCTGCTCGACGAGTTCGCGGCGCTGCGCGCGGGCAACGTGGCGGAGCTGCGCGGTTGGCATCTGAGCGACGCGCACCTGGCGCTCACCGGCGAACATCCGGCCCTGGGTGTGGTGACGCTCGAACAGCTCCTCGCGACGTGGGTCGGGCACGACCTGGGGCACCTGGCCCAGATCGCGCGGGTGATGGCGAAGCAGTATCGTGACAGCGTGGGCCCGTGGCGGGCCTACCTGCCGGTGATGGACCGCTGAACATCCGTCGCCACGACCGGCTGCGGGGTGTCGTGGCGGCACGAGGAGGAACGCGAGCGATGCAGTCTCTCCTGGAATGGCTTCCGTACCTGGCGCTGCCGGCCACCGTGGGCAGCGGGCTGATGGCCGGCCTGCTGTTCGTCTTCTCGAACGCGGTCATGCGGGCGCTCACGCAACTGCCGCCAGCGGCCGGCCTCGAGGCGATGCAGCGCATCAATGTGGCGATCGTCAATCCGCTGTTCCTGACGGTGTTCCTCGGCACCACGGTGTTGTCGTTCCTGATCGCCGTCATCACCGCCGCCGTGCCCGATCAGGGCTGGCTGTTCGGAGCCAGTCTCGCGTATCTCATCGGCGTCTTCGGGATCACCATGGCCCGCAACGTCCCGCTGAACAACGCGCTGGCTGGTGTGGCCACGACCGAGGCGGCCACACGCTGGCCTTCGTACGTCGTGACGTGGCAGCGGTGGAACCACCTGCGCGCGGTGGCGGCGCTGGGCGCCACGGCTGCCTTCGCGGTGGGCCTCATCGACTGGGGTGCCCGCTTCGGCTGACGCGGGACTAGCGATAGAGTAGCAGCGGAATGTACGAACCCCGCACCCGTCGCCCGCTGAATAGACAGCGGTTCGTGGCCCGCATGGTGATCCATGCCGCCGCGGCGCTCGGTCTGGTGCTCGGTTCGCTGGCGATCGGGATGGCCGGCTACAGTTACTTCGAAGGCCTCGACTGGCGCGACGCCTTCCTGAACGCCGCGATGCTGCTTGGCGGCATGGGCCCGGTGAACGCGCCGAAGAGTGATGCCGGCAAGGTGTTCGCCGGCGTTTACGCGTTGTATGCGGGTCTGGCGTTCATCGTGTTCGCCGGCCTGCTCGTGGCGCCGTTCCTGCACCGGCTGCTGCACAAGTTCCATTGGGAATCCGAAGACTCATAGCAGGCGGAGAGCACGACATGCCGAATCACTACGACCCGTGGCAGCAGGCCGTGCTCACCGGAGGCCTGGTGATCACCATCGAGCCGATGCTGAGCGCCGAATCGGCGACGCCGGTGCAAGAGGCCGACGGCTGGACCATCCGCACCGCCGATCGCAGCCTCGCCGCGCCCTACGAACACACGCTCGTCATCACGCGCGGGGCGCCCCTCGTGCTCACGGCGGTCTGACGGTGACCGCCGCGCCACCTGCTGCCGTCGTGCAGCCACACGTCACGTTCGTGCCTGGAGCGGCGGGGCTGTCAGTGTTCTGGCAGCCGGTGGCCGACCAGCTGCCGGCCAGCTGGACGCGCACTTTCATCGACCTGCCGGGCCTCGGCGGGGCGCCCGGAGATCCGTCGGTCGGGTCATACGACGATCTGGTCGAACACGTGGCCTCGCACATCACGCAGCCTACGGTGCTCGTTGGCCAGTCGATGGGCGGCTACCTTGCCATGGCAGTGGCGCTGCGCTATCCGGCGCGCGTGACACACCTCGTGCTCGCCGTGGCTGCCGGCGGCCTCGACATGGCGGCGCTCGGCGCCAGCGACTGGCGCACCGACTACCGCGATGCCTATCCGCAGGCAGCCGCGTGGGCCACCAACCCCGTGCCCGACCTGTCGCTGCAGTTGACAGCGCTGTCGATGCCGGTGCTGCTCGTCTGGGCCACGCGCGATGTCATCAGCCCGCTCGCCGTGGCCGAGCGCCTGGCGACGCTCATCCCGTCGGCGGCGTGCATGAGCATCGACACCGACGATCACTGGGTGGCGCGGGCCTGTCCGGCCGAGACTGCCGCGGCGATCGTCGGCGTGGTCGCCCCCGGGGCCGCGCGTTGACGCCGGTCGTGCTCATCACCGGCGCCGGTCGAGGCATTGGCGCGGCGACGGCACGGCTCGCCGCCTCGCGCGGCTACGCGGTGGGCGTGAACTACCGCGCGAACCGCGAGGCCGCCGACATGGTGGTCGCGGCCATCCGTGACTTCGGCGGCACCGCCGTGGCCCTGCCGGGGGATGTGGCCGTCGAGGACGACGTGCTGAGGATGTTCACGGACGGCGAGCGGGCGCTCGGCCCCATCACGGCGCTCGTAAACAACGCCGGCGTCGTCGACATGAAGGCGCGGGTGGACGAGATGTCGGCCGCACGCCTGCACCGCATGTTTGCCATCAACGTCATCGGCACCATGCTGTGCGCGCGGGAAGCGGTGCGTCGAATGTCCACGAAACACGGCGGCGCCGGCGGCGCCATCGTGAACATGTCATCGGTGGCGTCGCGGATCGGCTCGCCCGGTGAATACGTGGACTATGCGGCCGCGAAGGGCGCGGTGGACGTCTTCACGATGGGGCTGGCGAAAGAAGTGGCGACCGAAGGCATCCGGGTGAATGCCGTCAGGCCTGGCATCGTGCGCACCGAGATCCACGCCAGCGGCGGCCAGCCCAATCGCCTCGAGCGCATCGCCCCGCTGGTGCCGATGCTGCGCCCCGGCGAACCTGGCGAGATCGCCGGCGCCATCCTCTGGCTCCTGTCAGACGAGGCCAGCTATACCAGCGGCGCGCTGCTGGACGTGGCCGGCGCGCGCTAGCCATTTGTAACGGGGTCTGTCACGGTCATCGAATGTCTCCGGGGTCTGTCACGGTCACCAAACGGAGACGGTGACAGACCCCGTTACAACCCGTGACCGTGACAGACCCCGTTACAAATGGCCTATTCAGAGCGCAGGGCCTGCGCCACATCCACCCGGGCCGCGCGCGAAGCCGGGATGAGCGAGGCGGCGACGGCTGCCAGCGCCAGCACCGCGGCGGCCGCGGCGGTGGCGCCCACGCCGGGCAGGCGTACGTCGGTCAGGAAGCTGCCGACGATCTGCGTCAGCAGGTAGCCGCCGAACACCCCGACCACGATGCCGCCCGCGGCGATCACCGCGCCTTCGTTCAGGATGCCGGTCAGCAGCTGGCGCGGCGCCGAGCCGATCGCCAGGCGGATGCCGAACTCGCGCGTGCGGGCGGTCACCGAGAAGGCGAGCACGCCGGCCACGCCGACCACGGCAATGAGCAGCGCGACGCCCGAGAAGCCGCCGAAGACGAACGCGTTCAGCCGCGCCGGCGACAGCACCTCGGCGCGGATGTCGTTCATCGAGGCCGCCCGTTCCACCGGCTGATCGGCCGACAGACCCTGCACGATCTTCGTGATCGGCGTCACCAGCGCGTAGGGGTCGGTCTTGGCGTGCACGAAGATGCGGCCCAGGTGCATCTCCTGCTCGAACGGGTGGTAGATGGTCATCGTGGGCTCGGGCACGATGTTCTGGTCGTCGAGGTCGGCGGCGACGCCGATGATGCGGCGGCCGTTCTTGCTCACGCCGATGAAGTCGGTCACCGGATCGGTCCACATCAGCTTGCGGTTCACCGCGTCCTGGCCGGGAAACATCCGCCGCGCCAGGCTCTCGCTGACGATGACGACCTTCTCCGCGTCCTGGCGATCGCCTTCGTTGAAGTCGCGGCCGGCCACGATGGGCACGCCCAGCGACTCGAAGAACCCGGAAGAAACGCTGCGAAACTGCGCGCGCGGATCCTCCTCGCCATTGGCCTTGGCGTAGCCCTCGACGGTGAACTGCGCGGCGAAGAAGCCCGGATCGCGCCACGGCACGGCGCTGCCGAGGGCCACCCGTTCCACTTCGGGCAGCTGGCCGATGCGGCGCAGCACCTCGCGGTAGAAGGCGTTCAGCTCTTCGGGCTTGCGCTCGAACGACACAATCGGCACGTTGACGGCCAGCACATTGCCGCCGCGAATGCCGGTCTGGGTGCGCTGCAGGCCGATGAGCGTCGACAGCAACATGCCGGCGCCGGCGAGCAGCACGAACGAGGCGGCGATCTGCGCCACGGCGAAGAGCCGCAGGCGCCGGTTAGTGCCGGGCGTGATGCGGATGTTGCCGGAGGAGAGGCCGGGGCCGGTGGCGGCGTCGGCATTCGGCAGGCGCGGCACGAAGGCGAGCCCGACGGCAGCGACCACCGCCAGAACGGCGCCCACCCACAGCAGGGTCGCATCCACGGTGACGTCCATCGCGCGGATCGAGAAGCGTGAAGCGTAGCGCGCCAATACACTCACCATCGGCCTGGCCACCATGACGCCGAGCACGGCACCCGAGACACAGAGCACGAGACTTTCAGCCAGCAGCGTGCGTCTGAGCGCGGCCGGGCTGGCGCCCAGGGCGGCCCGCACCGCCAGCTCGCCTTCACGGCGCACCGACCGCGCCAGGATCAGATTCGCCACATTCGAGCAGGCGACCACGAAAACGAGCGCCGAGGCGGCCAGCAGCACCAGCAGGATGGTGCGCGCCGGCGACACGATTTGGTCGCGCAGGGTCACGGCGTCGATGGAGAAGTTGGCGCTCTCCGGGTAGGCCTCGGAGTGCTCGGCCTTGATGGCGCCATGGGCGGTCTGCAGTTCGGCCCGCGCGCTCTCGACAGTTTGCCCGGGGGCGAGGCGGCCGAAGAGCTCCGTCATGCGATGCACGCGCCCGTCCACCATCGTCGCGTCGAGATGATGCGGACTGGTGACGACATTCGCGATGATCTCCGTCTCGGTCGGATACGGCACCGACGGCTCGAGCACGCCGACGACGGTCGCCGTGCGGTCGCTCAGCCGGATCGTCCTGCCGATGACGTTCGGATCCGACTGGAAGGCCGTGGTCCAGAAGCGGTGCGTGAGCACGGCCGCGCCCGCTGCGGCGGCGCCGTCGTCGGCCGGACCGAGCAGGCGCCCGATGGTCGGCCGCAGCCCCATGACCTCGAAGTAGGACCCTCCCACGACACCGGCCCGCACGACCCGAGGCTCGCCCAGCCCGATCATCGTGAACTCGATGGTGGAGAAGTCGCCGAAGGCCGAGAGCGTCTTCACCCGCCCCTGCAGGTCACGCAGCTCCGGCACCGAGAAGTTCGCGTTCTCGGCACCGATGCCGCGCGCGCTCTGGCGGATGTAGATGAGCGTGTCCTGGTCGCGGTTGACCAGCGGCCGCAGCAGCACCCCGCGCACGACGCTGAAGATGGCGGCATTGGCGCCGATGCCAAGCGCCAGCGTCAGCACGACGGTGGCGGTGAGGCCCTTGGCACGGGTCAGGGAGCGGACGGCGTAGCGAAGATCCGGCAGGAAGCTCATGGTCGTGTGCTCATGGACGAGATGGCGAGAATCCGGAAACAAGGGACTTTGCCATATCGTCGAACGGCGTGACCGGATTTCGACACCCCGGATGGCGTTTGGTGCTGGCCGGCCCGTCGGCGACAGGCGCGCCGGATGTAGACTGCGCAGCACGCCCGGCCCCCTCCGCTCGGAAGCGGCGCCCGCGGCGTGCCGTCATGCGCTTTGCCAGGGTTCCCGGTATCTGCCTGCTCGGTGTCACGCTGCTGCTGGCGTGGTCGATGACGGCTGTGGCGGTGGCCGCGCCGGTGCTTCGAATGGCTGAGGTGGCCGTCACATTCACGGCACCTGTCGCATGCGACGTGGCGCTGACGGTCGAAGTTGGAGAGGCCGCCGAGGTCGAACACCGGTTGGAACTGCTCGACGGCACCGAGGTCGGGCGGCTCGAGGTCATGGCCGGCCAGGTCACGGGCGAGCCCCGAGACATCGGCCGCACCCGGTCGGTGCGCGTGGTCCCGGCCGCGGCCGGCGCACCCTACACGCTGCGTTACCGCGTGACGCAGGCCGCCTCGCGCGCCTACCGCTGCCCCCTGTGGCTGCCGACGACGCCAACCGACGGCCGGTCGCACCGCGTCGAGCTTGCGGTGACCGTGCCCGACGGCGCCGTGGCGTCTGCCACCATGCCAGCCTTCGCCTGGACGGGTCCGCGCGGCACGGCGACCCTCCCGCACCTGCCGGCGATCGTGATCGTGCCCTTCGCGCGTGCCGGTGAGCCGCGTCCGTGGGACATCTCTCGGGTGATGGACCTGACGGCGCTGGCGACGCTCGCCGGCAGCACGGCGTGGTTCCTGCGTCGCCGCAGAGGCCGGCCGTGAGCGTGGGATTCGGTTGGGGCTTTTACGGCTTCTTCGTCGCCGCGGTGGTGTGGCTGGCCGTCTACTTCCTGTGGGCGTGGCGCGCGGCGGCACGCGATCGCGCTGCTGGAGGGGAGTCGCGTGGTCGCTGACTCCGCCGTGCTGCTGTGGGTCTCCATCCTCTACCTGGGGATGGTGCTCGGCGTCTCCATCTGGGGATTCCGGAAGAGCAAGACCGAGGAAGACTTCCTGGTGGCCGGCCGATCCATCGGTCCGTGGGTGGGCGGGGCCGTGCTGGCGGCGACGCAGATCAGCGCCGGGACGTTCGTGGGCACGCTGGGCCGCTACTACCAGACCGGCGTGAGCTGGGGCTGGGCCTGGTTCGGTGTGTGGGCGGGATGGGTGGTGTCGGCGTACTTCGTGGCGCCGAAGCTGCGCAAGTTCGGCGCCCTCACAGTGGCCGACTACGTGGGCACACGCTTTGCCAGTGAACGCGCGAGAACCATCGCCGCGGTGCTCATCATCCTCTGCTACAGCATCCTGCTCACCGCGCAGTTCCAGGCGATCGGCGAGATCGCGTCGGCGGTGTTCGGCATGACGCCGCGCACGGCGATGGCGCTGCTGCTGGCGAGCACCGGCTTCTACACGGCGCTCGGTGGCGTGCGATCGAGCTCCTACATCGAGTTCGTGCAGACCCTCATCATGGTGCTGGCGCTGGTGGTCGCCGTGCCGGTGGTCCTGTCGCACACCGGTGGCGTGGCGGCACTGGGGGAATACGTGGGCTCGATCGAGCCGCGCCTCACCGGCTGGTGGTTCACGTGGCAGGAGATCCTGGCGACATCGCTCGCGTTCGGGCTCGGCATCGCCGCGGCGCCTTACGAGATGACGCGCTACTACTCCATGCGGGACGTCGCGACCGTGCGCTACGCGATTGGCATCTCGATGGCGCTGCAGGTGTGCATCGCGGTGTCGGTGATGCTGCTCGGCATCGGCATGCGCGGCGTGTTTCCGTATCTGCCGTCGGCGGATCAGGCGTCGAGCATCATGGCATCGACGATCATGTCGCCGCTGCTCGGCTCGCTCTTTCTCATCGCGATGCTGTCGGCGATCATGTCCACAGTCAACTCGATCCTGCTGGTGACTGGCGGCGCCTTCGCGCACGATCTCTACAAACGGCTCATCAACCCGGCGGCGTCGCAGGCGCGGCTCGTGTGGGTGAACCGCATCTCGATCGTGGTGCTGGCGCTCATCCCGTTCTGGGTCGCCGGCCTGAAGCTCGGTGACGTGCAGGCGCTGGTGGTCGAGCAGGCGAAGTTCATCGCCAGCTTCTTTTTCGTGCCGGTGGTCGTCGGCCTCAACTGGAAGCGCGGCACCAAGGAAGGCGCCATCTGGAGCATGGTGGTGGGCTTTCTCGGCTGCCTGGCGTGGACGTTCACGGGCCAGAAGACGGTGGCGCACCACGGCATCGACTCGGTGGAGGTTGGGGTCGTGCTGAGCGCGATCGCGTTCGTCGTCGCGAGTCGGCTCTCGCCCCCGACACCGGCAAAGAACCTGACGATCTTCTTCGACTGACTTGTAACGGGGTCTGTCACCGTCACGAGCCGGAGACAGTGACAGACCCCGTTACAAGTCGTGGCCGTGACAGACCCCGTTACAACCATGGAACAAATGACTATGTTCAAAGATCCCGACATCGAATCCGCCGCGCACGACGCCATCCGCCTCGATGAGCCCAAGGCGCTGCTTGACTCGTTCATCCACCTGATTCGTGAGTCGGGTACCGAGGCAGAGCGGACGGCCGCCCGGTATCTCGTGGGCCGCCTCGAGGCGCTCGGCATTCCCGTCACCCTGCACGAGCCGACGCTCTACATCAGCAATCCCGTCCGTGCGGACCTCGCGATCTCGGCCACCGGCGCCTCCCGATCACTGCACGCGCGTCCACCGGCCATGGGCCGCTCGACCGGCGACATCGCGGTCGAGGGCGAGATCTGCTACGTGCCGTCGAAGTATGCGGGTGGCACTTCCTCGCTCTTCGACCTGCCGGACGCCGCCCGCGACAGCGGCGGTGACGACCCGGTGCGCGGGAAGATCGTACTCACCGAGGGCTTCTCGATGCCAGCTGCCGTTGGTGCCTTCGAGCGGCGCGGCGCCATCGGTGAGATCTTCATCCACCCAGGGAACAACGTGCACGAAGGCATCTGTACCTCGATCTGGGGTGCGCCCACCGCCGAGTCACTTGGCAGGAAGCCCGCGATTCCCGTCGTCTGCATCAACAACCCCGACGGGCTGGCGCTCATCGCCGACCTCGAGCGTGGCACCACACGGGCGACGATGAAGACCTGGCTCGACGAAGGCTGGAAGACCTGCCCGCTGCCGGTGGTCGAGATCCCCGGCACTGACGACCCCGAAGAGTTCCTGCTCGTGCACGGTCACTACGACTCGTGGTACGAGGGCATCGGCGACAACGCCACGGGCGATGCGGCGCTGCTCGAGCTCGCCCGCGTCTTGTGGGGGATGCGCGACCGCCTGAAGCGATCGGTGCGCATCGCGTGGTGGCCGGGCCACTCGACCGGACGCTACGCCGGGTCTACCTGGTATGCCGATACCTTCGCCGACGAGATCGACGAGCAGTGCATCGCGCAGCTCGACATCGACTCGCCGGGCTGCGAAGGCGCCACCGCCTACGAAGAGGTGATGTGGATGGCCGAGGCCGACGCCCTCTGCCGCTCGTCGATCCAGGATGCCCTCGGTGTGCCGAGCGAGCGCGTGCGGCCACTCAGGGCTGGTGACTACTCGTTCAACCAGATCGGGCCGACCGGCCTCTACATGCTGTTGTCGAACATCCCGCTCGATGAGCGCAAACGCCGGGGCTACTACGCGGTGGGCGGCTGCGGCGGCAACATCGCCTGGCACACGCCCGACGACCTGATGCCGGTGGCCGACCTCGACATCCTGCACCGCGATCTGAAGGTCTATCTGACGACCATCGTCCGGATTCTGAACGCGCCGCTGCATCCGTTCGACTACGCGGCAACGGCCGACGAGATGCGCGCCGCCGTGGCGGCCTACCAGACAGCAGCGGCCGGGGCGGTGGACCTCACGCCCGTCGTCGATGATCTCGGACGCCTGGCCGTGGAGCTGAAACGCTGGCAGGATGCGGCAACCGTGGACGCCGCCGGCGCCGATCCGCTCGAACGGCGCGAAGACAACGCGCGCCTGCGCCGTATCGCGCGGCTGCTGGTCTCGACCAACTACGCCCGGGGCGAGCGCTTCGATCACGACCCGGCGCTCAAGCACGGACCGGTGCCCCGCCTCGAGGCCGCGGCGACGATCGCCACCGCGCCCGACGCGATGAAGCCGTTCATCAAGGTCGGCCTGACGCGCGAGGTGAACAAGATCCGCGCCACCCTCCGCTCGGTGCGTCGGGAACTGGAACGATAGACAAACGCCGGGAAGCAACCAGCTCCCCGGCGTCTGATGCCATCAGTGTGAGTGCGGCCGCGTCGGCCACCCGGTGCCTACGGACGCACGCGCGGGAACACCTCGTAGTGCACGCGTGGCACCAGCGTGCCCAGCGGGTTGACCGGGTTGGTCCAATCGGCTGGCGACGGCCAGCGTCCGATTCGCAGGCCCACTGTCACCGTGCCCACCGCGTTCGAGCCGACGAAGCTCTCGTTCACGTCTACCTGGAGCCACCCCACCAGCCACGGCGCCAGTTGCCGCAAGACGCGCGCGGCGCCTCCCGCGGTGTTGCTCGCGCCCGGCGCATGCCGGTTGAGCAGCGCGACGTTGACATCGAGCCACCAGGTGCCCGGCACCAGATCGAGCTGCAGGTTGGCGCCGAGCGTATCCACGGAGTGGATGACGCGCTCGAGTACCACGACCTGCTGCACGCCGGCCACCGGCGGCCCCACCGTCTCCACCGCGCCCACCACGTCGCGACTCTTCAGGCCCTTCGAGCCGAAGAGGCCGAAGCGCACCGTCGAGAGCAGGCGGTCGATGCTGATAGTGGCCTCGCTGAGCGTGCCGGCGTCGGGCTCGCTGCCAAGGGCCGCGCTCTTGGCGCTGGCGCCGAGCCCGGCCTGCCACAGGCCGCGTCGATAGAGCAGCGTCGCATCCAGCTGACCTTCGTGCCGTCCGGGATACCAGAGGTACTCGCCCTGGGTCTGGACGGCCAACGTGCGCGATGGCCCGAACGACTTCAGCAGTCGTCCCGCAGCGTTCACGGTGTAGTTGCCGGTGCGGCCGGTGCCCCAGGTGGGCCCGATCTGACTCTCGAGCGACGTGAACAGTGGCGGCGAACAGACGTACGGCTCCGGCACCGTCGCGCTGAGGTTGACAACCTTGTTCGGCGCCGCCGGATCGTTGGTGGCGAAGGTGACGGTGGCCGCCCTGGCGCCGGCGGCCGCCGCTTCGAAGCGGATCGGCACCTGGATGTTGGCGCCCGGCGCCACGCTGAGCGGCAAGGCCAGCACCGACGGCACCTGGAACTCCGGCGACGACGAGGTGATGTTCGACACTAGCAGCGGGCAACTGCCGCGGTTGTCGATGGTCACCCTCAGGTCGCGGAAGCCCTGCGGCCCCGGACACACCTCGCCGTAGTCGCCGCTGTCGGCCACCATCGTAACGGCGGTGGCCTGCCCCACCGACGCTGAGCCCGGCACGGCCAGTGACGGCACGTTGGGATCGTTGCTCGTGATCGTGAACGTGGTGGTGCGCGTGCCCGTCGCGGTCGGCGAGAACGCCACCTCGATCGGGAAGCAGAAGTCGTGGCTCACCGTCACCGGGAAGCCGCCCGACGGGGTGGTGACCACGAACTCGGGATTCGATGACGAGACTCCGCTCACCACCAGGTTGCCCAGGCTCGTGTTGCAGACGTTGAGCGTGGCGGTCTGGCGTGTGCCCACGCACGCCGGCACGAACGACGGCGGCGACGGCACCTGGATCTCGGGCATCGCCACCTTCTTGAACGTCAGCCGCCAGGCGCCGCGTCCACGGGTGCCGAGATACAGGTTGATGTCGCCGGCCGGCGGATCGTGATCGAAGTGCGCGTAGTAGGGCCGCGGAATGTGCGGCGTGCCCGTCACGCCCGGGTTGAACGGATCGGTCACCAGCTGCCAGCGCGTGCCGCCGTTGGTGCTGATGAAGACGCCGGAATCAGTTCCGCCGGCCACCAGGATGTCCGGGTCCAGCGGGTCGAAGGCTACGAGCGTTGGCTGCGGATAGCCGTTACGGCGGGCAAACGCGCGTGGACCGCTGAGCGTGTCGTACTTGAACACGCCGTTTCCGGTCATCAGCGTGTCGAGTGCCGGCAGCGCGTTCCACACCGCGCCGCCATTGGTGGTGAGGAACATGCGCGTGGCCACGCCGACGCCGACGCGCGAGGCGAGGATGCGCTGCGGGTTGTTCGGATCGACGGCGAAGACCCCGAACGTGCCGCCACCAGGCGGGGGCGGCACCACCTGCCAGGCGCCGGCCGCACCGGTGCCGGTGTGGGTCAGCACACGGCCCGCACGGTCGCCGTCGCAGCCGCCGTCCTTCGCGAAGAACACCGGCGTGCCGCCGGCCGATGCGGTCTGGATGCCACACGCGTCTGCCGGCGGCGAAGTGCCCACCGCCGTCCACGCCGGCAAACCCGCGCCGGTGGCGCCGATGTCGAAGGTCACGAAGATCCCCGACGTCGTCGCGACGATGTAGTCGTCAGTCCCGAACGTCAGGATGCCTTCGAGCTGCTGGAAGCCCTTCATGTTGCCGGGCGGATAGCTGCCGATCTCGTTCGAGGGCGCCACGAGACCCGGCGCGCTGAGGAAGAGCCGCGTCGCGCGTCCGCCGCCGAAGCAGCACACCGTCGTGACGCCGCGCAGTGGGTCGCCGTTGGCGTCGAAGCCGTCGCAGCAGCGCTCGTTGTTCCACGTCACCGCCGCGGCGCCGCCGTTGGTGGCGCCGAAGGTGCCGTTGTCCTGATTGCCGAAGTAAAGGTGCTCCACGGCCGCCCCCGGCCGCGACACGCCCGCAAACGTGTAGTTCCAGAGCGCGTGCGGCGTGACGGTGGGCTGAATCCAGACCGGCGTGTGACAGGCCGGACTCGCCGCAAGCGTGTTCCGATAGACGCCGCCGTCGGAGGCGAAGAGCACCGGACAGGCGTCTGAGGCTGCGTTCGGGACAAACGCGATGTCGCCCGAGTCGTCGTGCGCGCCGACCGAGCGCGTGAACGGACCGGCCCACGCCGCCGAGGCGTTGCAGCGCTGCGCGCCGCCTTGCGCGGGCGTGGCAGGGGTGGTGCAGGTGCCGCGATGGAGCCGCACGTCGCCGAACCACAGGTCGTAGGTGTTGCCGGCGCGCTGGTTGGTGGCAAGGAACGGAATGCGTCCCTGCGCCGACGGATTCGCGTAGGTGCCCGGCCACGATTGCCCGGCGTCGTCGCTCTCGAAGATCGAGGTGCCGACCACCGCGAAGAGTACGTAGTCTTCGTCGGGCGAAACTGCCAGCGAACACTGACCCCCTGGCAGGGGCACCGCCGGCGCGGTCGTCCAGGTGGTGCCGCCGTTGGTCGAACGCAGGTGGCCGTCGTCGCCGCACACGTCGATGATGCCGGCGTGGTGCACGATGACGTCGGTGATGTCGCCGGCCGTGTCGCCGGGCGTGGGATCGATGAACGCCCACGTGACGCCGGCGTTGGTGCTCACCGCCAGGCCACAGTTGGTGCCGATGAAGACACGGTTCGTGTTCGCGGGATCGACGGCGATGCCGAAGGCGGCAGGCTCGGTGCGGCGAGTGTCGGTGTCGCAGAAACCGGCGGGCGGCACCGCGCTCGCCGGATGCGTCCACGTCGCGCCGGCGTCGGTGCTGACGTTGATACCGGAGCGGCTGACGACTCGCCCGTCGTAGAGCGAGGTCGCGTAGAGGCGGTTCGAGCTCGACGGATCCACTTCGACGTCCCACGTAGCGGTGGGCACGTGGCCATCGAGATGCGCCCACGTGACGCCGTTGTCGTTGCTGCGCCAGAGTCCGCCGAACTCGCTGGCGGCATACAGTCGCGCGGGGGTCGCGGCATCGACGCCGATGCCGTTCACGCGTCCCCCTGACGCGCCGTCGGGATCGGTGTTGGTGGAGCGGTCGGGGCTGATATCGCGCACCGTGACCGACAGTTGTCCCTGGGCGACGCTCGCCATCAGGCTCAGCATCGCCGCCGCAGTCCAGGTTGTGACGCGCGTCATGGCTGCCGCCGCGGTGCCTGCGTGGGAGGAGGTTCGACGAGGTCGGCCGGGCACACCAGCGCTCGCAGGGAGATCGACGGCGACACCACGCGTCCGGCCGCGGCGTCGACCGCGATCCGCCACGTGTAGTTGACGCCGGGTTCGAGATTCTCGACCACCGCCTCTCGTTCAGCGCTGTCAGCAGCCGCGGCAGACACCCGCGACGCGTTCACCTGGATCAGGCGGATCTGGAAGGCGCGCCGCGTGAGCGTTTGCTGCGCCGCGCCAGCTACGCCGGCCGCGCCCGGCACTCCAGGCGAGATGGCAGCGATCGGCCGATCCGCGGCGGCGTCACCAATCGGCAGCGCCACGTAAAGGCCCTTCTCGAAGCCGCCCCTGAAGACGGTGGTTTCGAGCCGCTGCGTCGCGGTGTCGAGGCTGGCGACGCCGAGAGCGGCGGTGCGAGCCCGCCAGGTGATGCGGACGTTCGAGGTGCGCAGCCGGGTCTCGCTGCAGAAGCCCTCGATGTCGAGCGTCAGCCCGGGCTCGACGCGCGTCGTGGGCGGCTGCACCGCCGCCTGCGCTGCTTCGGCGCGATGCCGGCCGCTGGGAATCGCGGTGGGTAGTTCTTGCACATACCTGTCTCCTTTGTCCGGATGGCACGCCTCGGGGGGAGACCGTGACACTTCAGTGAAAGAGACGGCCCGGTACAGGCGATTCGGCCGATGGCGACGACGTCGTCTGATAGCGCGATCGGGAGACGGATCGCGATCGTGCGCGCGCGGACGGACCTACGACGCCGGTTTTGCGAGCGCGCCGTCGCCGGTGAGCGTACGGCGGAGATAGTCGATCTGGCCGAGGTGATAGTTGAGGTGGCCGTACAGATGGATCACGAACTGGCGGTTCGTCAGCGGCTCACCGAGTACGTTCTCCGGAAAGCGATCGTCCCAGCGCGTCGCCGACATTCGCGACAGCACGCCCGGGATGAGCGACGTCAGCTCGATGAGCTCCGCCCGCATCGCCGAGCGCGAGACATCTCTGGCCGCGAACTCGCGCGGCCGGTCGCGCACGTATGGCACGCCGCCGAGCTGCCGGCCGATGTATTCGCGCAGGTTGCCGTTCAGGTGCAGCATCAGGTTGCCGGCGGCGTTGGTCACGCCGGGCAGCACCTGCCACAGCCGGGCATCGTCGAGGGCGTCGAGCTGACGGGCAAGTCGCGCCAGATCGCGCGAGAAGAGGGCGGAAATCTCAGTGTTGACGTTGGACATGTGATCGAACGCCATCGTAGCACCGCGGCCGCGGCCCGGCTGGCGCCCGGCGGCCAATGCGTTACCATCCGCGCGATGCGTACCCTGCTGGCGCTTACTTGCGTGGTCGGACTGCTCGTGTTCACCGTGGCGGAATCCCGCGCCCAGCGCGTCCCGGTCCGGGGCGACTGGCTGAACCACGGGGGCGACCCCGGCAGCACGAAGTACTCGCCGCTCGACCGCATCACGGCGGCCAACGTCGGCTTCCTGCAGGTGGCGTGGCGGCGTCCGGGGGTCGATCCGGCGCTTCGCGCCGCGCATCCGGATCTGGTGGTGCCCGACAACTACCGCAGCACGCCGCTCAAGGCCGGGAATCTTCTGTTCGCTTCGAATGCGCTCGGCCTGGCGGAAGCCTTCGACCCGGCGACCGGCGCCACGGTATGGGCGCAGGCGGTGGAAGCCGACGATCTCGGCGGCGCCGGCGCCAGCCGCAACCTCGCCTATTGGACCGCGAGCGGCGAGGCGCGAATCTTCAACGTGCGCGGCCGCTACCTGTACGGCCTCGACGCGCGCACCGGACGCACCGCCGCCGGGTTCGGCATCGGCGGACGCGTGGACCTGCTGAGCGGGCTCGGCGCGAAGGCCACCTCGTTTCGCTGGAGTGCGCCCGGGCCGCTGGTGGTCGGTGACGTCGTCGTCATCGGCGGGCAGGGCTGGACCGACTCGGGCACGCAGGTAGATCTGCCGCCCGGCGACGTCCGCGCCTACGACGTGCGCACCGGCGCCCTGCGCTGGACGTTCCACGTGGTGCCGCGGCCCGGCGAGCCCGGCCTCGAGTCATGGGAACAGCGTTCGTGGCGCGACACCGGCAGCGCCAAGGCGTGGAGCCTGATGAGCGCCGATCCCGAGCTCGGCACCCTCTACGTGCCGCTCAGCAGTGCCGCCAACGAGTGGTACGGCGGGCAGCGTCCGGGGGCCAACCTCTATTCCGACAGCCTTGTGTGCCTCGACGCCAAGACCGGCGCGCTCAAGTGGCACTACCAGATGGTGCACCACGACCTGTGGGACTACGACAACCCCACGGCGCCGGTACTGGCTGACATCACCGTGAACGGCCGCCGCATCAAGGCCGTGGTGCAGGTGACCAAGCAGGCGTTCGCGTTCGTGTTCGATCGCGTGACGGGGAAGCCCGTGTGGCCGATCGAGGAGCGGCCGGTGCCCAAGTCCACCGTGCCGGGCGAATGGACCGCGCCCACGCAGCCCTTCCCGACGAAGCCGGCCCCGTTCGATCGCCAGGGCCTCACCGACGACGACCTCATCGACTTCACGCCCGAGCTGAAGGAGGAAGCGCGCGAGATCGTGAAGCAGTGGACCATCGGCCCGATGTTCACGCCGCCGACGCTCGAAGGCACGGCTCCCGGCGAGAAGAAGGGCACGCTCTACCTGCCCGGCTGGGTGGGCGGCGCCAACTGGGGCGGCGCGGCATTCGATCCAGAGACCGGGATGCTCTATGTGCCGTCGGTGACCTTCCCGTGGCTCGGCGCGCTCATCAAGGGACCGGGACGCTTCACCTACACCCAGACGCGCAAGCGGCTCGACCGTGAGCCGGGCCCGGGGCCGCGCGGTCTGCCGATCACGAAGCCGCCCTACGGACGCATCACTGCCATCGACCTGAATACCGGCGATCACCGGTGGATGGTGCCCAACGGCGACGGCCCGCGCGATCACCCGGCGCTCAAGTCGTTGAACCCGCCGCCGCTCGGGCAGATGGGACGCGCGGCGCCGCTCGTCACGAAATCGCTGCTCTTCGTGACCGAGGGCAGCAGCGTGGGACTCAGCATCCCCCCAGGTGGCGGCGGCCCGCGCATGCGCGCCTTCGACAAGCGCACAGGTCAGGTGGTGGCCGAGATTCCGTTGCCGGCCGGCGCCACCGGGGCGCCGATGACCTACGAACACGACGGACGCCAGTACATCGTCGTGGCGGTGGCGGGCGAGGGGCACGCGCCGGAACTCGTGGCCCTGTCTCCGCCGTCATAGTGGACATGGAACCTGTGATGCGTCGTCTGCCTGCCCTCGCCCTGACCGTGCTGCTCCTGGCGCTCGGCGCCGCCGCCTGCCAGAAGTCGCTGCCGAGTGGCCCGTCCGATCTCGACACGGGCATCGTCATCTACGAAGACGCGAACTACCTCGGCCGCTCGGCGCACCTCACCGAAGACGTGCGGGATCTCGGAGACGTCCGCGGGCCGTGCGAGCACTACGAGTCGGACACCACCGGCGGCGGGCGCTACGTCTACGACTGGAATGACTGCATCTCCTCGGTGAAGGTCGCGCCCGGGTGGCGCGCGACCCTCTACCGCGACGATGGCTATCGCGACGACGCGCTCGAGATCACGTCCGACACGCCGAACCTGCAGCTCATCAGCCAGCACGACTGCCCGAAAGACGGCTTGAACGACTGCGTGACGTCGATCCGCGTGCGGCGCCAGTAGGTTCACGGAGCGCCCGGCGTGGCGGAGCGCGCACTCGTGATGCACCGTGTCCTGACCACCGCCACCCTGTGGCGTGTGACGGCCCTGGCCGCCTCGGCGGACGACTCGTCCGTGACGAGCCGCCTCGACTCTAAAAGTAGCCGTCGTGGATTCGGCAGTGGCCCTACGCGCACAGGTCGACATCGGCGCTCGAGCTGCGCGGGGCATCGACGACTGGCCGCGCGCGAGTGTCAGTCGTCCAGCGTGGGCAATCGCTCCCCACGTTCCGCGAACCATTGACGAAGAAACGCAAGGTCCCCGGCATCTTTCTCCCGACCGGTCACGACCTTCATTCGCCAGAGCAGAGCGGGCGACGCGAATGGAATCACGACGCCATCGATACTCCGCACCACGGCGTCCTTGGACGCTCGTTCGTAGTCGACGCCGCCTGCTGACTTCATCAGGTCCACGACGATCTCGTCAGCGACGCGGACCACCGTGTATCGCTCCAGCTCTCCCGTCGCGAGCTCTCGGGCGGCGTGGTCTGGTAACGTGGCGACGGCTTCGAACACGCGCCGCTCGTTCTCGAGGTCGGACGCCACGCCGAGGTCGATGTCCATCGTGCCGCGGATGTAGTTGGCGGCGCGCATCGCGAAGCCGCCGACCACCACATAACGGGCACCGCGTTCGTTGAGCGCGCGACACAGGTCGCGCAGATCTTCGACTGGCGCCGAAGTCCTCATGAGGCCCTACGGATCGCAGACCGAGCCCTGGACCCGTCTTGGCGCCACCCCGCTGAGCGGGATTCGCGTGCCGCGCGCGATGTTCCACTGGAGGGTCGAGAAAACCGGATTTGCCTCGCTGGAGTTCGGGAGGGCGGTGTCGTCGCGCACTGAGGCCACCGAGCTGGCCGTGACACTCGACGCCGTGCACGACCTGCCGCCGGGGATGGTGCGCGTGCCCGGCGGCATGTCGCTCGCGGCGCTCGCGGGTCTCGAAAACCTGCCGGCGCAGCGGCTGCACGATTTCTGGATCGATACCGTCGAGGTGACCAATCGGGCGTTCAAGGCCTTCATGGACGCCGGTGGTTACTCGCGGCCCGAGTTCTGGCAGGAGCCGATGTCGTTTGAAGGACGCGTGCTCACGCTCGAGAGCGCTCTCCCACGGTTTCGTGACGCCACCGGAAGACTGGGCCCGTCTACCTGGGAGCTTGGCATGTATCCGGCGGGGCAGGACGACTTCCCGGTCGCCGGTGTCAGCTGGTACGAGGCGGCGGTCTTTGCGCGATACGCGGGAAAGGCCTTGCCCTCCGTGTATCACTGGAGCCGTGCCGCAGGCACCGCATCGTCGGCCAGCAGCTTCGTCGTGGCGGCCTCGAACATCGACGCGCGCGGCTCCCGAGCAGCCGTGGCGGCCAAAGGAGGCCTGGGCCCGTTCGGCACCTGGCACATGGCCGGCAACGTCAAGGAGTGGGCCTTCAACCAGGGACGGGGCGACACGCGATACATCCTGGGCGGCGCTTGGGACGAACCGGCGTACATGTTCGTGGACAAGGATGCCCAGTCACCCTGGGCGCGCAACGCCACGCTCGGATTCCGCTGCGTGAAGTACCCCAACGAGTCGCCGACCGGCGCGGTCACCGGTCAGCTCGTGGATGCCTTTCGCGACTACGCGGCGGAGCGGCCGGTGCCCGAGGCGACCCACGCGGGATTCCAGCGGATGTTCTCCTACGACCGACGCGATCTGCGCGCGTCGGTCGACGGCACCGACACCTCGCATGCGGATTGGCGCCGCGAGACCGTCCGGTTCGACGCGGGTTATGGCGCCGAGAGGGTCACCGCGTACATCTACGTGCCGTCCAAGGGGGCGACACCCTTTCAGGCGATCGTGTTCGCGCCCGGATCCGACGCCTGCCAGGAGCGCGACTTCGAACGCTACGCCGTCAGCCAGTTCGACTTCATGATCAAGAGCGGTCGAATCGTGGTGGTCCCCGTGTTCAAGGGGACCTTCGACCGCCGCAGCGAGCTGGAGACCGACTCACCGGCCGAGACCGCCGTCTACCGCGACCACGTGGTGGCCTGGGTGCGGGACCTGAATCGCACCCTAGACTACCTTGCCACCCGCACCGACATCAGTCACGCGCGGATCGGCTACTTCGGGTTGAGTTGGGGTGGCGCACTGCCTCAGCTGCTCGCCAATGAGCCCCGATTGAAGGCCAACGTACTCGTCGCCGGTGCCTACTACTTCACAAGGGCGTTTCCCGAAGTCGACCAGATAAACTACGTGCCGAGGGTGACGACTCCCACTCTGCTCATCAACGGCGATACCGACTTCTACTGTCCGGTCGAGACCTGCGCGAGGCCCTTCTATCGCCTGCTGGGCACGCCGGAGCGGCTCAAGCGCCTGGTGCTCACTCAATCCGGGCACTTCCCGCCACGGAACGACCTGGTGCGAGAGACGCTCGACTGGTTCGATCGGCACCTCGGGCCCGTTCAGTGACGACGCGCTGCGCTCAGCGGGTGCTCGACCCCGTCATGTACCAGGTGCCGCCAACCCGCACGACCTCGGCGTAGCCCTTCACGGGTTTGCCGTCTTCGACCGCCACGAAGTCGACGATGGCGTCGTTGCCGTCCACGGTGCCGCCCACGGTGCCGCCCACGAGCTTCACCTTGCGGGGCGACATCGCCCGCATCATCTCGAACATCTGCTTCGCCTCGCCGGCCGGGCTCGCCGCCATCGGTCGGCAGCGGGGTGCCCGGAGGCGCCAGGGTCGATTCCACCTTCACATCGAACGTCACGTCGGCGGTGTCGTCCGCGCCCTTGAGGCGTAACCGCCCGGCCACGCGGTCGGCCGTGCGGGTCGTGAGGGTGAGCGCCGCCGTGTAGTCGCTGTTGCACGCCGACCTTGCCGGTCGAGTAGTTGATGCAGTTGAAGGAGCCATCCGCGCCCACGATGAGCGCCACGTAGCGGCCGTCGCCGTGCATCAAATCGAAGGTGTCGATCTTGCGGTCTCTCGCCGCTTCCTTGCGGTCGAGTGCGGCCGGCAGGAACGCCACCTCGATGCCGTCGTCGGCCTTGTAGGCCACCGCATCCGCCACCGTGAACGCGGCGCCACGAATGGCCAGTGTGCCCTTCACCCCGGCCATGAGGCCCGGGGCCGTCCCCACGGCCGCCGCCAACGCCAACCCGCCAACCATCGCCTTACGCATCTCGGGATCCTCCACCCCGACTAGCGGAAGATGGCGGCAAAGTCCCTCGCCGGGTCGCGACGAGCCTTCTGCTAGACTCCGCGCCACGGAGTAGTCACATGACCAGCCTGTCGGCGCGCGTTGCTCGGCCCCGCCTCCTGTCTGCCCTCCTACTCGGCCTGCTGCTGGCCGGCTGCCAGGCCGCGCCGCCCCCGCCGGCGGCGGCCTCCGCGGCTGCGGGCACCGAGATTTTGTGGGATCGCTACGGCGTGCCGCACATCTTCGCTGCCGACCACCCGAGCCTGTTCCGGGCCTACGGCTACGCGCAGATGGAGGCACATGCCGAACTGCTGGTGCGGCTCTACGCGCAGGCGCGTGGCCGGGGCGCCGAGTTCTACGGCGCCGAGTACCTCGACTCCGACAAGTGGGTGCGCACCAACGGCCTGCCTGATACGGCCAAGCAATGGGCGAAGGGACAGAGCGCCGAGTTCGCGCCGCTCATTGAGGCCTTCACCGCCGGTCTCAACGCCTGGGCCACCGAGCACCCGGGCGACCTGAGCGCCGCGGCGCGCCAGGTGCTGCCACTCACCGCCGACGACGTCTACGCCCACGATCCACTACGACTGGGTGGTGAGCCCGCGGCGTCTCGAAGGCCGCCTCGCCCGCTGGGAAGACGACGTGCACGGCTCGAACGAATGGGCGATTGCGCCGGCGCGCTCGGCCACCGGCAAGGCGCTGCTGATGAGCAACTCGCACCTGCAGTGGGGCGACATACACACGTACTTCGAGGTGCAGCTCACCGCTCCTGGAGTCACCTCGTACGGGGCCGTATGGGTGGGCTTCCCGGTGCTGCGGCAGTGCTTCACGGAGTA
>JANNIB010000051.1:0-6906 GCA_031404695.1 Acidobacteriota bacterium
TGCGGGTTCCGAAAATTCTGGCACCAAATCTTCCGGAAATTCTGGCACCACCGGCCACGGCCGGCGGCGCTAAGAATCCCCGACGCCCCAGCCGTGTGTGGGGCAAGGGGGGAGGATGTTGGGCATGCTCAAACGACATGAAATTCAGGTACTGCTGAAGGCCGGACACGCGCAGGCCGAGGTGGCGCAGCTGACGGGGGCGTCGATCCGGTCGGTCAAACGCGTCGCCAAGGAAGGCGCCATCACGCACGTGGACGATGCGGCGGAGCGGCTGACGCGCGGCATTGGTCGTCCCAGCCTGGTCGAGGATTTCCGGAAACCCATCGCGGAGCTCCTCGCGCAGGAGCGCGACCTCAAGTCCGTGGAGGTGCTGCGTCGCATGCGTCTGGCGGGGTACGCCGGACAAAAGACGGCGCTCTTCGCGCTCATCGCCGCGGTGCGGCCGAAGGACCAGACCCCGCTGGTTCGGTTCGAGGGCCTGCCGGGCGAATTCAGTCAGCACGACTTCGGCCAAGTGGACGTCGAGTATGTCGATGGGGCGACGCAGCGGATTCGCTTCTTCGCCTCGCGGTTGAAGTACTCCCGGACGATTCGCGTCTCGCTCGTCCCCGACGAGACGACGGAGACCTTGATCCGTCACTTTGCCGAGCATCTCCAGAGCTGGGGCGGCGCCCCCCTGGTGAGCGTCTTTGACCGACCCAAGACCGTCGCCCTCAAATGGGGGCGCGACGGCGTCGTCACCGAATGGAATCCGACCTTGGCCTACGCCGTCCTCGAACTGGGCGTCGGCATCGATGTGTGCTGGCCCTATCGCCCCCAGGAAAAGGGATCGGTCGAGAATCTGGTCGGCTTCGTCAAAGGATCGTTCTTCAAGCAGCGGCGCTTCCATGACCCGGCCGATCTGCAGACGCAACTGGTCGCGTGGCATCGCGAGGTCAACGAGGAGCGTCCGTGTCGGGCCACGCAGACGATTCCCGCGATCCGGCTGGTCGAGGAACAGCCGCGTCTCCGGGCTCTGCGCGTGCGGCCCGACGACTTGGCCCTGCGGGTCCCGGTGTACGTCGGTCCCACCGGGACCGTCGTCCATGACACGCATCCCTACTCGATGCCGCCGGAGGCGATTGGGATCGCCGGCACGCTCTATCTGTACCGCGATCGGGTCCGCATCGTGGCCGGCCGATTCGAGGTCACGCACGAGCGCCAATTCCTCCGCGGGGCCGGATCGACGCTGCCCGACCATCGCGCGGCGCTCGTCGCGGCCGTGGCCGGCAAGCGCGCGAAGCGCTACCTGAAGCGCCAGCAGCTCCTCGACCTCGGCGCGCCGGCCCTGGCCTACTTGACCGAGATCGTGCATCGGCGGCCGAAGGACTGGGTCCGCGATGTCGACGCCCTCCACGATCTGCTGCAACACCACGGCCCGGATCGCGTGCGTCGCGCCTTCGAAGACGGCTTGCGCGCGCAGGTCTTCGGCGCGCCGCACATCGCCCGCGTGCTCCAGGTGTCGGGCGCGCTGTTTGGGGAGGGCACGATCCAATGACGTCGTCGCCCGCTCGCCCGCCCGCCCCCGACCTGTCAGCCCTCGAGCTCGACGGGCTGCTCAAACGGCTCCACTTGGCCAACATGCGCCGCGTCCATCCCGACGCGATCACGCGGGCCGAGGAGGAGCAGTGGTCCTATCGCGACTTCCTCGCGCTGCTCGTGGCCGACGAAGTCGCGCATCGGACGCAAACCCGACTGCAGCGGCTCACGCGCCGGGCCCACTTCCCCTACCTGAAGACCATCGACGACTTTGACTTCACCCTGCAATCCCAGCTCCGGGTCGCGCTGCTGGGCTCGTGTCTCGGGCCCGACTTCGTGACCGACGGCCGCTCACTGATCCTGCACGGCAAAACGGGACGCGGCAAGACGCACTTGTCGGTCGCCATCGCCTACCGTGCAATCCAACACGGCTTCGACGCGCTCTTCACCACGGCCGCCCACCTGATCGAGGATCTCTCGAACGCCGGTCGGACCGGACGTCTGCATGACGCGCTCGACCGCTATACCCATCCGCACGTCCTGGTGATCGACGAGGTCGGCTATCTCAGCTATGGCCCCGAGGCGGCCAACGTGCTCTACCACGTGGTCAACGATCGGCATCTGCGTAAACGGCCGATGGTCTTCACCACCAACAAGCCGATGCACGACTGGGGGCGCGTGCTGCACGACCCCGATCTCGCCGCCGCCATTCTCGATCGCGTCCTCGAACGCGGCCGCTGGATCACGCTCGATGGGCCGTCAGGCCGCACCAAGCACTTGAAACTCGACCCTGCCATCCCTCAGGATGGTCCCGGTGCCACAGTTTCCGGAAAACCGGTGCCAGAAAATCCGGAACCCACAACAGCCAGTGCAGAACGCCTTCATCGAACGTGTAGCCTGAACTGATTGCGATTGCCACAGGTGCGCCGCGGCGCGGCCTCGTTCTTGTTCCGGCGCCGGGCGCGGGCTCTTGAGTAGGCGGCATCGGCGCATGCCAGCGTGCGCTCGGCTGGCGGCGGCCGTTCTGGCCTATGGACACGGTGGAACGCCCGTGGCAACCGAGTCTGAAGCCGTCGTCGATTACGCGCCGCGAGATTGCGTGCCTCCGCCGTCCACTGCCACGGCCCGCGAGCATATCGAAGGGTGGTGGCGTTCCGGTCGGCCAGGCGGCGTCGCCCACGATGTACTCGCCAACGCGCCCAGAACAGTTGCAACTCACTCGTGCCGTCACTACCATCGCCCGATGCCGACTCGGCACCTGCTAGGTGATGCGTCGCTTCGCGTTGGCTCCGGCCTCGGGGCGCGTCGCGTGGTCTTCAAGGCTGAGACCGACGTCGTTCTGCGCGACGACGGCACAGCGTCGGCAGGGATCCTGGCACGTCGCGAGACCCTGGATACCGCAATCGGGAGCGGACGCGTCCCCGTCGGGTTCATGGCCGGCACGCGCGTCATCTTCCGCGCCGACGGGAGCGTCTCTGCCGGTACGCTGGAGCGCGACACGCGTCTCGACACGTTGGTCGGCACTGGACGCGAGGCCGCTGTGTTCAGCGCTGACACTCCCGTGGTCTTCCGCGATGATGGAACGGTCTCGTCTGGAACACTGCTTCGCGACACCGGCCTGGACGTGGCGGTCGGCCCGAGGCGTGAGCGCGTGGTTTTCAAGGCGGCTACAGTCGTGAGCTTCCGCGACGACGGGACGGTCTCGGCAGGAACGCTGACGCGGGACACCCGTCTCGCGACTTCAGTGGGCGGCCGTGACCACGTCGAGTTCGAACCGGGCACGCCCGTCGCGCTTCGCGCCGATGGAACAGTGTCGACCGGCGTACTCGGACAAACCGTCACGCTTCCCACCGCAGCAGGAAGGAAGCGATTCGCGGCAGGCACGAAGGTGACGTTCAACGCGGACGGGACCGTACAAGCATAGGCTCCGGCGCATCGTTCGCTCGAGCGGATCGGTCTTCGCGGCGCTAGTCAGGGCGCGTCGTATCTCGCCCGAAGGGATGGATCTGGAACCCGACGTTCACTGAGGTGAAGTGCGCCTTCTCGGTCTTCGGGCCGTCGACCAACATCCTAGCGTGGACACCCTCTGCTATCATTGAGATGAGCCCACCCAATCGGCGGGAGTACCTCAGCGCAACTGTCGTGGCACGGCCCTTGTCTGACCAGATTTTCGCTTCTGGCTCGAGGATGGCGCCGACATCTTCGGTCGACACGTGCCTGGCCTGGCCGCGACCGTATCCGCCTCGAATCTGGAAGACGTTGTTCGGCGTCCATTGCCGCTCGTATCCCAGGCTGGCCGTGTCCGCCAGCAGCAGCAGGTCAGAGTGGCGGCCCTGCTGCGGTCGACCGCTTTCACGAGCGGTCCCGTTCCGCTCGATCCCAACCGTCAACCCCCGGAAACCAAACAGTCTCGGCACCGACCACTCGACGTAGCGCCCGGCCCCTAACATCCAGCGGCGGTCGGAAGGGCTTTCCGGAACGGTCGAGCTCTTCGAGCGACCGAAGTTCAGACCGGCACGGAGTCCGAGGTGAGCCGATCTCCCGTCTCCGTCCGGTGGGGGCGTTGACACATCGAGCATCGAGAACTTGTGCCATGCTCCAGTCTCGGACGGACGGGGCCTAAATTCGCTCGCGCGCGACACCATTCGAAGCGAGACGCTCGTCTGCTTCACTCGCAAGCCCATGCCCCAATGCCATTCGAGCACTCCTCTGTTGAGAGCCAAGCCTGAGCGTTCGCCGAACAGAGGCCCCGTCACGAATGCGTTGTGTGCAATGGCACGCGCACGCCCCCCAATCTCCACTGACACTTCCACGGCTTTCTGGTTGCCACCCATGAGCCCGTGCCTGATCAGGTGGGGTGAGAACACGCTGAGACCCCGTCCAAGCCTGAGCGCTCCGTTGACTCCTGCGTAGCTTTGAGTCGTACCAAGCAGGAGCTCGTCGCCGACCGTCACGTCGAAGTAGCGACCGAGCCATTCTGGGCCAGTACAGCCGCGACGTGCGTCGTTGTAGCCACACAGCACGGGCATCCACAGGTCTGTCATGCCAACGGCGACCTCGAAGCGATTGGACAACTGCGGGTTGTACCAACCCTTGACGATTCGTTGTCCGTTGCCGAGATGAAACCCGGACTGGATGTCGCGTCCCAGGGCCAGTTCCCCAGAGACACCAAGCGTCGCGAACGCAGACAGCATTCGCGGCTTCAGGTTCTCGGTGGGCGCTCGCCTGACGCGCGTCAGCTCGGAGGTGTAATACAACAGGGCGCCGTATGGCCGATCACGCCTGCTCGGCCTGTATGTGAGCAGGTTGCTGGGCGTGTAAATCGTCTGGCCGAGCGTGAATCCACAGGTGTCTTCTGCGGGATCGTCGGCTCCTCGTTGCCATCTCTTGTTCAGCACCGCCAGCATGCCGCGCTGCCATAGCAGACGACGACTGCTGCCGCGAAACTCGAGGCCTTGGGTGTACGCTTCGTCCGTGCCCCCGCCGAAGCTGTCGTTCTCGAGATGCAGGTCGCCGAACGGCGCTGTGCTGCGGCACAGCGCCGCTGGCGATGGACTGCCTAACGTCTGCGCTTCTGCACCTTGCACCGCCAGCGCCATACCGAGCAACGACAACGTGATAATCAGGCCAATCCGCATCGTCTTCACTCCTGCTTAGATCCTCTTGATGTGAGGACACGGGCCAGCCAATACGCCCCGCTTCCGTAGCGCCGCGTCGAGAGCACCACGATGCGCGGCCGAGGCTTCACGAAGCAGCGTTTCAGATATGCAGCAGCCCTTGGGCTGGTCCAGTTGATGCGGCAAGGCGTGCAGGGCACCGCAGACGGTCCGCCACATCTCCTCGTCCGCCTCGTCTGGGGACGAACCAGTACCGGATCGGAACTCCAGGAGCGCCGCGCACAGGGCCTGGCCGCGTTTGTACTTGTCTGACCCCGACCACCGGCCGTTCGACGGCAGGTATGCGGCGTAGTCGCGGTGCCTGTGTCTCAACACCCACTCGCCAATCGACATTACCTCTGGTGCGCTCATCGCGCGCAGCCGCGCGTTCCACATCGTCAGCGCGAGCGCATCTGCCAGCCCCTCACCCACGGCTGCGCTTTCGCCACTGGTTTCGAATGGACTGTCGTCGTCCCTTCCTCCAACACCATGGCAGAGCACGAGGTGAGCCAGTTCGTGCAGGACGACCGAGGCATCCGTGGCAGCGTGGCGCCTCATGAACGACATGAACTTGAGTGACTGATCGTCGACGAACACACTTGCAGAGGCGAGGTCATCAAGATCCAGCACCTCCGCAGTAGCCATTGTGATGTCAACTCTACGAGTCACAGCGCCGCCTACCTTGGCAAGCTCTTCGAGGGCGGTGTTGACCAGCACGATGACGTTCACGGCCATCTGCTGCTCAGGCGTGACCGGGACGTACTTGCCAGGCGGAGACTCCGGCGGCCACGGCCATTCCGTCTCGTCGGGGCGGAGTGGTCTGAACCGGCGGCGGTCCGGGTCGAGCCAAGCGGCGTCGACTGACGACTGGAACGTCGGAAGATCGGCGACAGCGACGTGCGCGACAGCCTGGTGATCGCGGCATCGCGCCCGCAGGGGACGGAACGTCGTTGCGTCCAGCAGCACTTCGTAGACACTGGTCGTCGCGAGGCGCGCCTTGACGTGCCACACGAACCGGGGTCGCCGGCCCGGTGTCACCATGAGCGTTGCGACGGTACGCTGGTCGGTCCGTGGAAACCGCTCTTTGGTTCGCCGCTTGCGGTCGAGTGCTTCGGCGATGTCAAGAGCGGCGGCCACGGCCTCAGCCGGCGTCGAGGTGGGGAACGCCTGCGCGGGAGTTCGTACCGGCAGATGCGAGCCGGTCACGTATCGAGAGCGGCCATACCGGACGATCGATCGGCGACCACCGTAGACCGGCAGGCCCATCCACCTCTGTTGCAGGAAGATGATCTCTCTTGCTTGCGATTGCGTTGCCTTGACGTCGGTGATTTTGTAGCTCGACCATTGCGAGAAGCTTCTTGGCTCCGCTCGACGCAGCGCCCTGAGGGCCGCACTTACCCCATCGGACGATACCGACAGGCGGTGAGCCCAATCAGACGCTCTCGCCTTTCCTGGTCGTGGTTTCATCGCTATCCCGCTTAGACGGACCTGCTGCGCGACATTTCCTGCTCGCCCCGAGAGCGTTCGCCCGCCTGTCGGGGTCGGCTCGACACGCCATCCACGTCGCCGGTCAGACGACGGGACGGGCGGTAGCGCCCCAGAGGTCGGCGCCGGGGGTGTTGCCGCTCAACCAGAACTGATCATCTGTGCTCGACGAGCATTGACCAAGCGGAGTCTGCCACTGTTTGCCGAACTACAGCGTAAGGAGCAGCTCGTCCAGTTGCGCGAACGT
>JANNIB010000052.1:0-13603 GCA_031404695.1 Acidobacteriota bacterium
CCTGCCCTGAGGCGCGCGGCCGCTCGCGCCCAAACCGCAGCCTGCCTCCGCGGCTGCCTGCTCCGTGATAAGGTGACGCCGCGCTGTCACCTGAAATGAATCCGAGCCATCGTCTCGCCGCATACGTGGTGATGCTGGCCGTGGGCATCTTCAGCTCGTCGGTCCTGCAGGCGCAGTCGAATCCACCACGTCTCAGCCGGGCACAGCGTGCGACGCTCCAAGCGATCGTGGCGACCGTCGATCGCATTGCCTCTGCGGTGCCGGACGCCGTCACGGCCGAGGCGACGTGGCTGGCTCACGTGCTTCGCGCCTCCGACGGCTCGCACTACGTTGCCCTGCGAGCGGACGTGCCAGGTATCGCGGTCCCCACTGCGCCAGTGACGATGTACGTGCGTCTGGCGCCACGCCAGGCGTGGGGCGAGACGGCGGTCGCCTCGCCACGGTCGGCGGTGATGGAGTGGCTGCGGGGCCTGCGGGGAGACCCTCTGCCCATGCGTGCTGCTCGTTCGACCACCGTCAACGTCGGCGAGATGCCCATCGGCGGAACTGCCGCCTCGGTCGGCGACGTGGCTGCCGGCGCCACCGCGGCCTTGCGCCTCGGCGAGCTCCAGCGGGAGCGGCAGGCGCGGCAGCAGGAAGACGAGAACGCGCGACGCCGGGCCGAACTCGAGAAGCCGGGCACTCAGCGCCCCGAACTTCTGCCGTTCGAAGACTTCGCTCCCGAGATTGGACTGACCGCCGGCGCCGGGCCCGTGCTGCGGATCGAACGCGGGGTCACCGCCGGCCCGGGCGACTACGACGTGTTCATCGCATGGGCCGTGCCCGACGCGCGCGGACGCTCGAGCGTGACCGTCGTGTCACGGCGTCTCACGCTGCCGGCCGCCACCGCCTCGTTCGGCCTCGGCGACCTCGTAATTGCCGACGATGCGCGAGTCCTGCCGACGCCGTATCCGGCCGACCAGCAGGCCGCGCATCCGTATGCGTTCGGCATCGTCGAGGTGAGCCCGGCCGCCGACAACCGCCTCGTGAACAGCGGGACCCTCGCGGTCATGTACCAAGTGGTCAATCCCTCCGGGACAGGCGCCGGCAAGCCGGACGTCGAAATGAACTTCCAGCTGCACCGCCTGCGCGGTGAACGCGCCGAACTGTTCGGGCGCCTCGAAACGCAGCGCCACGACGCTGCGAACGTGCCCGGTGATTTCAACGTCGCACTGGGCCATCCGCTCTTCGGGGTCGTGCGGGCCCCGCTCGCGGGCTTTCCGCGCGGTCGCTATCGCCTCGATGTCGAGGCGCTCGACCGGTTGCGAGGAACGCGGGTCAGGACGGAGGCGGTGCTCGACATCAAGGGCTCGCCGGAGTCGCTGCTGCGTGAAGCGCCCTCCGCGGGCCAGCCGTTCCAACGGGAGCAGCTGCTCGAACCCGAGGTGCTCACCAGCCTGGCGAGTGCCCTGCGACCGGCATCCGCCTCACCCGAACTGGAACGGGCGCTCGGCGACGTCGCCGCCGGGCGTTTCGCCAGCCTCGTGCAGGCGTCCCTCCTCCAGCCCTCCGAGCGGCCGGTGGCGCAGGCGCTGCTGGCGCTCGGGTTGTACGGATTGGGCGACTCCCCGCGCACCATCGCCGCTCAACTCACAACGGCCCGCAGCCACGGCGCGCCGGTCGGCCCCATTCAGCTGGTACTCGGCGCCGCCTTCGCCCTTCTACGTGACGACCGCGCGGCCATCCGGGCATGGGACGAGGCGCGGGAGGGACGAATTCCTGACAGCGTCGTCGCCCCGCTGCTCGTCGACGCCTACCTTCGACTCGGCGACGTCGTCAGAGCAGAGGCGATGGCCCGCGCCGTGCTCGACCTGCGGTGGGACGATCGCCCCGCCCGTCGCGCCCTCGCCTCGACCCACATCGCGTCACGGCGTTTCAGCGAGGCGCTCGAGCTGCTCGAGCTCGACCGGCCCGGCGTTGCGGAAGCCGACGCCTTTCTCGGCCTGCATGCGCTGTTTGCGGCGCATCTTGCCAACGCGCCCGTGGCCGATCGGGAGGCACGCTTCAAGGCGCTGGCCGGCGCCTATCTCGGTGGCAGCGGTGGCCACGCGGAGTTGGTGCGCGAGTGGCTCGACGTCGTCGCGGCGCCGCGCTGAAGCTCAGCGCTGCTTCTTGCCGGGCGTCGGTCTCGTCGGGGTGCCCGGCGTCTTGAGCGAGTAGGAACGCCTGGCCGCGATGTTCACGCCCGGTCGGGACGTCGTGACCTGCAGCTGCCGTACGCGCTTGAGCGGGTCGGGATTGGTCGATGAGTAGCCGATGATGTAGTAGTCGCTGGTCTCGGCGTCGATGCGCTTGAACTCAGTCGCGAAGTCATTCACGTTCACGACGGCGAACCCGCCGGTCTGCTCCGCCATGAAGCGAAGCGTGCTCTGCGTCTTCTGCAGGTAGGTGCGCCATTCGCTCTGATCGAGGTAGTTCCCGGCATCGACGACGCCCGACAGCCCGCGCGGATCGATCGAGAAGATGCTGACGTTCGCCCGATTAGCCGACAGCGTCAGTTCCTTCATGTAGGCGAACAGGTCGATGTCGGCGTTGATGCGTGGAAGCTGGAAATACGGGTTGTCCTGCTGATCCTGGTTGAGGAACCGTGTCGGTTCGGAGAAACGCCCCCCCATGATACGGTCCGTGCCCTTCCGTCCTTCGGCAAACGGATCGAAGTCGTAGCCGGTGCTGATGTAGAGGAACGCCTTGCGCTTGTTGGAGATTTGATCGAGTTCTCCGAGCAGGTCGTAGGCAGCATAGAACGCCATCTGCGCGCGGTTGCGGACGTCGGCCGGTCCCTGGCCGGTTTCGAGCGTGCGGAAGATCTCCTGCGCGGTCAGTCCACTGCCGCGAATCTTCGACGCCGCCGCCGCCACCAGCTTGCGGTCGTAGGTGAGACCGGTGGAGATGCTTGACGGCCCGCTCGAGACCATGGCGACGAGATCGCCGTCGTGGAGCAGGTTGTCGGCGATTTCCTGGACGATGCGTCTGACATGCGGGGTGTACTCGGGCTCGAAGTGGACATCGTCGACGAAGATGACCAGCACACGGCCCGCCGTGTCTTCCACCGCCCGCCGGCGGGTCGGCAACACGATGCCTTCCGGCGCGGCTGGCAACGCCGCAGGCGACAGGAGGTTGAACGTGCGGCCGCCGTGGATGAGTGCGAACGACGTGATGGTCTGCGGCACGCCGTCTTCGACGACCGTCAACTCGTCGCGGGTGAGGTCCGACACGAAGCGGCCGTCGCCATCTCGCGGAATGACATCGGTGGTGACGGCGGTCACGCCCGAGCGGAACGTCGGTTGCGGCGCTGGCGCCGGCTGACTCGCGAGGACGCCGAGGACGCCAGCCGCGACGAGCAGGGCCGCGACGGGCACAGCGGAGAGTCGGCGCATGACCATGCCGTCATTATAGCGAGCGCGTATGGAATACTTGGGCCATGGGTTCCGGTGGGCGCTCGGCGCCCATGCCCCGGCGCGTGGCCGCGTCCCGCCGCCGCTTCCTGGCCCGAGCGGCGGGCCTGGCGGGCATGGGTCTGGTCTCGAATGATGCCTGGGCCGGCTGGTTGGCGCAGGCCGGATGTGATGGGGGTCCTGCAGGCGAGCTCGTCCGCACGCTGGCGCTCTACGGCCCCGGCGCCGTCGAGACGCCGCTTGGCCGGATGCTTGGCGGCACCGGCCTCGATGCGCGCCTCTTCACCGACCTCTCGATGCTGGCGCCAGGCCTGGTGGTGACCTCGGCACGTGACATGTTCGTGCGAACGGCGGTGCCGCCGGGCCTCAACCACGACCCCGGCGGCTGGTCCATCGCGCTGCGGCGCGATCCGACGGGCGGGCCTGGTCCAATCAGCGCTGCGGCCCTCCTCGAGGCGTCGGTGCCGCAGGGCGCTCATCTCATCGAGTGCGCCGGCAACAGCAACCCGCAGAACTTCGGGCTGATGAGCGCGGTCGAATGGGACGGCGTGCCGCTGGCCCGGGTCATCGACGCGGTGCCGGCGCCGCCGAACGCCACCGGCGTGCTGGTCTCCGGCATCGATGACGACTCGCGGCCGTCGCTGCGCTCGCAGCCCGGCGCGAGCTGGGTGCTGCCGCGGGCGGCGATCGCGTCCACGGGCGCCTTCCTCGCCACCCGCATGAACGGCGGGCCCCTGACGCCCGACCACGGCGCGCCGGTGCGCCTGGTGGTTCCGGGCTGGTACGGCTGCGCGTGGATCAAGTGGGTGAACGACATCCGCTGGGTGCGCGACGACGAACCGGCGACCTCGCAGATGCAGGAGTTCGCCGGGCGCACACACCAGAACGGGCGGCCCGGCCTGGCGCGCGACTACGAGGCTCCGGAAATCGATACGGCGGCGATGCCGATCCGGATCGAGCAGCGGCGCGTCGACGGCCGCACGGAGTATCGCATCGTCGGCATCGTCTGGGGTGGCGCGCGTCCGGTCGATCGGCTGGTCATCCGCTTGGGCTCGCGTGACGCCGGCACGCCGGTGCGCGTCTGCCCGGCACCGGCGACGACACGCACGTGGACGCTCTGGACCCACCGCTGGCGCCCCACCGAGCCCGGCTACTACGACATCAGCCTGCGCGCGGCTGACCCGAGCGTGCGTACGCGCCGGCTCGATCTCTCCTTCTACATCCGCCGCGTGCGCATCGACGAGGTGTAGCTCACCGCCCGAGCGCAGCGCGCGCTTCGGCGAGTTCGGGCAGGCCGGGATCGGCGTTGGCCCAGTTGACCAGGAACTGCTCCCAGGCGTTCCGGCTCTTGTCCTTCTGGCCGACCTTCCCTGCCGCACGGGCCAGGCCGAGCACAGCGCGGCTCCTGTTTGGCGTGCGCGCCAGCGCCTTCTCGTACCAGCCCACGGCCTCGGCCGGCTGCCCGCCTTGCAGCAGCAGATCGCCGTAGAGTTCGTCGGCGCCCTTGACGGGATACGGACGGCCGATCGGCTTCGGCATCCGGTTCTGCATACCGACGGCCTCGTCGAGCTTCGACCACGCAACCGCCGGTGTGCCGTCGCCGAGTGCGGCGATCGCCTCGATCTCGAGCACCATGATGGCAGCCTGCTCACGCAGGCCCAGGTCCATCGTCGGGCGGGACGCCTTGACCAACTCCTGGTAGGCAGCCCGAGCCCGTTCGGCGTCGTTCAGCCGCAGAGCACTGACCGCCAACACGAACAACTCGTCGATGTTGTCGAACGAACTCCGGCCCGCCATCTCGTGCCAGCGCTCGCTCTCGAGTACGTAGCGCGCGTGCATCGACCCTTTGTCGTTGCGCAGCGCCAGCGGCCCGGCGCCGCGACCGATGTCGCTGTCGGCGTACTGGTGGCCGCCGATGACCTCCTCCTCGGTGGCGACGGCCATCGCCGCGTCGACTTCCGCGGCGATCTGCTGCGCCTTTGCGAACTGCCCTAACTGCGTGAGCTCGTACTGCCACCAGACGAGGCTGTGAAAATCGCGCAAGGTGACCGGCTTGCCGCGCCGCGCCGCCCACGCCACGGAGGCCTGCCACGAATCGGCATCGCTCGACGCCGCGTCCTGCCAGTGGCCGAGTTGCACGAAGAAATGCGCCGGCATGTGGAGCGCGTGGCTGGCCGCGGGCGCCACCCTGGCATAGGCGCGCGCAGCCTCCAGCCCGCGCGGTGCCAGGGCGCTGTGATCGTAGGCGTGCAGGATGAGGTGCGCGGCGCCCGGATGTCTGGGGTTACGCGCAAACACGGCCTCGGCGATCGCCCCGGCCTTCTCGCGAATCGGCAACGACAGGTCCCCGCGCGGCATCGTCGCCAAAAGCGCGAGCGCGTAGAAGATCTGGGCCTCGTCATCGGCCGGATGGGCCGCCGCGACCTCGGCCATCGCCTCCGAATAAGCGACGGCGCGCGCGGGCCGTTCACCGTCGGCCCACAAGGCCTCGACGGCGCGCAGGAAGCCGCGCTCGCGCGCGGTCTTCGCCTTCGCCAGGCGCGCTTCCGGGGTGGCTCCGAGTTTCGCAAGCGCCGCGCGCCCCTTGGCAGGTTCCTCCTGGAACCAGAGCGGCTGACTATAGGCCAGCGACTCGCCCCAGTACGCCATCACGAACGCCGGGTCTTTCGCCTGGGCCGCCCGGAACGCCTCCAGCGCGTCTTCGTACCCGAAGCTGTGCAGCCAGGCCACTCCGCGCCGGAAGTCGTCCTGTGCCGAGGTCGCACCCGTCGCTGGAAACGCAATGACGCCCAGATCTCCCGTGCGCTGGGTCGGGTCGACGACCGGCGCCGGCGAGTTGGACTGGGCCCGTTCCGGCGTCGGGGCGCCCCCCCCGCACCCAGCCGTCAGCGTCGCAACCAGCAGCCCCCCCACGCGAAACCACGACATACAGTGCGATCGTACCCCGGCGGGTGCCGCCGCGACAACGCCGTACAGACGAAAGGCGGCCCCAGAGGAGCCGCCTTCCGCGGTTGTTTTGTCAGGTCGCCGGATGAACCGGCGCCCGAGTGCCGCCGACTAGAACGAGAGGCGGAACATCAGCTGCGTGAGCCGCATGAAGCCGCGCTGTGAAGCGATGCGACCGAACGCGGCGGCGCCGACCGTCGTGTTTACGGTGTTGAGTTTCACCGTGTTGGTGACGTTGAGCACTTCGAAGCGAAGCTGACCACGGGCCGTGCCGCCAAGTCGAACGTCCTTGGCCGCCACGAAGTCCCAGTTGTTTCGGTGCGGGGTGCGGGCGTCGCCGGTCGTGCGCGGCATGGTGCCGAGCGTGAACGCGGACGCCTGAGCGACGCCGGCAGCGTCCAGCCACAGGCCGGGGTTGGCGCCGGTGTAGAAGAGGCGATCTTCACGGCTTCCCGACGTCTCGAGGTCGCTACCGGTCGGGTTGGGCCGCTGCACCAGGAAGAACGCCGGCGACAGGCCGTTGGTGTTGTTGCTGTAGGAAATCGGAAAGCCGCTCTCGACGGCGATGATTGACGACAGCGTCCAATCGCCGAGGATGTGCTTTGCCGCGCCCGTCGTGGCCCAGCGCTTGCCCTCACCGAACGGCAACTGGAAGGTGGGCGACAGGACCACCTTGTGCGGCACATCGAGCAGGCTCAGGGAGTACTCGGCATCCAGATCGTAGGCGTTCTGGGCATTGCCGTTGGTCGCGGCGTAGGCGTTGCCCTCGCCGAACTGGTTGTCCTTCATGCGCGAGTAGGTGTAGTTGATGCGGCCGCCCCAGCCATTGCTGACACGCTTTTCGAACTTGAAGATCGCCGCATGGTACTGATTGCGGCCGCCGGTGTTCTGCCGCATCAGGATGTTGCCGAACTGCGGGTACGGCCGCAGCAGCTGGGCACGGCTCACGGTCTGGCTGGTCACGGCGAAGCCCTGGCCGGCCGGCAGGCCGAAGAACGGGTTCGCCACCTGATCGTTGAGCGCCGCCCCGAGGGCCAACGCACTCACCGGGAGCTGGTTGATGTTGAGCACGCCGTCATTCGAGCCGCCCAGGCCGAGGTTCCGACCCGTGGCTCCCGAGTACTCGAAGCCCACGGCGATATTGCCCGGAAGCTCCCGATTCAGATCGAACGAGTACTGCTGCACGTAGGGCGCCTTCTTGTCCTGGTCGATGAACTCGATCTGACGTCCCACGCCCTCGAGGGCGCCGAGCGAGTTGCCACGCGGCTGCGTGACGCCGCCCGGGAAGGGGTTGGTCAACGAGGTCGTCGGGAAGAACTGGCCCTGCTGCATGAACGTGTCCTGGCTGTAGCCGACCTGACCGTAGTTGGTCGCGCCCACGAACTGATAGTTCCACGGCGCCCAATAGACACCGTAGCCCGAGCGGATGACCGTCTTCGGGTTGATCGAGTAGACCAGACCCACGCGCGGCGAGAACTTGGCGCCAGGCTGGTTGCCCTGCTGGGTCGCGTTGCCGTTCACCCCGGCGTACATCAGGCCGCCGCGAACGGGATTGCCGTTGACGACCACATTGCCCAGGGCGCCGCCCGGGTTGAGCGTGCGGTCGAAGCCCACGGTGAAGCGGTCCTCTTCCTCACGCAGGCCGTCCTCGTGCTCCACGCGAATACCGGCGTTGATGGTCAGTTTGGGCCCGACGCGGAAGTCGTCCTGGAAGAAGGCGCCGTAGTAGCGCGTGAAGTAGTTGGCCGGTTCGGACACGAGAATCCGGCTCAGGTTTCCTGGGTCACCCGAGGGATTGCCGAGGAGGAACGAGGCGATGTCGTTGCCGGAGTTGGCGGTGCCGTTGAGTGTCGGATTGGACGAGGTGAAGCGGCGGTCGAAGGCGAACACGCCGGCGCCGCCCGAGAACGACTGGGTGTCGATGCCGATCGTGCGATAGTCGGCCCCCGCCTTCAGCGTGTGCCGTCCGAGGAGCTTCGACGCGGTGACGTTGGCGCTCCACGAGTACAGATTGCGATCAGCCGGGTCGATCGCGCCCAGGTCGTAGTAGTCGCCGAAGTCCACGCGCGGGAACTTCTTCGTCTGAATCGCGTTCGAGAAGGCCGGCGCAAAGCCAAGCGAGGCCGGGTCGAAATCGATCGACAGCGTGTCGTCGTCGCGGAACTGCGTCCACCCGTAGCGCATCGTCACCACGGTGTTGCTGCTCGGCAGCCAGGTGTTGTTCAGCGAGAGCACGTGAACACGGCGCTTCAGCAGATAGTCGCCGTTGTCGATGAAGCGGTTGGCGCCATTCAAACCCGGCTCGAGGTAGTTCGCGCAGGGCTCGTCGGTCGTGTTGTAGAGGTAGAACCCACTCAGCGATACCTTGTCGGTAAACCGGTGGTCGGCCTTGGCCGTGTACATCTGCGCACGGTCGATGATCTCGGCGGTGCTGGGGTTGTTGCTCAGGCCGTTGCTGAGGTTGTTGCTCGGGTCCTTGAGATAGCTCAGCATCGCCCGAGAGACCGGGTTGATACGATTTGCGGGAATCACGTTGCCCGGAAACGGCGTGCGGCCCTGGCCGGTGACGGGGTCGCCGGTGAGCGGGTCGTAGATGATCGTGGGAACGCCGCCGCGCGTGGTCTGCGAGAAGTCACCGGCCTTTTCGCGAGCTGTTGGCAGTGTCAGATTGTCGCCGCGGGTCGTGTTGGAGCCGTAGCCTTCACCCGCCACCCAGAAAAAGGTGCGGTTCTTCAAAATCGGACCGCCGAAGCCGCCACCACCCAGGTGGTAGTAGGTGTTGGGCAGCGGCACTCCGTTCTTCTCAGCGAAGAAGTTGTTCGCCATCCCCCAGCGCGGACGGTTCTGGTAGAAGATGCTGCCGCGCCAGGCGTTGGTGCCCGAGCGGGTGGCGACGTTGAAGGTGCCGCCGCCGGTGCGGCCGGTCTCGGCGTCGTAGTTGTGCACCTGCACGGCCACGTCGTCGAGCGCCTCGATCGTGGGGTTGGCCGAGGCACGGTTGCGGATGTCGGTCACCGGGATGCCGTCGATCAGGTAGTTGTTGCCGCGACGCGTGCCGCCGCCGAGCGACAGGAGCGATGCGTTGGTCTGGTCCTGCTGGCGGTTGAACTGCGGGTCACCCGAGGCGACGACCGTCGGCAGGGTCACGGCGAACAGGAAGGCCGAGCGGCCGCCCGACGGCAGGGACGCCATCTGTTCCGTGCTGATGACGCCGCCACCAGTGGCATTCGACGTGTCGATGACCGGCGCTGCGCCGGTCACGGTGATCGTTTCCTGGAGCGCGCCGACCTCCAACGTCACGTCGATGGTGATGAACTGCTGGGCCGCAACGCGTATCGACTTGTTCTCGTAGGTCTTGAAGCCGGTCAGCGTTCCCTTGACCGTGTAGACGCCCGGGGGCACGGCCGTGAAGTTGTACTCGCCCGATTCGTTCGACACGGCGTCGCGCGACGCGCCAGTCGCCTCGTTGATCAGTTCTACCGTCACGCCAGGAATGACGCCGTTCGCGTCTTTCACCGCACCACGCACGCCGCCCGTAAATGTCTGGGCGAAGGCGAGGCTTCCGGTCATGGCCACCATCAGGCCGATAACCAGCAGTTGCCGCAGGGTCTTCATGGTCACCTCTCGTTAAAAGTCCCTAAACACTCACGCCATCCCGTAACCGTTCACGTGAGCGCGCATCGCGCGGGACGTCCCGAGACGAGATCCACCACTCGTGCCAAATATCGAAAGCGGAGGGAGTCAGGGACGACGCGGACGAAAGCGCCAAAATCGTAGGGCGGAACGCGTCATAACGCAAGGGTTACCTGATGGACGGCGGATCGGTCCATCTCAGGATCCAATGCAACCGCGTGCACGGCTCCAAATCACTGGATCCGGGTCGGCTCACAGGCCCAGCCTACGGCTCGTCGGTCACCGCGCCGTGGCTGGCAGGGCCGACCAGGCGCCGGTACTTCGCCAGTACGCCGCGGTCGTAGGCGCTCTTCTTCGGCTTCCACGCGCGCCGTCTGGCCGCCAGTTCGCGGGCGCCGACGGCGACGTCGATGGTGCGAAGACGGGCATCGATCGTGATGGCGTCGCCGTTCTTCACGAGCGCCAGCGGGCCGCCCACGGCCGCCTCGGGCGTCACGTGGCCCACCACGAAGCCGTGGCTGCCGCCGGAGAACCGTCCGTCGGTGATGAGGGCGACGTCGTTTGCGAGGCCGCGGCCGATGAGCGCACTGGTCGGCGACAACATCTCGCGCATCCCGGGCCCGCCCCGGGGCCCTTCGTAGCGAATGACGACCACGTGCCCGGCTTTCACCCGGCCCGAGAGAATCGCGTCGAGCGCCGCTTCCTCGCGCTCGAACACGATCGCCTTGCCCGTGAAACGCTCGCCTTCCTTGCCGCTGATCTTCGCCACCGCGCCCTCGGGCGCCAGGTTGCCGCGCAGCACCACCAGATGACTGGTCTTCTTCACCGGCGAGGTGATGTCGAGCACCACGTCCTGACCGGCCGGATAATCGGCCACGCCGGCCAGATTCTCGGCCAGCGTCCTGCCGGTTACCGTCAGCACGTCGCCGTGCAGCAGGCCGGCGTCGAGCAGGCGCTTCATGAGCGGCGTCAGGCCGCCGATACGCACCAGTTCCGCCATCATGTAGCGGCCGCTCGGCTTCAGATCCGCCAGCACCGGCACGCGCTTGCCAATCCGCGTGAAGTCGTCGAGGGCGAGTCTGACCTTCGCCGCGCGCGCGATGGCCAGCAGGTGCAGCACCGCGTTGGTCGAGCCGCCCAGGGCGATGACTACCGTGATCGCGTTCTCGAAGGCCTTGCGGGTGAGAATCTTGCGCGGCGTGATGCCGTCTCGCACCAGGCGCGCCACGGCTTCGCCGGCGCGGCGGCAGTCGTCGCGCTTGTCGGGCGAGATGGCGGCCTGCGCGGAGCTGTTGGGCAGGCTCAGTCCCAACGCTTCGATCGCCGAGGCCATCGTGTTGGCGGTGTACATCCCGCCGCAGGAGCCGGCGCCAGGACAGGCGTGCTGTTCGAGATCGGCGAGCTCGGCATCCCCGAGTTTCCCGGCGGCGTGTTTGCCGACCGCTTCAAAGACCGACACGATGTCCACCGGCTGCCCGCGCCAGATGCCCGGCATGATGGTGCCGCCGTAGACGAAGACCGCCGGCCGGTCGAGCCGCGCGATCGCCATCGCGCACGCGGGCATGTTCTTGTCGCAGCCGCCGATCGCCACCAGTCCGTCGAAGCCTTCGGCGCCGGCCACCGTCTCGATCGAATCGGCGATCACCTCGCGCGACACCAGCGAGTACTTCATGCCTTCGGTGCCCATCGAGATGCCGTCGGAGACGGTGATGGTGTTGAAGATGACGCCCTTGGCACCGGCCGCATCAATGCCGGCCGAGGCCTCCCGGGCCAGCGCGTCGATGTGAATGTTGCAGGGCGTCACCTGGCTCCAGGTCGAGCAGACCCCGATCTGCGGCTTGGCGAAGTCGGCGCGCGTGAAGCCGACCGCATGCAGCATGGCGCGGCCGGCGGCGCGGGCGGCGCCATCGACCACGGCGGCCGAGAAACGCCGCGAGGCGGCAGGAGTCTTCGCGGACGGTGCGGCCTTCTTCGAGCGACGGGCTGACGACATGGCGAGGGACTTTATCACCAGCTCACGAGATAATCTCGATTGCCATGACCTCCGTGCGCCTCGACATCTGGCTGGACGTCGCCTGCGTGTTCCGCACGCGCTCGGAGGCGCAGCGCGCCTGCCGCAACGGCAAGGTCGACGTCAACGGCACCACCGCGAAGCCGCACCGGGAACTCCGCCCCGGCGACCGGCTGACCATCGGCCGCGCCCTCGGCCGCACGCAGCTCCTGCTCGTGAAGGCGCTGGCCGACAAGAGCATCGCGAAGGCGGAGGCGCGTCTGCTCTACGACGACGAGACGCCACCGCCCACGCCTGAAGAGGTCGCGATGCGCCGGCTGGAGCGTGTCTTCCACGCGACGATGGCCCCCAGACAGCGTCCCGACAAGCGCGAGCGCCGGCTGCTGCGGGGGCTCAAAGGCGCGTAGACTGACACGACCCCATGCGTTCGCCCTTCCGCCTCATCATTCTGGCCGCGCTGGCCCTCGTGGCCTTCGTGCTCCCGTCGCTGGTCGAGGTGGTGACCAACTGGTGGTGGTTCGATGAACTCGGCCACCAGGCCACCTACGCCGCGGTGCTCGGCGCCCAGGCCACGCTTGGCGGCCTCGCCTTCGCGGTCTCGCTGGCCTGGCTGACGGTCCATCTGCGGATCGCCGCCCGCACGCTCCCGGTCGAGTCGCAGGTCGTCTCGACGCCGGAAGGCATCACGCTGGCGCTGCCGGCGCGCCGCGAGATGCAGACCCTGGGCTCGGTCGTCGCCGCTGGCGCGGCGAGTCTGGCCGCGCTCTACGCCGCCTCGTCATGGCAGGACTTTCTGGGCTGGCAGCACGCGGAGGCGTTCGGCATCGCTGATCCGATCCTCGGCTACGACGTCGGCTTCTACGTCTTCACGTTGCCGATGCTCAACCTGATACGCTCGTTCGGGCTGGTGCAGGTGGGCGTCGCCGCCGCCGGCACCGGGGCCCTGTATCTGCTCGGCGGCCAGATGGCGATCACGCCCTTCGGCGTGCGCCTCGGCGGCCGCGCGCGCCGGCATCTCGGGCTGCTCGCTGCCGCGTTCCTCGTGCTGCTGGCGGCCGGCGCGTGGCTCGATCGTCCGCACACGCTGCTGACGCCGACCGGCATCATCCGGGGCGCCGGCTACACCGACGTCCATGCGCGGATGCCGTTTGCGTTCGCCTCGGCGGCCGCCGCCCTCGTAGGCGCCGGCCTCGCCGTGGCCTATGCCATGGGCGGACGCGCTGCCTACGCGGTGGGCGCCGTCGGCGTCTACGCCGTGACCGCCCTGGCCGGCCAACTCTACTCCGGAGCCATCCAGCGCTTCGTCGTCAGCCCCAACGAACAGGTGCGCGAGGCGCCGTTCATCCAGCACAACATCGACGCGACCCGCCATGCCTTCGCCCTCGACACCATCCAGCAGCGGCCGCTGACCGGTGATGCCGAGCTGACCAAGGCCGACATCGACAGGAACCGCGCCACGCTCGACAACGTGCGGCTCTGGGATCATCAGCCGCTGCTCGAGACCTTCGGCCAGATTCAGGAGATCCGCACCTACTACGACTTCACGGCGGTGGACAACGACCGCTACCTGATCGACGGC
>JANNIB010000053.1:0-1696 GCA_031404695.1 Acidobacteriota bacterium
GATCGTCTACGAGGCTATCATCGACGACGATCGATCGAAGAACGCCTTCGGTCTGATGATGAGCCTGAACATGCTCATCGAAACGCCGGGCGGTTTCGACTATACCGGAGCAGATTGCGCCGGTTGGATGAAGGAGGCGGGTTTCTCCACAACTCGTGTGGAGCCTCTCGTGGGGCCAGACTCCATGGTGGTCGGAACCAAGTAGCTCCCGGCCACCAGGAGAGAGGCGTCAAGAGCACAGCCCGACGCCCAAGCGTCGGGAGGCCAGGCACGACCGCTGACATCAACGCCTGATCGCGTTCCCGTTCAGTGCCGTCTTCGTTTCCAGCGCAGGCATTCATCCCAGTGCCGGGATGGTCCAAACACCTATTGAGGCTCCAGCTTCGCGTCGCGAAGTGCACGGATCCGATCATCCGCACGGCCTAGAAGCACTGCGCCTGAGCCCGGCCCTTCCCGTCGTGCCCGTGACGACCTACCGAATCGACTCAACGCTTCGCCGCGAGCACCTGCGTCCTGGTTGCGCGGGTGTTGTTGGTCTTGTAGCGCTCGACCACCGCGTTGGTCGCGTCGGCCACGGCGACGAGGTAATACTCGCCGGCCGGGACGTCTGCAGGCAGTTTGATCGCGGTCTGGAAGGCGTTCGCCTGGCGGCCCTGCAGGGGCGGTACCCGCCGGGCCCCGAGGCGGAGGTCCTTCTCGTCGCACACATCATCCGCCGACAGACAGAAGCCCGTCATCGAGCGTGGCGATGGGTCGTTGCCGGCGTTCTCGACCTCGTCGTGGACGATGAACGACTTGCCCGCCGTGATCTTCGACGGCAGGTTCAGCTGCACCTGCACCAGGTCGACCTGGCTCACCCGATCTTGCGCGCCGGCGAGGACCGTCCAGCCGAGACACACTGCAATCGAGAGGGCGGACAGAAGAGACGTCATCATGGGAAGCCTCCAGGTGCGCTAGCGTAGCTCCACCAGCACCGCGTCGATCATCTTCTTGGCATCCCCGAACAACATCTGCGTGTTGGGGAGGAAGAAGAGCGGGTTCTCGACGCCGGCGTAGCCGCTGGCCATGCCGCGCTTCATCACGATGCAGGTCTTGGCCTTCCACACCTCCAAGACGGGCATGCCGTAGATGGGACTGGAGGGATCGTCGAGCGCGCCCGGGTTCACGATGTCGTTGGCGCCGATGATCAGCACCGCGTCGGTCTGGGGGAAGTCCTCGTTGATCTCGTCCATCTCGAGCACGATGTTGTACGGCACCTTGGCCTCGGCCAGCAGCACGTTCATGTGGCCCGGCAGGCGTCCCGCCACGGGATGGATGGCGAAACGCACCGTGATGCCGGCGTCCTGCAGCCGCTTGGTCACCTCGTGCAGCGGATACTGCGCCTGGGCCACCGCCATGCCGTAGCCCGGCACGATCACGACGCTCTTGGCCTCCTGCAGGATGGACGCGGTGTCCGCGGCCGTCACGTTCTTCACCTCGCCCTGCGGCTCGCTGCCCGTGGCTGGCGCCACGCCCTCGTTGGCGCCGAAACCGCCGAAGATCACGCTCAGGAACGAGCGGTTCATCGCGCTCATCGTCGCGATCGCGGTCGTCGCGGGCAACGTGCTGACCGGCGCGATGGTCGGCTACGCGCTGGCCCGCAAGCGCTTCCCGGGCAATCGCGCGCTGACGTGGGGCGTCATCGCGTCGCTCATGG
>JANNIB010000054.1:0-9784 GCA_031404695.1 Acidobacteriota bacterium
ACTCGGGCTTCCCGGCGGCAACGGGGGGCAAGGCGGCCCGTGTCGGCCGAATCCCCTGCTCGGGGGGGTTTCGGGGGTTTTTGTTGTGGGGGGTTTTTTTATAGTTATTGGTGGTGGGGGTTTGGGGGGGGGGGGTGGGCCTCGACAGGAGCAGGATCTCGCCGTCTCGCTGTTCCGCTGTCACCCTGAAGGGGTAAGGTCTTTCGATGCGTACTGCGTTCATCTTCACCGGAGCTGGCACGCCCCAGCCCCCAGCCCCTAGCCCCCAGCACCCACGAGCGCCGCTCGGCGTCCTGCTCGGCGTGTGCGCGTTGGCACTCGCTCTTGTCACCACCAACGCGCAGGTGGCGCCGGTGCAGGACACGGGTGCGGCGGGGGCCTGGCAGAAAATCCTCAAGGCGCGCACGACGGCGAGTGTGATGCACACCACCGCGCATCCGGATGACGAGCACGGCGGCGTCATCACGCGGCTGGCGCGCAAGGACGGGGCGCGCCTCGCGCTCATGACGCTCAACCGTGGCGAGTCGGGCGACAACGCCATCGGCTCGCAGCTCTTCGACGGGCTCGGCCTCATCCGCACCGAAGAACTGCGGGTGTCGGATCGCTACTACGGCGTGGACGAGCAATACTTCACTACGGTGGTCGACTACGGGTTCTCCAAGCGCCTCGAAGAGGCGTTCGAGAAGTGGGGAAAAGATCAGGTGATGCGTGACGTGGTGCGCATCATCCGCATCAGCCGTCCGTGGGTGCTGCTGTCGCGCTTCCAGGGCAACGAGCGCGATGGCCACGGCAACCACCAGACGGCCGGGCTCATCACGCAGCTCGCCTTCAAGGCGGCCGGTGATCCGAACGTCTATCCCGAACAGATCAAAGAGGGCCTGCGGCCGTGGCAGCCCTTCAAGGTCTACATGGGCGGCGTGCGCGAGAACGAGGCGTGGACGGTGCGCATCGACAGCGGCGAGTACAGCCCCTACCTCGGCGACTCGTTCGACAACGTGGCGCGCTACGGCCTGAGCTTCCAGCGCTCGCAGAACAGCGGCCGCTTCAACCCGGCCGTCGGGCCCAACCTCGGCTACTACACCCGCGTCGGCACGCGGATGGCGTCGGCGCCGGAGAAGGAGTCGTCGATTTTCGATGGCCTCAACACCAGCTATTCGGGCCTGTTCTCGACCATCGGCCGCCGCTCACCCGAGGGCGTCACCGATCAGCTGGCGCGCGTGGACGGCGCCTTCGGTCGGGCCACCGCCGACTTCTCGATGACCGACCCGTCGGCCGCGGTGCCGTCGCTGGCCGCGGCGCTGCAGTTCATCCGCGAGGCGATGGCGAAGAGCGCCGGCGAAGACGAGGCGCTCTTCATCCTGCGGATCAAGGAGCGCCAGACGGAGGAGGCGATCACCGCCTGCCTCGGCCTCGAGCTCACCGCCACCGCGCAGCCGGCCGGCGTGCCGGAACCCACCGGTCCGCTTGCGGCGTTTGCCGCGCCGCCGTCGATGGCCGCGCCGGTGCCCGGGCAGACCTTCGAGGTGCGCGCGCGTCTGGCCAACCGCGGCCGCCGGGCCGTGGCGCCCGCCGAAGTGACGCTCGAGACCTCCACCGGCTGGACGGCGACGGCGTCTGGTGAGACGGGCATCGCCGAGAGTATCGCGCCGCAGGCGCTGCTGGCGCGTCGCTTCAGCGTGGCGGTGGCGGCGAACGCGCCCATCAGCACCAAGCCGTACTTTCGTCGCGCCGGATTGCAGGAGAGCCGCTACACGCTCGAGGACCAGGCGAACTTCGGCCGCGCCGCCTCGGCGCCGCCGGTGGTGGCGGTGGCGCGCTACGTCGTCGAGGGGTCGCCGGTGACGGTGCGCGAGGTGGTGAAGCGCCGCGAGGCGAAGCTGCCCTACGGCGACGTGCTACGCGAGGTCCGCAGCGTGCCGCGCCTGGGCGTGAGCGTGTCACCCACGGCGGCCGTGATTCCGCTGGCGAGCGCCAGCAGGCGCGTCGAGTTGACGGTGGACGTCGTGCACAACGCCGAGGAGGCATCGACTGGAGCCGTCTTTCTCACCGTGCCGCAGGGGTGGACGGTGACGCCGGCCCAGCAGCCCTTCAGCTTCGCGCGCGCCGGGGAACGCGCCAGCTACCGCTTCACGGTGGCGGCAAAGTCGATCGACGCCAAGCCGTACCGTGTGGAGGCCGTGGTGACCAGCGCGGGTCAGAGCTACCGTGATGGCTACGAGCTCATCGACCAGCGCGATCTCGAGCTGCGCTATCTGTATCGGCCGTCCACGGTGGAGGTGCGCGGTCTCGACGTGACCGTGCTGCCGAATCTGAAGGTGGGCTACGTGATGGGCGTCGGCGACCAGGTGCCGCAGGGCCTCACGCAGCTGGGCGCGCAGGTGACGCTGCTTGGCGAACGCGAGCTGGCATCGAGCGACCTCGCGCAGTTTGACGCCATCATGACCGGCACCCGCGCCTACGCCGTGCGCGAAGACCTCAAGACCTACAACACCCGCCTGCTCGACTACGTGAAGGCCGGCGGCAACATGATCGTGCTCTACAACACGGCGGAACTCGTGCCCGCGCGCTACGCGCCGTTCCCGGCCGAGAACCCGCGCAACTCCGAAGAGGTCTCGGAGGAAGACTCGCCGGTCGAGATCCTGGCCCCGACGCACCAGGCGTTCAGCTGGCCGAACCGCATCACCATCGCCGACTTCAACGGCTGGATGGAGCAGCGCGGCTCGAAGTTCTTCAGCACGTGGGACCAGGCCTACACGCCGATGATCTCGACCTTCGACAAGGGCCAGAAGCCGCAGCGCGGCGGCTGGCTCACGGCCACGCACGGCAAGGGCACCTACACCTACTTCGCCTACGCGCTGCATCGGCAGTTGCCCTACGGCGTGGCCGGCGCCTACCGGATCACGGCGAACCTGCTGGCGCTCGGCAAGCGTCCGCCGCGCTAGTTCCGCCCATGAGACGTTCGCTGCAGGCACTGCGCGCAGTCACGATCGGCGTGTTGTCGGTGTCCATGGCCGCCTGCACGCGCGGCTGTTCCGGCGCGACGGAGCAGGCGTTCTGCGACGCCGTCGACAAGAACGACGCGGCCGCTGCAAGGGCGATTTTCGACGCCGGCGCCATCAAAATGCTGGCGCGCGACCTCACGGGCGGATGTCAGCCCGGCGCGTCGCTCCTGCATCACGCGGCGCCGCATCTGACCGAGTTCACCGCGATGGCCGTGACCTTCGCGCAGCGCGAGGGCATCGCCAACACCTGCTGGACCGGATCCAGAGGCGGCAGCCCGGGCGGTTGTGCGATTCAGTTCGCGGCGCAGAATGCGAATGCGGCGGTGATGCGGGCGCTGGTCGATGCCGGCGTCGACGTCACGAATCAGACCGCACGCAGCGCACTCGCCGACGCGGCCAATCAGGGCTCGCTCGAGATCGTGAAGATGCTGGTCGAGAAGGGTGGCGATCCTGATGTGGCCATCGGTGCGGCGGTCTCGCGCCGCGCCACCGCGATCGTCGAGTACCTCGAGAGCAAGGGCGCGAAGGAAGACGTGGCACCGCTGCTCCTCGCTGCCCGCCGCGGCGACCTGGCGACGGTGGAGGCGGCGATTTCCGGACGCGCCGACCTCGAGGTGACAGACGGCGCGGGCCGCACGCCGCTGATTCGTGCCGCCTTCTACGGCCACGCGCCGATCGTCGCTCGCCTGGCAAAGGCCGGCGCGAAGCTCGACGCGATGACTACCGAAGACACGCATTCAGCGCTGATGCTGGCCGCCAGCGAGGGCCATGGTGACGTCATCAAGGCGCTGGCAGGCGCGAAAGCCGACATGAACCTTCGCGCCAGCGCGGAGGCTCTGACGCCGCTGCTCGCCGCGATCCTGAACAACAAGCTGGAGTCGGTGCGGGCACTGCTGGCGGCGGGCGCCGATCCCAACGCGTGGACGGAAAGCGAGACGACGCCCATCCATCTCGCCGTCGTGCGAGGCAACCTGGCGATGGTCAAGGCGTTGCTCGCGGCCGGCGCGCGGGTCAACGACCGTCATGGCGCGGCATGGCAGCCGCCAATTCTGGGGCTGCTTCAGATCTGCGGCTACGCGCCCGAGGGCGAAGGCGACCGCGAGAACGACTACTACCGCGTCACGCTGATGAAGGCGCTCGTGAAGGCCGGCGCCGACGGCAAAGCGAAGAACGCGCGGGGCCAGACGCCGGTCGAGGTCGTGAGCGCGCTGCTGGCCGGGACGCAGGAACCGTTCTATCGCGCCTGCTACCAGGCCAAGCTCGACTACCTGCAGACCCTGTAACAGGTCGGCGCCGTCCCAGTTTCAACGGGTCTGTCCCCATCACATTTGTAACGGGGTCTGTCACGGTCACCGAATGTCTTCGGTGACAGACCCCGTTACATTTGGTGACCGTGACAGACCCCGTTACAACTAGGTCGCGAGTCCCCGCAGGCGCTCGAAGTCGACGTCGGCGGGATGTCCGTCGATCTCCGTGGGGCGATGGTCGGTGCCGGCCACGAACGCGGCGATGAGCGGCTCACCCAGTGACGACACGCTGACCACCGCCCGCGAGCGCGGCAGCTGCACCAGGCGCACCAAGGTCGATGGAAAGTCGCCTGCCTGGCGCAGTTGCGTCACGTAGTCGCCCTTGAGGGTGACGGTCTCGCCGTTGACGAAGCGCAGATACATGACCGGGGGATCGGCGACGATGCCAATCGCCTCGTTGATCTCCACGACCCGCTCCTCCACCTCGTCGTCGAGCAGGTCGTCGTCGACGCGCGCGCGGGCCCGCATCCAGGCGGCGATCGACACGTACAGGGCCGACGCCACGGCCAGGCCGAAGGCGCTCACGCCCACGAAGCTGGCCCACCGCCCCGGCTCGCTGACGCCGGCCAGCCACATCGCGAGGTAGAGCGGCAGACCGGCCAGCGCCACAGCGGGCACCGCCGCCAGCACGCCGTTGAGCGGTGTCAGCGCCAGATCGCCCCAGGGGAAGCGCGGCGCGGCGGCGGCCCGCTCGTCGGGCGTCATCAGCCGGCGGACCACCCCGGGCGGCGCACTCACGCTGCGGCGGCCGCGCGCCCCCGATTGAAGACGGCATAAGCCGCCACGCTCACCAGCAGGAACGCCACCGAGAAGACAATCCCTTCCCACGGGCCCGTGAAGAAGATGAACAGCCACAGCGCGCCAGACAGAATCGCCGGCCACGGGTAGAGCACCATCGTGAACGGCTGCGGGATGTCGGGCCGGTAGCGGCGCAGCAGCACCACCGCCACGCACTGCCAGATGAAGCGCAGCAGCACCTGCACCTGAATCAGCCAGCTCACGAGCTGACCGAGCGTGAAGAAGCAGAACGGGATCGAGACCAGCGCGATCGTGAGGAGCGACACGTCGGGGAAGTGCTTGGTCGGATGCACGCGCGCGAAAATGCGGAAGAAGTTGCCGTCGAGCGCCGCCGCATACGGAATCCGCGAGTAGCCCAGAATCGTCGCGTAGAGACTCGACGCGGCCACGAACAGGATGAGGCCGGTCATCACCGTGCCGGCCAGCCGTCCAGTGGCCGGATCCGCGAACATGCGCTCGATGAAGATCGACGCCACCGTGCGCGAGTCGCGTACCTGTTCCCACGGAATCAGGCCGAGGATGACGATGGTCATCAGCATGTAGAGCACGGCCACGATGGCAATCGACAGGAAGATCGAGCGCGGCACGGTGCGCGCCGGGTCCTTGATCTCGTCGCCGATGTTGCAGACCTGGTTGTAGCCGCCGTAGCTGTACATCGCCAGCACGGACGCGGCGCCGAGGCTCGAGATGAGGGCGCCGTCGAAGCTGAAGGCCCGCGCCGGGTAGTCGAACGCCTGCGCCAGCGAGAAGTTGAAGAGGCCGGCCACGATCACCCAGCCCACGGTGACGAGCACCACCACCAGCATCACCACGCTCAGCCGGCCGATGTCTTCGATCCGACGCCACAGCAGCGCGGTTGAGGCGATGCAGACGCCGGCCGCGATCAGGTGATGCGTGAGCGGCGGCAGGTCGGTCCACACGAACTGCACGTAGTCGGCGAAGCCCACGGCCCCGCCGGCCACCGACAGCGGCGCCACCAGCACCGTCTGAAAGATGAAGAGGAACGCCATCAGGCGTCCGAGCCCGAACGGCTGGAATGCCTCGCGCAGGTAGAGATAGCCGCCGCCGCTGCCCGGCAGCGCCGCGCCAAGCTGAGCGTAGACGAGCCCGTCGGCGACGGCGAGGATGCCGCCGGCGATCCACGCGTACATGACGTGCGGCCCGTTCATCGCCGCCACCATGAACGGGATGGTGAGGAACGGCCCCACGCCCACCATGCTGATGACGTTGGTGGCGGTGGCCTGCAGCAGGCCCATCGCGCGGTCGAGCGTGGGTGGCGCACCGGGTCCGGACGCCCCGCTGTGCGCGGCGGTACCCGGCGCCCGGCCGCCAGTAGCGCCTGGCGGAGGGAGCGGAGACGGGGGCGTGGTAGAGGTGCTCATCGCGGCAGCAGCGCGTCCACGAGCTGTTGGGCCAGCGGCCGCGAATGCACGAGCGGATTCATCGCCAGGGCCTCCACTGCGTCCTCGCGCGTGCCCGACACCGCTGCCTGCACGGTGGCGCGCTCGTATTCCTTCACGCAGGTGATGAGCGCGCGCGTGTGGTTGGGTACGGTCGCGACCGGCCGCGCGTGCGGACCCTCGCGATCGACGAGACAGGGCGTCTCGATGACGTCGTCGTCGCGCAGGAACGGCAGCACGCCGCGGTTGCCGACGTTCAGCGGGATCACGGCGCCGGTGTTGCCGGCAATCGCCGAGATGGTCATCAGCGCGATCTTGTCGTAGCCGGAAAGCTCGGCCCAGTCGGGCTTGAGACGCGGCGTGGTCGTGCCGGATTCGAGCTGCATGTAGCTGGCATCACGTGCCGCCAGATACTGCTGATAGCGGAGGATCGGATCGGCGACGCCCTTGCCCATGTCCTCGAACAGGGATGCGGTGAGCGCCGCCACCACACGTCCGCGACTCGTTCCCGCCTTCTGCAGGTTGGCCAGCGCGACCTCCGGCCGGTAGTAGTAGTAGAGGTACTCCGTGGGCAGCAGGCGCATCTCGCGCAGACGCTCGCGCTCGAAGAGCGGCGAGCGGTAGGCGGCGTCGAGCCGCCCGTCGTCGTCCCACAGACGCGCCATCTGCGCCTCGCCCTGGAAGATGACTTCGCGCAGCCAGCCGAGGTGATTCAGGCCGAAGTAGTCGTAGTCACACGCCGCTGGCGGCAGCCCGAGCGCGTGCGCCGCGTCTTCGAAGATCTCGGCCGGCGTGTCGCAGATGCCGATGCTTCTGGCGTCGGTGTGCTGATGCACGGCCTGCGAGATGATGCTGACCGGGTTGCTGAAGTTGACCAGCCACGCCTGCGGCGCCAGCCGCGCCGTGAGGCGTCCGTATTCGATCATCGCCGGGATGGTGCGCACGGCCATCGCGAAGCCGGCCGGACCCACCGTTTCCTGACCGACCACGCCGTGGGCGATGCAGGTGGCTTCATCCGCCGCGCGCTGAGCGATGCCGCCCACGCGGATGCTCGTGACGACGAAGTCGGCGCCCTCGATGCAGGGCTCCGGCTCGGCATGCGCGTGCACGGGCACACCGCCCGCCATCCGCCGCGCCAGGTCCGCCACGATGGCCAGCCGCGCCTGGTCGATGTCGTAGAGGTCGATGCGATCGACGTGCAGCGTCGAGCGGGCGAAGCCGCCGACGAGCAGCGGCACGCGCACGCCGGCGCCGCCGATGATGGCCAGTTTCAAGACGTCCTCCGCGAGCCCGAGCGCGAGCTCGGGCGTGCGCTGGCCGTGCGGCGAGCGCTCATGAGACGCGGCAGTTCTTGCTTGCTGGGCAGGCCATCGAGCCCGCCGGCCCGCCGCGTGGACGCGGCGCCCACGCTGTTGCCGGTCTGCAGGCACATCTCCGGCGTCGCGCCGCGCAACCAGGCCGAGAGAAAGCCGGCGTCGAAGGCATCGCCGGCGCCGGTCGTATCCACCGCGTCCACGGCGGGGGGCCGGCATCATCACGTCGCCATCCGCCCGCAGCCACCGGCTGCCTTTGCGGCCGAGCTTCACGACGACGTTCGACCGCGAGGTCCTCAGCCGCGGGTAGGCGTCGGCGAGCGATGTGGTGTGCGAGTAGAGCGGCGCTTCCAGTTCGTTCAGAAACGCGAGATCCAGGGCGTGCAGCAGCGCCGGCAAGCCCTTGTCGTCGGCGAGCGACTCGTTCCAGCCGAAGTCGCCAGACACGGTGATGCCGCGGCGGCGGAGTCGTGTGACCAGGCGTGCCCAGGCAGCCGCGCTTCCAGGGCGCAGCGCGATGTGAACGTGCGTGGCCGAGACCTTGCCCAGCGCGCGCAGCAGGCGCGGTTCGAGCACCGCGTTCACGCCGTTGAAGGTGACAAAGGAGCGGTCGGTGGCGGTCGAGAGCGCCGCGGTGATGGCATGGGGCTCGCCCTTGCGGCGCAGGTTCGTGACCTTGACCCGCTCGCGCCGCAGGCGCGCGGCCGTCGGCGCGCTGAGCGCGCTCAGGATCGAGGTGGCGATGCCGAGCCTGGCCGCGGCGACGGCGGTGATGACGGCGCCGCCGCCGAAGGTCGCGTGGAAGGTGTCGGTCTTCACCTCTTTGCCGGGGCTGGGCAGGTGCTCGAGGCCCACGAACACGAGGTCTTCGAAGGCTTCGCCGGCCGTGAGCAGTCGCGGAGCAGGCACGCCGGATTGTATCCCGCGCGATTGGCGCAGGCGGCCCGTCAGTACGGTCAGGCGGGCGGGCGGCCGGGCTGGACGACGCGCAGGCCATGCGCGCGGGCAGCGTCGGCGAGGCGGGCGTCGTAGGTCACCATCTGCACGTCGCCGCTGGCGGGCGAGAGCGCCGACGCCAGGTGGATCGCGTCGAGGGTGCGCATGCCAGGAGGCGCGAGCCGTGCGGCGAGTCGGAGGACGGCGGGCGTGACCTTGTGGAGCACGATGCCGTCCATGGCCTCGATCTCATCGAAGTCGGGCACGTAGCGGCGGACGGCGCGGCCCACTTCGGCGATCGACAGCTCGCTGGCTTCGATATCGGTGCGCGTGTCGAGGAAGTCGATGAGCGCCTGCGATTCCGGCTCGTGCAGCACGAGCTTGACGATGGCGGAGGCGTCGAGGAAGGTGGTGGACATCAGAGGCGCTCCTCACGCAGTTCATCGAGAATTTCGCTGGTGGGTCGCGCACCCGGCGGCAGGCGGCGCGGCGCCGGCAGACTGCGAATCGAACGCGTCGCCGGTGTGATGAGGCCTTGCGCGAGCAGGATGTCGTAGCGGCTGGCGTGGGCCGGAATCGGCATCAGCAGCGCCACCACACGGCCGTGTTCGGTGACCTGCATCGCCACACCCTGCTTCACCCGGTCCAGATACACGCTCAGGTTCTGGCGCAACTCACGCACGCCGACCATGACGGGGTGGACGTTGCCGGAGTCATCAGCGGCACCGGCGCGGGCGCCCGCCACGGGTGGCTTGGGCGGCGCAACTGGCTGGGGCGGCGCCGCCGGACGCGCCTTCGCACTGTTTGAGCGCGCCGTTCGCTTTGCCGCGCGCTTCCTGGCTTGGACCGTGGATGACGTCGCCATGTAGCACACGGTAGCACATACGCCGCAGCGGGTCCAGCACGGGCGGGCGGGCGTCCCTTCGAACCTCGACGCCGGACGGCGGCATCATAAGGACGCATGTCCAACGTCTCCGTGAAGGTCTTCAACCGTCAGGGCGAGCTGGTGGGTCCGCTCGTCGTTTCCC
>JANNIB010000055.1:0-23706 GCA_031404695.1 Acidobacteriota bacterium
AAGCGCACCTCCCGGTCTACAACATCACGTGGCACGACGCCGTGAAGTACTGCGCGGCACAGGGCGGGAAGCTGCCCACCGAGGCGGAGTGGGAGTACGCCGCGCGCGGTGGCGTCGCCGACCTCGACTATCCCTGGGGCAACGAATACGCCGAGCCGGGCATGACGGCCGGGCAGCCGGCAACCAGGCGCGCGCACAGCGGGTCGAGCACCGGACCGAAGGCGGTCGGGTCGTATCCGCCCAACACGTTCGGCCTCCACGACATGTCCGGCAACGCCTGGGAGTGGACGGCCGACTGGTACGACCTGCATTACTACTCGATCAGTCCCGTGGACAACCCGGCGGGGCCGGCCACCGGCCGCTACAAGGTGATTCGCGGTGGCAGTTGGGCCGACACCGAGACGCGCCTGGCCACCGTCTACTACCGCAACTTCACCGCGCCAGACACCGCGCAGCCCACGGTGGGCTTCCGCTGCGCCGGCCCGGCCGAACCTGTCCGATGAGTCGCACGGCCAGGAACTGGACGCTGGCAATCGGCGCGGTCGTGGTGGCCCTCGTCATGGTCGGCGTGCCGGTGTGGCTCATCCAGCCCTTCGCGCCGCAGACGCCCGAGGCGGTGCAGTGGTCGTGGCAGCTGCGTCAGTCAGCCCCGCGCGTCACGGTCGCCATGACGCTGCTCCTGCTGTCGGCGATGGTGGCGCTGTGGCCGATGCCGGCGGCGCTGCCATGGCACCGGACCGGCCGGCGCGCGGCGCTTGTGGCGCTGGTCGCCGTGGCCGTGGGCGCGATGTGGTTCGCGCGCCAGAACCACTTCGAGTGGATGTTCCGGCCGTTCCCCGATCCGCGCTTCGTGGCCGCCGCCGAAGCCACCGACGTGCCAGCCAGCACGCCGATGCTCGGCGTCGCATCGGCGAAGGCCGCGCTTGCCTTCCCCATCACCCGTCTCGGCTACCACCACCTGGTGAACGCGATGCTCGGCGACGTGCCGATCGTCGCCACGTATTGAACGCTCTGTCACACCGGTCTGGTGTGGGAGCGGGCACTCGACGGGCGGACCCTGGAGTTCCGCCTCGTCGGCATCAACAACCAGAACTTCCTGATGGAGGATCTGGAAACCGGGTCGTGGTGGCAGCAGGTCAGCGGCCTGGCCGTGTCGGGCCCGCTCGCCGGCCGGCGGCTCACGCCGGTGCTGCACGATGAAGTCACCTTCGGTCTGTGGCGGTCGGAACACCCGGGCACGCGGGTGCTCGGGCTCGATGCGCAGGCCTCGCAGATCAAGGATACCTGGGAAGAGAGCACGGCGAAGGCGCGCGTGGTCACACCGGTGAGTGCCGACGACCCGCTGCCGCCGCGCACGCTGGTCATTGGCGTGGCCATCGAGGGCGACGCGCGCGCCTATCCGCGCGACGCGCTGAAGGCCAGCGGCGTGATCCTCGACGACCTGCACGGCACGCCGATCGCCATCCTCGAGGCCGACGACTTGCACTCCGTGCGCGTCTTCTCACGCGTGGTCGAGGGCCGCACCGTGGACCTGCTGCGCAAGGTAGACGCTGCCCCGTCGCGCTACATCGACGAGCACACCGGCTCGGAGTTCGACTTCACCGGACGCGCGGTGTCAGGTCCGCTCAGCGGGCAGCAGCTCACGCGGGTGCCGCACCTGTCGGACTACTGGTTCGACTGGCACGAGTACCACCCCGACACCACGGTCCATACGCCGTGGCAGCCGCGCCCGGCGCAACCCTGACCCAGACCGCGCCCGCGCCCTTACGCGCCCTTCATCGGTTCGTCGGCGCTGCCGCCGTAGATGGCCGGCACCTTCGAGCCCATCGCCCGCAGGTAGGCGGCGAGTTGTCCGCGGTGGTGGATGCCGTGGTTGTTGGCCATGCCGAGGAACGAGGCCGCCGGCATCTCCATCATCCCGAAGAACGAGATCGTCTTGGCGAGATCGGCCGGCGCCATGGCGCCAATGGCCGAGAGCTTCTCGGGGAAGGTCTTCTCGTAGAAGGCGACGACGTCGGCCACGGTGGCAAACTGCCCTTCCACCTGCTTCACCTTCTCGGGGTCCCACGCGAACGTGCCGGTGATGATGCTGTCGAGGAACCACACGTCGGCGGTGGCCAGGTGCGTGGTCAGTTCCCACGCCGTGCGCGACTTGTCGTCGGGCCGGTAGTCGCGGGTGTCGTCTTTCACCGCGGCGAGCACCTTGCGGGTGGCGGCGAACTCGCCGGTCATGAGCTGCGTGAACTGCTGGGCCAGGAACTGGGCTTGATCGGGCGTCATCGGCATACTCCAGGAATGGAACGTCAGGGCGGCGCCAAGGCCGCCTCACCGGGTGCGTGGCACAGACTATGCGAACAAAAGGCGAATGATCAAGGCCTCAGTCTGCGCGCAGGACCGTCGCCGGATCCACACGCGACGCCCGCAAAGCCGGCACCCAGGCAGCGGCCGCGCAGGCGGCGAGCAGCGCGAGCGGTGCGAACGTGAAGACTCGGGCGTCGAAGGCGACCATATCGACGAACACCGCGTCCAAGGCTCGCGCCACACCGAGCGCGAGCACCAACCCGACGGCGACACCGACGCCTCCGATCCACAGCGCTTCGCCCACGATCTGCGTGCGCACCCGCGCCGGCGACGCGCCCACGGCGAGCCGCACGCCGATCTCGCGCGAGCGCCGCACCACCGCATACGACTTGGCGCCGTAGACCCCGACAAGGGCGATGAACGCCGCGAAGAGGCCGATGCCCGTCATCGCGGTGGCGAGCGTCCGCAGCCCCCAGAACTCGATCGACGACTCCAGGTGCGCACCGAACGTGGTCACGCCGAAGAGCGGTACCCCGGGGGCCACGGCCTGAACGACCCGCCGGACCTGCCCGACGAGATCCCCGTCCACGCCCGCGCGTGGACGCACGTGGAAGTGCACCCCGCTGCGATAGCCCTGCGCGAACGGCACCAACACCGTGCCTTCGGTCTGCGACGGGAACACGTTGGTCGTCTGCGGTGACACGATGCCGACGATCTGGACAGCCACGGGTGCGCTGCCATCCGCGGCCGCCGGATCGTTGCCGATGTGGATGGATTGACCGAGCGCACTACCGTCAGGCCAGAGCTGACGCGCGAGGATGTCGTCGACGAGCGCGACCGGCGGCGCCCCGGCGCGCTGCGTCTCGGAATCCGTGAACGTGCGGCCGCGCCCTAGTGTCAGGCCCATCGCCTGCGGATAGCCGGCGCCGACGGCATTCCACTTCGCCTCGAACGATCGGCCGGCCGCCGGGGTGGCCGGCCGCTCGCCGGGCACCGCCCTGGTGCCCGCGCGCCGGATCTCGTAGCCCAGGTTCACGGCACCGAATGGCACGGTGACGCCAATGGCCGCCGTCTCCACGCCGGGCAGGGCCGCGAGTGCCGATTCGACGGCGGCATAGATCGGCAGGGCGCGCGTCTGGTCGAGCCCCGCCAGCGCCGCATCGAGATCGGCGATGACGGTTGCCTCGGCGGCCATCGCGGCGTCGATGGCGGTGCCGTCGCGGGCCAGGCGGACGAACAGCCCGGCCGCCACGAGCAGCGCGAGCGACAAGGCGACCTGCGCGGCCACCAGGGGCGAGCGGACCCAGCGGCGCCGGGTCGGCGCCGTGTCCCCGAGTTGATGCTTGAGATCGGCGAACTGGCGGTCGCGCGAATGGACCAGCGCCGGGCCCAGCGCGAACAGCACGGCCGCCACCACGCCGAACCCGAAGGCGGCGGAGGTCGCCGCCCCCGACGTGCTCGCGTCCACGGCGAGCGTAACCGGCAGGCGCGCCAGCAGCGTGCCCAGGAACCCATCGATGGCCGGCACGGCCACCAGCACGCCGCCCACCGCGGCCACCCCGCCGATGAGCAGGGCCTCGACCAGCAGTTGCCGGATGATGCGCGCGCGGCCGCCGCCAAGCGCCAGGCGAATGGCGAACTCGCGGCGGCGCGCCTCGCCGCGGGCCACGAGTACCGAGGCGAGGTTCAGGCACACGATGAGCAGCACGGCACTGGTCAGACCGAGGAACACCAGCGCCAGCGTGGTCAGCACGCGCTCGTCCATCGGGCTGGTGCTGGTGCCGAAGCGCGGCAACGGCGCGACCGACAGCGCGCGGCCGCGGTACTGCGCGGCAAACGCCTCGGCGAGGGCGGCGTCCGCCGGTGCCAGACGCGTGGAGGCGGTAGCGACGGCGATCCCGGGGGCGAGGCGGGCCACGAGAAACAGCGGAAAGGTGTCGGGGGACGCCAGCGCCCGCCGATCGGCCTCGAACGACTCGGTGCGCAGGGCATCGAAGGCGCCGAGCGGCAGCAGAAGTTCGGGCCCGATCACCATCATGGTGCCGGTGAAACCCGGCGGCGTGATCCCGACGATCGTGACCGGCCGCTCGTTCACGAACACGGTCGTTCCCACCAGGTCCGCCCGCTGTCCGGTGCGTCGCCAGTAGGCGTGGGTCGCCACGGCAACCGAGGCGCCTGCCCCCGGCCGGCCTTCGTCGGCCGTGAACGGGCGCCCCTGCACGACCGGCACGCCGAGCACGTCGAAGTAGTTGGTCGAGACGAAGCCCGCGAACGTGCGGCGCGGGTCGCCGCCCGCCGTCTCGCGCACGCCCACGGTGCCGAGGGTATGCGCGGTGACGCCGGTGAACACGTCGCGACGCGCCGCCAACACGTCGAAGGCGCCATGCGAGAACGCCCGGTACGACTCGACCTCCGCGGTATGGCGCGAATAGATCTGGACCAGGCGATCGGGGTCGGCTACGGGCCGCCCGGCGAACACCAGCGCGTGGAAGAGGCCGAAGACCGCCGCATTCAGGCCGATGCCGAGCGCCAGCACGGCAATCGCGCCGGCGCTGAACCCCGGCGTGCGCGCCAGTTGACGCACCGACGTCCGGAGATCCGAGACGATGTCCTGCAGCACGCTGCCTCCCCCGCCCACCCGACCGGATGAGCCACGGGGAGAGACGGCGGCACGGCCGGGATTGTTTCAGCGGGGATGGACCGCCCGGGTGGCCGACCCGCCTGCGTTCTCCACGCCGGCGACCGTTTGGTCGCCGGCAATAGAGACGTCGCGAGGGCTGCTCCCCCCAGTTCACACCGACTACTTGCCCGGCCGGGTCTCCTGCGAGAAGCCCAGCGCGTTGATGTCGCGGAAGGCCGGGGTCAGCGGCGGCAGGAGCGACGGATCCAGGAAGTTCGTGTCGAACGTGAACTGCCGGGTGGGCACGCCGTAGATGATGCCGCCGCAGCATTTGTGCGGCATCAGGTTCTGGCGGGCGTAGTAGAAGGTCACCAGCGACCCGCGATACCAGATGGTGTCGCCAGCGAGCGCATCGCCCTCGATGTAGCGGATGAAGTTGTGCGCGCCGCCATCGGTGCCGTAGGTGCCGCCGACGGTGCCGGCCGGGAAGATCATGCCTTTGCCGGAGATGAGGGCGACACGATAGTAGGTGTCCGACCCGCGACGACGGGTCGTCATGTCATAGGGATTGAGATTCGCCGGTGGCCCATACGAATTCAGGTCATTCCAGATATTCGAGAGCGCCACCACGGTGTCGGCCGCAATCGACGTGGCTACGCTGGGGCCCGCCCATCCGCCGCTGGCGTTCCAGTTGCCCTGGAGATACACGGCGTTCTCCGCCGCGATGGTCAGGCCCGGCGCCACCAGGTTGCCCAACGTGCCGTTGGTGAGCTTGAGCGCATGGCGGTAGAGGATGTGGCGATTCACCTTGGCCTGGCCGCCAGAGAGCAGCGTCAGCGGCGTCGCGGTGAGATTCAGCGGACCAATTGCTCCCGGTGGCACCTGGTTGCGCACGCCGTTGAAGCTCGGCGCGGCGCCGTAGTTGTCGAGCAGGCCGTTGGCGTTCACGTCTTCACCGGCGTCGAGGGTGCCGTTGGGCGCGCCGGTGGCATTGGCCGGATTCACGATGTCTTCGTTCCCGTATTCCCCGGTTTCCTGGTTCGAAGTGTTGCGGTTGTTACGGCGGTCTGAGAAGTACAGCGAGTAGCCGCCGGTGGCCGATCCGCCTTCGCGCATGGCCTGGTTGCCGGTGCCGGCGGCATAAGCACCCGTCCGCTGGAACCAGCGCGAGAGGTTCGTCGCGTCCACTTCCACGTAGTGCATCACGCCACCGAGCAAGACGCGGCCGGCGTGCCCCGCCGGGGCGGCGTCGCGCGACAGCGCCTCGCGGACGTCGAACAGCGTATTGGGCCAGTGATCCGACGACTGCGTGCTGCCCGCGTAGCTGCAGACGCCGGCAGGGAGCAGAGTGGTCTGCTCGTTGTTGTCGCGAAGACGCTGCAACCGGATGATGGCGTTGGGCGTTGGATCGCCACAGGTGCGCCCTCCCAGATTCGGGCCGCTGATGCCGTAGCGCAGCCATTCCAGCGTGACGTCCTGCCAGACATCCGGCGACGTCTGAATCTCCACCTTGAGGAATCCCCCAATGGTCCCGGTGCCGGCGTTCGAGAGGTAGGCGGTCTCGAACATGTCGCCGTTGCTGATGGCGCTCGGCACGTTGCAGTTGGTGAAGCGTCGCAGTGGCGCCGGCGTATCGTCGTAGCCGGTGCACGTGACCAGGATGTTCTTGTCGCGGATGAAGAACGTATTCACCGAGAACAGGGCGGTCGTGAAGGTATTCGCCGCCCCGACCGCGATCGGGTTGGCAAAGCTGGTCCAGTTCGCGGTGAGTGGCACCGAGACGTTCCGGTTGCCGTCCACAGTGGGGACGACGGCGGACACCGTCGCTGGCATCGCCACGGGCAGCACCCCGGCGCCTCCCGTCTTCGTGCACCCGATGAACGTGTTGGCCGACTTGCCGGTGCACGTGATGGTCATCGAGGTGGCGGCCCACGTGACGGTCATCGTGGCGGGCACCTTGAAATAGTCGGGCATCGGCCGTCCGGCGTTGGTATCGAGCGTGATCGTCTGGGCGGTGCCGACGGCGATGACGGCGTTCGTGCGGGCGTTGACCGCTCCGGCCGGGGTATCCGGATAGCGCCCGGCCGATCGCGCCACCGGCGGTCTCGCGGGCACGATCGGCCCGTAACCGGCCGGAGTCGCGCCGTCCCAGAGACCGTCGAGGCTGATGGGCGCCGCCCCGGACACTGTCGGCAGCGACGTGATGTCAATAGCGTTGTCCGACAGCAGCACGCGGACGCTCACCTTCTTGAAGTAGCGCTCCGCGAAGATGGCCGACGAGACCGCCTCGGTCGAGGGCGGACGCCTGACCAGATCGATGTTGGCGCCGTTTGCGGCAATCAGATCCAGGTTCAGCGGCTTGACGCCGGTCAGGCTGTTGCGGATGTTGCTGACGTAGGTGCTGAGCGAAATGGTCGGCCAGCTGCTGTTCAATGACGAGGTCGGACCGCCGGTGACGCTGCCTTCGGACGGGGTCAGCGCCCGGAAGGGCCCGGACGAATTGCCGCGCGTCATGTTGACCGTGCCGGTCTGGCCCGCCGATCCGATGGCCACGCCGTTCGACAGGAACTGCCGCACGACCTGGCCCACCGCCGTCACTTTGTCGCGTAGAAACAGGGTGTTCCCTGACCCTTCCGCCAGGTACAGGTTGCGGTTGGTGTGGACGCGTCCGCCGAAGTCGAAGTTATCGGCGGCGTTGAACGCCAGGTCCACGTCTGAAAAGATGCCGAACTGGAACACCGGAATGGCCACGGCTTCGACCACCCGCTTCAGGTGCACTTCGCCGCCATCGGCGGCGCGGGCGGTAGCGTCGAGTTGGAACTGGCGCTTGAGCGCCATCAGCCCTTCGTAGGGTCCGGACGACACGATGCCCGACGCCGCGGGGCCCAGCGGCGTCACCGCGTAGGCGGGGCTGGCGCCGACATCGACGAACGTGACGTTTGGAATCGTCGGCCGGTTGGCGGGCACGCTGAGGGCGGTGACCGCCGCATCACTCGGCCCGACCTGGTTGACGAACAGGCGCGCCAGGTCGGCGTTCAACTTCTCGATGCCTGACTGCGCACCGTAGAACGCACGCGCGCGGTCGCGGTCGATGGCGCGATAACCCTGGTCGCTCATGACGGCGGTGGTGAAACCCACCAGCAGCGCCGACATCAGCACCATCATCAGGATGGTGGTCAGCAGCGCGATGCCGCGCTCGTCAGCCGGCGAGACAGGCACGAAGGTTCGGGCGGACATGGCGGAGGTCCTCATGGGCTACTTGTATTCGGCCACGTAGGCCAGGTTGCGAAGACTCGCGACGGTGGTGATGTAGTGGCGCATGTAGTCACCGGTGGAACGCGACTTCTCTTCCGAGCGGACGCCGACCTTCAGGTTGACCTTGCGGATCTGGCTCGAGGTGAAGGTGTCGGGGCCGGCGGTGAACGGCACGTCGCTGACGTTCGACGGGTTGGTCGTGCCGTCGACGAGGTCGTAAGTGAACTGCAGATCCTCGACGACGCCCGCCAGCGCCTGGGCCGGATGCATGTTGAGGGCCCGCATGAGCCGCGGTTCACCGGGCGTGGTTTCCTCGACGAAGTAGCTGATCATCAGGATGCGCTGCACCGACATGTCGGAGCCCAGGATGTCGGTGATGTTGCCGTTGGCGGCGGTGCGCTGGTTGAGGTTCATGGGGTCGCCCGAGGCGAACGACACCGTGCCGCTGCTGACCGCGGTGACCATCTGCATCGCCGAGCCGGTCTGCGACTTGAAGAGCAGGATGTCGCCGGTCTTGATCGGCCCGATGCCGTTGGCGAGGTCGCCGGCGAAATATGCGCCCTGATTGCCCATCGACATGCTCGACCCGTCCGACGCCAGCTTCGGTCCGCTGCCGGTGGCAGTGCTCGGCTTCACGAGGAACCCGGCGGTGGTCGGCGTGGTGTAGGGGCTGGGCACGCTCGAGTTGGGCAGGAACGGATCGCCCATGAGGACGGTGACCATGTCGGTCTGGCGTCCGGAGACGACTGACCCCAGCGTGTTGCCGGTCGTGACGGCGCCGAGCGTCGTCAGCGTCGTGTTGTCGAAGGCATAGGAGAAGCCATTCGGGCTCGGCCGCTGGATGTTCATGGAGCCCGCGCCGGAGGGAATCGGGATGCCGCCGGTCGGGATGTCGCGACCGGCCTGGAGCAGGTCGCGCACGACCAGGTTCACACCCGACCGCATGTTCTGGCCGGCATCGGTGAGCTTCAGCGTGGCGTCGTTGATCTTGAGGGCGTCGTCGAAAGTCTTGATGGCGACGCCGATCACGGCCAGCGTGATGACCGACGCCACCAGGAATTCCGAGAGAGCGAAACCGCGGTCCGAACGCATGGCAGTCATGGGCGGCGTCCTCACGCGTACTGCGAGATGAGGGCCGTGACCTCGTAGGTCTTGGTCTGGCCGTTGGCGGGATAGGTGATGGTCACGGTGATCTCACGGAGGAAGCCGGAGAGCTCGATGATGCGGATCTTGCGGGTGAAGTCGTTGAGCGTCAGCGTCTTGTCGTCGGGCGTGCCGACAAAGCCGTCAGGGCCGGGGAACACGAACGACTCGATGGCGCCGTCGTCGATGGTGTTGACGATGCCGTCGTTGCCGGAGAGCTTCATCGGCGTCGCGGTGTTGACGAAGACGCCGCCGTCACTCACGTTCTTCATCTGCGCCCAGGCGATGGTGTGCGAGTCGCGGGCGGCGAAGACGCTCTCGATCGCCTCGGCGGCCTTCTGGGTCGCCAGCACTTCGTAGGGCGCGCTCGACGACTTCTGCACGCCGCTGATGAAGGCCTGCGACAGCCCCAGCACGCCCACGGTGAGCACCAGCATCGAGACCATGGTCTCGATGAGCGAGAAACCCGATTGCGAACCAATTGACGTCTGCATGACTACACTCGTCCCCAGGTGGTGTTGAGCCGGCGGAAGCCCCGCACGCGGCCGGTCGAGCCGAGGATGGTGACCGCGCGCGTGGCATACGGATCGTTGGGCGCGGCCAGGAAGACCGTGCCGTTGATCGACGACCCGGTGCTGTCCACCAGCATGCCGTCGCTGTTGAAGATGACGGTGCCGTTGCCGTCGAAGTCGAGGGCGCTGCCGGCGCCGAAGGCGTCGGTCGTGTCAGGAGTGCCCGAGGGCAGCGCGAAGCGCAGGTTGCCCTCCATGATGCGGCGCCCGATCAGCGTGTTCCCGGTGGGAATCTCGAGACGCGTCATCCGCATCTCGTTGCCGTTGTGGAACGTGACCTGGATGTTGCGCCGCTGCTGGACGGCCATGTCGCGGGCGCGGCCCAGTTCGCCCATCACCAGCCGCATGGCGTTGTCGGCGTTCATGGTCGCCCGCGAGGTGTTGATCTGCACCAGCGCCATCGCCATCAGCACCATCGACAGCGAGGCGACCACCAGCACCTCGACCAGGGAGTAGCCGCGCTCGCCGTACCGCATGTGATGACTTGCCATGCCCTTGGGAATAGCAAGGGCCGATCCAGTCGCGCTGGCGGCTCCGTAAGTTGTTGTTTACGACGGTATTACCGGGGGGAACGCGGAGCCGGAGGCATCCGCCCGTGCCCAAAAATGGCACAGCCCGATTACGTTTCTTGTCAACACGGTCCCGGATTCGGGCGGCGACGGTCCGGAACGTCAGGCGGTTGACGGCTCGGTGGCGGGCGGCGCCTCGATAGGCACGAGGCGGACCGTGTACTCCCGGTTGAGCAGCCACAGGCCGAGGGCCATCTGCAACGTGACCGAGACGACCGTCAGGTACCACACCCACGCCAGGCGGAAGCCGGGCACCCGCGCCAGGGCCAGCGCCGGAATGGCGACGACCACCGCCCGGATGAGCGAGGTGACCAGCGACGGCTTGGTGTTCCCCATCGCCTGGAACATGCTCGAGATGACGAACACGAGCCCGGCGGCGATGTAGCTCCACGACACGATCCGCAGGTATTGTTCGCCCACCGCCACGACGGCCGGATCGGTCGAGAAGACGCGAATCAGCGCCGCCGGGAAGAGCTGACAAATGGCGACGAAACACGCCATACCTGACACCGCGAGCATCGCGGCGATGCGGAAGGTGGCGCGCACGCGGTGGCCCAGGTGGGCCCCGAAATTCTGGCCGGCCACCGGCGCCACGGCGAAGCCGAGCGCGACGATCGGCATGAAGCCGGCCTGCCCGACCCGCTGGCCGATGCCGAAACCCGCCTGCGCGGCGGCGCCGAACGGCTGGCTCACCACGTAGACCACGCCCATGTACACGGCGATCAGGCCGAACTCGACCCCGGCCGGCAGCCCGATGCCGAGCAGCCGCTTCCAGGCCACCGGATCCGGCGCCATCTCGTCGCGGCGCACGCGCAGGTACGACCCCGGCCGCTCCGCATACCAGTAGAGCCAGGCGACGCCGACGGCGATGGCGATGAGCGACGCCATCGCGGCGCCGGCCACGCCGAATGCCACGCCGGTGCCCCAGCCGAAGATGAGCACCGGCGCCAGCGCCATGTTGATGACGACCGTGGTGCTGCCGACGATCATGCCGGGCTTGAAGTCACCCATCCCGCGCAGCGCCGACGACACCGCCACCAGCGCGAATTGCAGGGCCATGGCCGGCACGAACCACCACAGGAACTGGCGCACCAGCGCCGCCGTGGCGGCATCGGCGCTGAAGGCCGCCGCGTAGGCCGGCGTGAGGGCCAGCCCGACGATCAGAAAGCCGGCCCCGGCGATGAGCGACAGCGACTGCGCCTGGTTGAAGACGCGGCGGGCGGCGTCGGAATCCTTGCGGCCGACGGCGTGGGAGACCAGCGTGGTCGTGCCCACGCCGAGCATCTGGGTGAGCGCGAGCACGACGAAGGTGAGGTTGCCGGACACGCCGACGGCGGCCACGGCTTCTTTGCTGATCCGCCCCATCCAGTAGAGGTCCGCCAGGAAGTACAGCGTCTGGAAGAGCATGGTGAAGAGCATGAAGCCGGCGGTGGCGAACAGGTGCCGGGCCAGCGAGCCGGTGGTGAGGTCGTTCATGGTCTACGACGCGTCCTTCTCGCGCACGAGCTTCACGATGAGGAAGGCCGCCCCGAGGAAGGCCATGAACATCATCGCCGTCCAGTGTGCCTTGTTGATGCATTGATAGCGGACGTGCTCACCGGGTTTTACGTCGAAGACGACTGACTTGCGGACCAGGGTGTTGTTGGCCTTGAGCGTGTGGCGGCCGGGCGCGATCTCGCGGGTGATTTCCTTGCCGTAGTAGAGGGTGGCCCACTCCTCGCCGTCGAGCGACAGGTAGACCTGCCGGTCCTGCACGTCGTCTGTGGCGGTGCGCCGCACCGTCAGCATCGCGGGTCCCTGCGGCTCGTCGAGCTCGGCGACCACGACGCCGCTGTCGGCGCCGGTCTCGCTGCTGGAGGTCTTCGCGCGGCGCAGCAGCGGCGTGAGCCACGAAGGAGAGACAGACGCCACGGTCACAGCCCGCCAATTGTAACGGGGTCTGTCACGGTCACGAGTTGTAACGGGGTCTGTCACCGTCACCGGCAGCTATACTGCCCGGCCATGGCTCTGTACCGCTCGCGCGTCCTGCTGCTGGCCGTCCCGCTCCTCGCAACGGCCCTCGCCCGCACGGCGCCGCTGGGCGCCCAACCGGCGCGCTTCGACGTGCTGGTGCGCGGCGGCACGGTCGTGGACGGCACCGGCACCGCCCGGCGGCGCGCCGACGTCGGCATTCGCGGCGGCCGCATCGCGGAGGTCGGGATGCTGCCCGACGCCGCCGCCGCGACCGTCATCGATGCCACCGGCCACATCGTGGCGCCCGGGTTCATCGACGTGCACACCCACGCCGACGAGCTGGCGGAACATGCTGCCGCCGAACACTTCGTCCGCATGGGCGTCACCACCGTCATCGCCGGCAACTGCGGGGGCTCGCCGGTGGACGTCGGCGCGGCGTTCACGAAAATCCGCGCCACCGGCGCCGCCGTCAACTTCGCCTCGTTCGTCGGCCACAACTCGGTGCGGGCCGCGGTGATGGGCTCGGCGCGCCGGGCCCCGACGGCCGACGAGCTGGCGAGGATGGAAACGCTCGTGGCCACCGCCATGCGCAACGGCGCGGTGGGCTTCTCCACCGGCCTGCAGTACGTGCCTGGTACCTACGCGGCCACCGACGAGATCGTGGCGCTCGCGAAAGTCGCCGCCCGGTCGGGCGGCGTCTACGCCTCGCACATGCGCAACGAAGGCACCGAACTCGAAGCCGCCGTGGCCGAGACACTGGCCATCGGCCGCGAGGCCGGCATCGCCGTGCAGGTGTCGCACCTCAAGGTGGACGCGCCGAGCCGATGGGGCGCCAGCGCCAAGGCCCTGGCGATGATCGACGCCGCGCGCGCCAGCGGCCAGCAGGTGCTGGCCGATCAGTATCTCTACGACGCCGCCAGCTCGAACCTGGGCATCCGCTTCCCGTCGTGGGCGCTCGAAGGCGGCCAGCCCGCCATCAACACCCGGCTCGATGACGACAAGACCTGGGCCCGCATCAAAGAGGAGATGCGCAAGCTGATTCGCGAGCGCGGCCTCGAGAACTACTCCTTCGCGCGCATCGCCAACTACCCGGCCGACACCTCGCTCAACGGGCTGACGATTCCCGGGGTGGCGCAGAAGGTCAAGGGCTCGAAGGACCTCGACGCCCAGTTCGAGACCATGCGCGCGATGCTGCGCGCCGGCGGCGCCTCGATGGTCTACCAGTTCATGGCCGAAGACGACATCACGCGCATCCTGAAGCACCCGATGGTGGCGATTGCCAGTGACAGCGGCCTCAACACGATTGGCGTGGGCGTGCCGCATCCACGCGGCTACGGCAACGCCGTGCGAGCACTGGGCCTTTACGTGCGCGAGATGCAGGTCATCACGCTCGAAGACGCGGTGCGCAAGATGACATCGCTGCCGGCGTCGCAGTTCGGCTTCGCCGATCGCGGCACGATCGCCCCTGGCAAGGCCGCGGACCTCGTGATCTTCGACGCCGCCACCGTGACCGACCGCGCCACCTACGACAAGCCCCACCAGTACCCGGACGGCGTCGCGTTCGTGCTCGTGAACGGCGTCGCCGTGGTGGCGAAGGGCGCGCAGACGCCGGCGCGGCCCGGGCAGATCGTCAAGAGCGCGCGTTAACGCGACGCTAAGAGCGCCGGCACCTCTTCCGCCGTCAGGTCGTGGGCGGTGGCGGTGAGCCCGGCCAGATATGCGGCGTGACCGAGCACGCGGGCCGCGCTCCAGCCCGCGGCGCGCAGGTCGCGCACGCCGGTGTCGCCGTCCGACTTGCTCAGCTTCTGGGTGGCCGACTTCATCACCAGCGCGTGGTGCAGGAACAGCGGCGGCGTTGAGCGCCCGAGCAGGCGCGCGAGCAGGATCTGGCGGCCGGTAGACGCGAAGAGATCGTCGCCGCGCACCACCAGATCCACGCCGTGGAGCAGGTCGTCGACCACAACCGCCAGTTGATAGGTCCAGTTGCCGAGTCGGTCGCGCAGCAGCAGATCGCCGCACTGCGCCGACGGCGTCTGCGTGGTGGACCCGTGCACGAGGTCCTCGAAGACAATCGCGTCATCGGGCAGCACGACACGCCAGCCAACGTCGTCGGTGAGCGACAGACCGCGATCGCGGCAGGTGCCGGGATAGCGACGCTCTTCGCCCTGCGCCGGCCCCGACGCGCCTTCGATCTCGCGCCGGGTGCAGGCGCAGCCGTAGACGAGGCCACGCGCGGTCAGCGCCTGCACCGCGTGGCGATAGTGAACGTCGCGATCGCTCTGGCGTCCGTCGCAGACCCCGGCGCGAAAGGCCGCCGTCGGGAAGACGTCTGGCGCGAACCCGAGCCAGTCGAGGTCATCGAGCAGCGCTGTTTCGTATTCCGGTCGGCATCGCTGCCGGTCGTGATCCTCGATTCGGAGCAGCACCCGGCCCCCGCGCGCGCGTGCGGTGCCCCACACGTGAATCGCGTTCACTACGTGGCCCAGGTGCAGGTAGCCCGTGGGGGCGGGCGCGAAACGCGTGAGCGGCGGCGGCACCCAGGCATTGTGCCTCAGGCATATACTCGAGCCGAGGAGCCGACTCCATGCCTAATCTCCCCCGGCGTGCTTGCTTGCGCCGCGACGTGATGGCCGTTGTCGCTCTGTGCGCGCCGCCCCTCCCAGCGGCTGCGCAGCGCGTGGTCATCAGTTACTGCCCGGTCCCCTTCACCCCGCCCCTCATCCAGTTGTGGAATCTCGACACGGGACGTCTCGAATGGCAGCGTGACGACGAGACTCTGCGCCGCCCCGTGATCCCCTGGGCATTGCGTTCAGCACCGTGCCCTAGCGCCGTCCCCTGACCGCCCCTGACCGGTCAGCCTTCGGGCGGCGCCACTCAATCGCCGTCCCCGACCGCCCGCTGACGCGCGCCGACCGGCATCGCGCGCGACGGCGTATCCTCCTTCTGACGGCCCATGACCACCGCCATCGACATCGCCTTCCTGCTCGTCTACGTGCTCGGCGCCTTTGCTTACGGCTCCGCGCTGACGCTGTCGGTACGCCAGGCGGCGCCGGTGTGGGCGCCGCACCACACCCACGGCGGAAGTTCGACGGGCCGGCTCGACCCGTCGGGCGTGGCCCTCTTCGCCTGGTCGGCCGTCTGGTTCATCGTGCTGGCCCTCGACCAGTTCATCGACATGGCCACCGGCGCGACCGGCCGGGGCTGGCTCGATCTGCTGCAACTGGCGTTCGTCTTCGGCTTCCCGCCGCTCATCATGCACACGACGCAGCGCGAGGCCCACGTGCCCGAGTGGCCGGAGCCGTCACGCACCTGGGCCCGCCGCGGGCTCGCCGCCGGCTACGTGCTGTCGATCGCCGCGGCCCTCGCCGCCATCGGCGTCGCGGTCAGGGCGTGGGAGGTACCGAACGGGGAGGTTGCGATCGGGTTGAGCATTGCGGGTCTGTTCACCGGGGCGGGACTGTTTTCGAGCATCGTGCTGCACCGCAATCCGCGCCGCTCGCGGACGCCGGAGGGCGACAAGCTCCGCAAGGTGCTGAACGGGCTATTCGTGATTCTGGCGCTCATGAACTTCGTGCCGGTGCTGGCGTCGACCTCTGCATTCTCGTTCGGCACGCTCGGCAAGCTCATGAGCGTGACGCCGCTGCTGTTCCTGTCGGCCACCACCTATTACGAGAACCGCTTCGAGTTCTACGACCTGCTGGTCAAGCGCGGCGCGATGCTGCTGGCGACACTCCTCACCCTCGGCGCCTTCTTCGTCGTGGTGCTGCCGCTGCTCGACGGCTTGCCGCGCGACGGCGCCCGGCCGTGGCTCTTCGCCCTGGCCGCCGTGCCGATGATGATGGCGGCGCCGCGGCTGGCCCGCAATCTGGGCCAGCGCCTCGACCGCGCCTGGTTCGGCCGGCACTACACGCCGGTGAGCGCCGTCACCACCGTGCTCGCGTCGCTGCAGACCGCCACCGACGAGGCCAGCCTCATCGCCGAGGCGCAGGCCAGTCTCAAGGAGGTGCTGGGCGTGACCGTGCACCTCAGCCCTCTCGACGAGGCCCCCGCCGATGCCCGCAACGCCTTCAAGATCGACGGCAGCGCCGCCGATCCGAGCCTGTGGGTGATCGTGCCGGCGGTGCCGGGCGAACGCGTCCTCCTCAGCGAAGACCTGACGCTGCTGCGCTCGCTCGGCACCGTCATCACGTATCTGGTCGAGAACGTGCGGCTGCAGCAGCGGCGCCAGGAACAGGACCTGCTGGCGCAGGAACTGCGCGTGCAGTCGAGCCAGTCGGAACTGAAGGCCCTGCGCGCGCAGATCAATCCGCACTTCCTCTTCAACGCGCTCAACACCGTGGCCTCGCTCATACACAGCGATCCCGCCCGCGCCGATCGCGCCGTCGAGCAGCTCTCCGAGGTGTTCCGCCACACCCTGCGCCGCTCCGACAGCGAATGGGCGCCGCTCGATCAGGAACTGGCGTTTGCGGCCGCCTATCTCGACGTCGAGGAAGCGCGCTTCGGCACCCGGCTGCGCTACACCATCGAGGCCGATGCCGGTGCCCGCCGCGCGCACGTGCCCTCGATGCTGGTCCACACGCTGGTCGAGAACGCCGTGAAGCACGGCATCGCCCAGGTGCGCGGGCACGGCCGGCTCATTGTGTCGGCCACGCTCACCGGCGAGCGCCTCACGATCGACGTGACCGACAACGGCCCCGGCCTGCACGAGTCGCCCGAACGCGCCGCCTTCGCCCGCCGCGCCGGCGAGCAGTTTGGCCTGCGCAGCGTGCGCGATCGGCTGCGCGGGCATTTCGCCGACGCCGCCCGCTTCACGCTCACCCGCGACGAGTCGCGCGGCGTGACCATCGCGCGTATCGAGATGCCGCTGGTGTCGCCGGAACACCGCCCCGCCACCGCCGCCGAGGCCACGGCATGATCCGCGCCCTGCTGGTGGACGACGAGGCGCCCGGCCGAGCCCGCCTGATGGCCCTGCTCACGGCCGCTGGCGGCATCACCGTCGTTGGCGAGGCCGACAACGCCGACGCGGCCCGTGAGGCGATCGCGCGCCTCACACCCGACGTCGTGTTCCTCGACATCGAGATGCCGGCCGAACGCGGCACCGAGCTGGCCGCGACGCTCCCGGAGCCGCGCCCGTTCATCGTCTTCGCCACCGCCTACGAACGCTTCGCGGTGGATGCCTTCCAGTACGACGCCGCCGATTACCTGCTGAAGCCGGTCACGCGTCAGCGGCTGCAGCAGACGCTCGATCGGCTGCGCGTGAAGCTCGACGCCCGGCGCGACAGCGAGCGCGAGTGGACGGCGGCCGCGCGCGCGCAGGCGCATCTGCTGCCGCAGTCGCTCCCGCTGGTGCCCGGCTACGCGATGGCGGCCCGCACGCTGCCGGCGCGCGGCGTCGGCGGCGACTTCTACGACGCCACGCTGGTCGAAGGGCAGCTCGCCTTCGTGCTCGGCGACGTGTCGGGCAAGGGGATGGCGGCCGGCCTCATCGCCTCGAGCGTGCAGGCCCGCTGGCAGGCGGCGATGCGCCAGCGCGACCTGACGGCCACCGAGATGATGGCGGCGCTCAACCGCGACGTGCTGGCCTCCACCGAGGGCTCGCGCTACGCCACGCTCGTGCATGCGCTGCTCGACCCGGCCACCGGCGCCGTGCGCTATGTGAATGCGGGGCATCCGGCGCCGCTCGTCATCGGCGCCGGCGACACGCCGGTGGCGTCGCTCGAGGTGACCGCGCCGGCCGTCGGCCTGCTCGATGCGCCGGAGTTTAACGCCGCCGGGCACGTGCTGGCCCCGGGCGACACGCTCATCATCGTCAGCGACGGGGTGACGGAGGCCCGCGACGGCGCCGGCACGGATTGGGAGCTGTCGCGGATTCCATCGCTCGTGACACGATACGGCCGCGACTGCGAGGCGCTGGCCGCCGGCATCGTCGCCGCGGTCTGCGACCATCGCGGCCACGACCAGGCACAGGATGACGTGACGGTATTCGTTCTGCGGAGATCGGCATGAGTCTCACGGCGCTGCTCGTGGACGACGAAGCGCCGGCGCGGGCGCGCCTGCGGCAACTGCTGTCGGAGCGTCCCGACGTCACCATCGTCGGCGAGGCCGACGACGGTGTGCAGGCGATTGAACAGATTCAGGCGCTGGCGCCCGATGTCGTGTTCCTCGACATCCAGATGCCCGGCTGTTCGGGCCTGGAGGTGGCCGCCTCGCTCGGTCAGCCGCGTCCGGCCGTCATCTTCTGCACCGCCTTCGACCAGCACGCCGTGGACGCCTTCGAACTGCAGGCGGTGGACTATCTGCTGAAGCCGGTGACCCGCGCCCGGCTCGATGCGGCGCTGGCCCGCGTGGCCCGTCCCGTCACGTCCCCGCCGCTGGACCCCACGCCCGGTGCGGACGCCGACGAGCCCGACGACGCCGCAGCCAACGCTCCCGTGCCCGGCGGGCCGCCGACGCGGTTCCTAGCCCGGCGCGGCGCGCGCTATCTCGTCGTGCCGGTCGGCGACGTGGTGGCCTTCAGCTTCGACGACGGCCAGACGCGTCTGCACACCGCCACGGAGCAGTTGCTGATGCAGCCGACCTTGGCCCAGCTCCAGCGCCGGCTCGACGGCGCGCGCTTCTTCCAGATCTCGCGCTCGGTGGTCGTGCATCTCGATGCCATCCGCGAAGCCAAACCGCACACCGACGGCACCGGGCAACTGGTGCTGTCAAACGGCACGACCGTGGACGTGTCGCGCCGCCGCTGGCGTCCGCTGCTCGATCAGCTCGAAGCCTAGTCGACGCACACTTTCGTGCGACGGTCGGCGCCTCCAGAAGGTGCGCTCACACCGCACTGGATGACCATCGCCGTCCGCCAGCCCCTGGGCCGGCCGGCGCCGCCGCGAGCCCCGGTGCCATCGTGGCCCCCGAGGCTCGCGGCCGCCTTCTTCTAGAGTCCCGGCGGGCAGACGCCCGTGCAACCGGGCTCGCTGGGATCGATGTGCCGGCTGTTGCGGCCGTCCTGGGCCGGCGGCACGTAGGGGAAGGTGGTGCGCTTGGGCCGGTCGTTCGCGTTGACGCCATCACCGATGCGCGTGCCGAACGTCGCCGCATTGGCGAGGATGCCGCCCACCGCCCGCGCTGCGATATCGGTCACGTCGTCGTCGGGACGGCGGCCGTTCGGGAACCCGGCGGCATCGTCATTGGCGGCGTTGCTGTCGAGCAGCGTCAGGAGCCCCAGCCGCTGCTGCCGGGCCACGGGCGTTGGCGCGATGCCGGTGTTCAGGCGCAGCAGGTCGGCGATCGGCCCTTTCGGCGTGCCCGCCGGAACCGTCGGACCGGCATACGTCACCAGCGGCAGCAGGTCGGTGCGATCGCCGGCCGGAACCGGGATGCCGATCGAACCGAAGATATCGGCCAACAGCGGCCGCAGGAAGAACGCCGCGAACTGCGAGTCCCGGAGCGGGTCGTCCATGCTGAACCGATCCTTGGAGCCGGTGCCGATGATGAGCTCGTTGATGAGCGGGTTGCCCATGCGCTGCACCTGGCGCCAGGGGCCGTGGGTGTAGTTGCCGTTGTTCGAGTTGTGGCCCTCGCGCGGCTTGCGCCGCACCGTCACCTGCTGACGGGAGGTCGTGCCGTAGGTACCAATGACGGCCGCGGGTTCGGAGCTGGTGTGGCGCCGGAAGTCCTTGGTCAGGATCCACGTGGGCACCTCGATCGCGATCGTGTTGACGTTGAAACCGGAGACGTCGTCGGACGCGACGTTGACGGCGTTGTTGGCGTCGTCGGTCGCCGACAGCACGCCGCCGCCGGCCTCGGGCCGGAAGTTCAGCGAGTCGAAGGCGGCCCCGAGGTCGATGTAGAACGGGTCATCGGTCGTGCCCGCGAACACACGGATGTTTTCGCGGAGCGTGTAGATGCCCTGTTCGTAGAGGGAGTCGTAGGCCGGCATGGTCCGCGGTCCGACGTTGGTGGGCACCGCGTAGAGCTTCTTGCCGCCGTCGAGGTCGTAGCGCTTGCCCTTGATGATGGCGGCCACCGAGTAGGTCTGCCGGAAGCCCAGGCCTTCAGAGCCGGGCCCGTCGAGCGCGGTGATGGGCGGGATGCCGACGAGATTACCCACGAACCCGGTGAAGACGCCGGGCAGCCGCTGCTCGGTCTGGAAGCGGAACTGGAACGTGACGTCCTCCTCGGCGTCGTGATCGTTGTCGACTTTCATCTCGTAGAGCACGTCGGGGTCGAAGGGGAAGTAGTTGGGGCCGTTCGACGGCTCGCGGAAGGGATGCACCGACATGACCAGCGTGGTCTTGGCTGGGTCGTCATAGCTCACGAACGAGTACCAGTCGGTGATGTCGGCGGCCTCGTCGAGCGCGGTGATTGGGGCCTCGCGATGGTTGGCGGTGTACACGGCCAGCGGGGCCGCCACCACGGCCACCGCGAGCGCGGATTTCAGCAATGTACGGGTCATGTCCAAGGTCTCCTCCAGGCAAAGGCCGGATGGTCCGTGCGGCGCGACGGATCCAGCTGACGTCCGGTCTACGCAGGGAAGGGACACTTGGATGGGTTCTGGCGGCAGGCTCCTTGGAACGACAGGGCGGCGCCGAGCCGCGTGCTAGCATCCCGGCATGCGCGCGATCGTCGCTTCCGCCCTTGTGCTCTCGACGTGGTCTCCGTGGCTGGCAGGCCACGCGCTGGCCGAGACCCGGCTCCGCATCATGCCGCCGTCGGGCGCCACCTTCGCGGTCGGTCAGCGCTTCGATCTGCGCGTCGAGGCCACCGGTGACGACGCCGCGCCTCGAGGCCTGAGCGTCACGCTCGACGGACGCGACATCACCACCAGAAATGCGCTGGCGCCGGGAGCCAACGGCGACCTCGGCGGCGGCGGCACCGGCACCGCGCCAGATGCCAGCGTGCGACCGGCGGCGCCGGCCGGGGCCACCAGCTCGAACTTTCTCGTGCGCGATCAGAGCTTCGCCACCGCTGGACGTCACGAGCTGGTCGTGCGAACAGCCGATGGCGCGACCATGACCGCCGTCTACGACGCGGCACCGTGGCAGGCCGCGCGAGCCGGCAGCCGGCCCGCCCGCAACATCGTCATGCTGGTCGGCGACGGCATGGGCATTCAGCATCGCACCGCCGCCCGCATCGTCTCGCGCGGCCAGACCTTCGGCAAGACCAACGGCCCGCTGGCCATGGACACGCTCGGCGTGACCGGCCTCGTCATGACCTCGTCGCTCAACGCGGCGGTGACCGATTCGGCCCCCGGCATGTCGTCGTATGCCACCGGACACAAGGCCAACAACAACCACGTCGGCGTCTATCCCGACAACACGCCCGATCACTTCGACAACCCGCGGGTCGAATACGTGGGCGAGATGCTGCGGCGCACGCGCGGCCGCGGCTTCAACGTCGGCCTGGTGACCACTGCCGCCGTCATCGACGCGACCCCGGCCGGGAACGCCGTGCACACGTCGTTCCGCGACGCCTACTACGACATCGCGGCGCGGATGTACGACGAGCGCGCCGTCAACGGCGTGAGCGTGCTGATGGGCGGCGGGGCCACCTACTTTTCGCCGGCGAGCCAGGGCGGCACCCGCAAGGACAACCGCGATCTGGTCGCGGCCTACGGCGCCGAGGGCTACGCGCTCGTGAAAACGCGCACCGAGGTCGCCGCGGCACTCGCCGGCGCACCGCCGAAGGCGCTGCTCGGACTGTTCACGCCGCGCCACATGAGCGTGGCCTTCGACAAGGTCGGTGCCGGACGCTACAGCGACGAGCTCGCGCTCGACCGCAACAAGGACGTCCGCGACCAGCCGATGCTCGAAGAGATGACCTCGCTGGCGCTCAGGTCGCTGGCCGCCACCTCGCCGCGCGGCTTCTACCTGATGGTCGAAGGCGCCTCCATCGACAAGCAGGCGCACGAATCCGACGCCGAGCGCTCCATCTGGGACACGATCGAGTTCGACAACGCCGTGAAGGTCGCGCTCGAGTTCGCGCGCGGCACCAACAGCGACACCGATCCGGCCAACGACACGCTGGTCATCGTGACCGCCGACCACGAGAGCGGCGGCTTCGGCATCATCGGGGTGGGCAACGAGCGCTATGCGCCGGGGGTCATCGGCAAGTCGGTGCGCGACTACGCGGCGACGTTCCGCTTCGAGCCGGCGCAGACGCTGAACTTCTTCACCAATTACACGGTGGATGCCAAGGGCTTCCCGACCGATCCCGATCCCACGCGCAAGCTCCTCATCGGCTTTGCGGCGGGGCCCGACCGCTACGAGAACTGGCTGTCGAACCGGCTGGCGCAGAAGGCCACGATCGGCGACCCGGCCAGCCGCATCGCCGTGGCCAATCCGCGCCGCGATGGCCCATCGGGTCAGACCGACAACCTCGGCGTCGATCGCAGGGCCTATCCGGGTTTTCTGGTGTCGGGCGCGATCGAGAACAACGCCACGGGATGCCTGGCCGCCGACGGCTGTCCCGACGACACGCGCGCCAACCCGGTGGACATCGCCGGCCACACGGCGAGCGACGTGCCCCTCTCGGCCGACGGCCCTGGCGCGTGGCAGTTCACCGGCACCTACGACAACACCGATGTCTTCGTGAAGCTCCTCCGTGCGGCGGCCGGCAGCTACCCCCGCATCCGTCAGTAGCGCTCCGGGTCCCGCCTATAATCCGGGCATGCCACTCATCGATCGCCCGGGCCTCTCGCGTCGCGACGTCCTTGCTCTTGCCGCACAGCTTGGCGTCGGCTCCGCCGCGGCGGCGCTGTGGCCGGCTGAGCTGTCGGCGCAGACGCTGGCCGGCAAACACGCGCAGCTCATCGCGCTCTCGACGCGTCCCCCCGACTACGAAACCCCGGTGGCGCTGCTCGACAGCCTGCTGACGCCGGTTGATGCCTTTTACGTTCGCTGCCACATGCCGGTGCCGGCCGTGACCGCCGAGGCCGGCTGGTCGCTGGCGATCGACGGCGAGGTCAACGCGCCGGTGGCGTTCTCCGTGGCCGACCTGAAGCAGTTGCCGCAGGCCTCGGTCACCGTCACGCTCGAGTGCGCGGGTAACGGCCGCGCCTTCTTCGATCCGCCGGTGGCCGGCATCCAGTGGAAGAAGGGCGCCGTCGGCACCGCGAAGTGGACCGGCGTGCGGGTCGCCGACGTGCTCAAGAAGGCCGGGATGAAGCCGGGCGCGACGCACCTGTGGGTCTCGGGCGCCGATCGGCCGCTCGGCACCCAGCCGCCGTTCGTGCGCCAGGTGCCGCTGCCCAAGGCGATTCACGCCGACACGCTCATCGCGTGGGCGATGAACGACCAGCCGA
>JANNIB010000056.1:0-7570 GCA_031404695.1 Acidobacteriota bacterium
GGATGTGGGGCGCGTATGGGTCGGCCCCTGCGGCTGTCCGGAGCTGGTGGAGGGCCGCATTCTTGCGTCGGTGGGGGGCGGTCTGGCGCCGGGCGCGATGGACGCCTGGCGTGCCGGCCGCACGGTGGTGCTCACGGCGACGCTGAGGCGGCCGCTCGCCTACAGAAACCTCGGCGCCCCCAATCCGGCCATCGAGCTGGCGCGGCGGCGCACCGCGCTCCTCGCCGCGGTCAAGAGCGCGGTGGTCGTCGAGGTGGTCGGGCGCGGCTCCTGGGTGGCTGAGGCCGCCGCTGAAGTGCGGGCGCGGGCGCGACGCGCCATCGCGCGCGCTGCCGGCGCCGGCACCGAGGCCTCCGCGGTGGGCACCGCCGTGCTCATCGGCGACCGCGCGGGCCTAGCGGCCCCGCTCGAAGAGCGCCTGCAGCGGGCGGGCACCTTCCACGTGATTGCGATCTCGGGCGGCAACATCGCGCTGTGGTCGATCGCCTCGCTCTGGCTTGCGGCTCGGCTGACGCGCCGGCGCCCGCTGGCCCTGGCCGCCACGGCCCTGGCGCTGGTGGCCTACGCGGCGATCGTGGGCGGTGGTGCCTCGGTGCTGCGGGCGACGGGCATGGCGCTGGTGGGCATCGCCACGCAGTGGCTCGATCAGCGCGGCGCGGCGCTGAACGTGCTGGCGCTCACGGCCGCGGCCCTGGTGGTCGCCGATCCGATCGTGGTCTTCGACATCGGCTTCTGGTTGACGACCGCCGCGACGGCCGGCCTGGTCGTGGGCCTGCCGTCGCCGGCGCCGGGGGAGTCGCGTGCCCGCGCCTGGACGCGAGCGTTGCTGCTCACGTCGGTGTGGGCGGAAGCGGCGCTGCTGCCGATTGTGGCGACCGTCTTCCAGCAGGTCACCCTGGCCGGCGTGGTGCTGTCGGCGGTCGCGATTCCGGCCATGGCGCTCGTGCAACTGGCGGCGCTGGCGGCGGTGGCGGCTGACGCGGTGGCGCCGGTGCTGCTGGCCCCGTGCGGTATGGTGCTGCGCGTCGCCACGGCGATCGTCACGGAATCAGCGCGTCTGGTCGACGTGGTGCCGTGGCTGTCGTGGCGGGTGCCGCCGCCGGCCCCTGCGGCGGTGATCGTCTACGTGGTGGCGGTGGCCGCGTGGCTGTGGGCGTGTCGTCCGGCGGCCGACACGCGCGTGGCTGCCGTCGTCCGGCAGGTGGCGCGCGTGATCGCGCCAGTTGCCGCGCTGTGGATCGCGATTTCGCCGGCCACGCTGGTGCCGCGGGCGCCAGGCGACTTGCGCGTGCACCTCCTCGATGTCGGTCAGGGCGACAGCCTGCTGGTGCAGTTCCCGAACGGCCGGCGGATGCTGGTGGACGCCGGCGGCGCCTCGAGCGAAGGACGCGACCTGGGCAGCCGGGTGGTGGGCCCGACGCTGCGGGCGCGGGGCGTGCGCCGGCTCGACTACCTGGTGGTGACGCACGCCGACATCGACCACATCGGCGGCGCCGCCACCATCGTGCGCGAGTTCCGGCCCGCCGAAGTCTGGATAGGCGTGCCGGTGGCGGACGACGCCGCCACGACGCGCCTGCGCGCCGCCGCCGACCAGGTCGGTGCCGCCTGGCGTGAGGTGCTGCGTGGAGAGCGCCTCCACGTCGGCGACGTGCGCCTCGACGTCGTGCATCCGCCGCCGTCCGACTGGGAGCGACAACGCGTTCGCAACGACGACTCGGTCGTGCTGGCACTGCGCCACGGCGCGGTGCGCCTCGTGCTGACCGGCGACATCGGCGCCACGGTGGAACCCGACGTCGTGGCGGCGCTGGGAGACACCGAGCCAGCGCCGGCGCTCACGGTGCTGAAAGTCGCGCACCATGGCAGCGCCGGGGCGTCTGGCGCGCACTGGCTGGGCGCGCTGCGGCCGTCAGTGGCGCTGGTCAGTGCCGGCGCCACCAACCCGTTCGGGCATCCCGCCGCCGCGGCCCTTGCGCGCCTGCAGGGCATCGGGGCCGACGTGTGGCGCACCGACCTCGACGGCGAGATCGGCGTGCGCACCAACGGTCTGGTGATCGAGGTGCTGGCGCACACCGGCCGGCGTCGGTGGCTGAACGCTCAGCCGCGGTAGTCCTTGTTTTCCAGCTGGAAGCGGATGCCATCGGGGTCGTTGAAGTAGACCTCGGGCTTGTCCTTGCGGATGGTGGCCTTGATGCCCTGCGCTTCGAGCTTCGCCGCCATCGCGTTGACCTCGTAGTTGTCCACGCCGAGGCACACGTGATCGACGCGTCCGGGGTTGGGCATCTTGTAGAGCCCGAGGAAGCTGGTGCCGAGCGAGAGGTTGATGCCGGTACCTTGGGTGGACGCGACCGGCATGCCGAAGGTCTTCTGGAAGAACTGCCTCGAGGCTTCCGGATCGGCCACCGCGAGCGACACGTGATTGAGCGACAGCGCCGGGATCGCCGGCGCCTGCACGGCGGCTTCGCCGGCGCCGGTCGAGGCGACGAGCGCGGCCAGCCCCTGCACCAGCTGACGGCGGGTGAGGCGGCCGGATTCAAATGCGGACACGAGCGAGTCGATGGCACTCATGGAGCCTCCGTGCGAAGCCCGCGCGCCGCGGCCTTCGCGTCATCGCGCTTGACGGTGTCCCACAGCGCGCTCTGTTGGTCGAGCGGGAGATCGGCGAGGCGCGTGCCGCCGGCGGCGGCCAGCGCTTCCATCCGGGTGAAACGACCCTGGAACTTGTCGGACGCCCGGCGCAGCGCGGCCTCCGGCTCCACGCCGAGCTTGCGCGCGTAGTTGGCGCAGGCAAAGAGCAGATCCCCGAGTTCGTCTTCGAGCGCGTCGGTGGACCCGGTGGCCACGGCTGCGGCGCGCTCCTCGCGCACCTCCTCGAGTTCCTCGGTGATCTTGGCGACGACGTCGTCGGGCGTGGCCCAGTCGAAACCAACGGTCGCCGCCCGCGCCGTCATCTCATAGGCGCGCAGCAGCGCCGGCATCGAGCGCGGTACCCCGCTCAGCAGCGTCTTCGGCGTCTGTCCGGCGGTGGCGCGCTCGGACGCCTTGAGGTCCTCCCACTTGCGCACCACATCGCCCGCACTCATCGCCGGCGCCGCTTCGGCCAGCGGCAGGCCCTCGGGCGTGAAGACGTGGGGGTGACGCCGCACCAGCTTCTGCGCGACGGCCTCGACCGCGTCGGCGATGGAGAAGTGACCGGCCTCCTCGGCGATCTGGGCCAGGAAGACCGCCTCGTAGAGATAGTCGCCGAGCTCCTCGCGCAGGCCCTCGAGGTCGCCGCGGTCGATGGCGTCGAGCAGCTCGTAGGTCTCTTCGAGGACGAACGGCCGCAGCGACTGCAGCGTCTGCTCGCGGTCCCACGGGCAACCGCCCGGCGCGCGCAGCGCCCGCATGATGCGGACGAGATGGTCGAAGCATTCGGCGGCAGGTGTGGGCATGGCAGGCAGGTCGGGGCGCTATGCTACCATTCGAGCTTCTCAGCCGTGGCCGACACGAATCCCTCTCCCAACGACGCGCGCGTCAGCTTTCTCGCGTTTCTCTACTCCCTCGCCGGCAGTGCGGCCGTGCATTTCGGCGACGTCGCCGACCCCGCCACGGGGGAGAAGCGGGCGCCGAACGTCGAGCAGGCCGGGCACGTCATCGAGGTGATGGCGATGCTCGAGCAGAAGACCAAGGGCAACCTGACGGCCGAGGAGCGCCAGTTCCTCGAGACCGTGCTCTACGAACTGCGGATGCGGTTTGTCGCGCTCAAGGGCTCGAGCGGGCGGCCCTGATGCCGTCGGCGCGGGTCACGTTCCTCGGCACCGGGACGTCGCACGGGGTGCCGATGATCGGATGCCGCTGCGCGGTCTGCCGCTCCGGCGATCCGCGTGACACACGCCTGCGTCCCTCGATTCACATCAGCGTCGACGGCGGACCTGCGGTCCTCGTGGATACCGCCACCGACCTGCGTCAGCAGGCGCTCGCCAACGACATCTCGCGCGTCGACGCGGTGCTCTTCACGCACAGCCATGCCGACCACGTGATGGGGCTCGACGAACTGCGGCGGTTCAACGTGACGGCGGACCGCAAGCTCCCGATCTACGCCGATGCGAAGACCGGCGCTGAGCTGACGCGCATCTTCTCCTATGCGTTCAACGCGCCGGCCGGGCCCGGCGGCGGCGTGCCTGAGCTCTCCCTCCACGAGATCGACGGGCCGTTCGAGGTCGAGGGGCTGGCCGTGCAGCCGGTGCCGATCATGCACGGCCCGCAGCCGATCCTCGGCTTCCGCATCGGCCGCTTCGCCTATCTCACCGACTGCAATCACGTGCCCGAGACCTCGATGGCCCTGCTTGGCGGCCTCGACGTGCTGGTGCTCGACGCGCTGCGCCACCGGCCCCACCCGACCCATTTCTCGCTCGCCGAGGCGGTGACCGTGGCGACGCGAATCGGCGCCCGCGAGACCTACTTCACGCACATCTGCCACGACCTGCCGCATGCGGCGACGTGCGCCGAGCTGCCGGCTGGCATGGCCCTTGGCGTCGACGGCCAGGTGGTCGTGCTCGACGAGGTGCCGTGGGCGGCCCCCGCGGTCTCCGGCGGGGGGGCGGCCTAGCCATGGAGGTCGTTTACTTTCCGGACCATCCGCGTCCGACGCGCTGGATGAGCCCGGTGCTGGCGCTGGGCAACTTCGACGGCCTGCACCGTGGCCACCAGAAGATCGTCGAACGCATCCGCCGCAGCGCCGCCGACCGTGGCGCCACTGCGCTGGTGCTGACGTTTGACCCGCATCCACCGCGCGTGGTGCGTCCCGACAAGGCGCCGCCGCTGCTGATGACGATGCCGCAGAAGATCGCGGCGCTCGAACGGGCGGGACTGCACGGGGTGGCCGTCGTGCGTTTCACCGCGGCGTTTTCGAGGTGGAGCCCCGAGCAGTTCGTGCGCCAGGTGCTGGTCGACTGGCTGCGCGTCTCGGAGGTCTGGGTGGGCGCCGACTTCCTGTTCGGACACGAGCGGGCCGGCACGTTTTCGGTCCTGCGCAGTCTCGGGATGCAGTTCGCCTTCCGGGCCGAGAAGATCGATCCGGTCCGTTACAAGGACTTCGTCGTGTCGAGCACCCGCATCCGGCGGCTGGTGGCCGAGGGTCGGGTGGACGAGGCAGGGGCGCTGCTGGGCCACCACTATCCGATCGACGGGGTGGTCACCGCTGGCGCCGGCCGCGGCCGCACGCTGGGGTTCCCTACCGCCAACCTTTCGACCGACAATGAGCTGGTGCCGCCGACCGGGGTCTATGCCACCACCGCCGAACTGCACGGCACGCGGTGGCCGGCGGTGACCAACATCGGCGCGCGTCCGACCTTCGAAGCCGCCGGCCCGGTCACGGTCGAAACCCATGTCCTCGGGCTGCAGGCGGATGTCTACGGCGCGCCGCTGTCGCTCAGCTTCATCCAGCGCCTGCGTGACGAGCGCAAATTCCCCGACGTGGACGCGCTGCGCGAGCAGATTGCGGCCGATATCCGCCGGGCCGGGCGGCTGTTCGACAACATCTCGGTATGAGGATGACCCCACGGGCGTTCGAGTTCTCGATGCAGGTCAGCAGCGGACGCGCCATGCTGGGCGCGGTGCGTGACCTGGCGTCGCAGGTGGCGGCCTACGCCGGGGGGCAGGCGCTGGCGGCAGCGGTCGCCGACGAAGTGGTCACGGCGGCCGAAGCGGCGATCGCGGCCAGTCGCGGCGACGGCAGCCCGATCGACGTGCGCTTCCGGCGCACCGACGAGGTGCTCGAGGTCTTCGTCTCGGGCGGGGCCGGCACGACCCTGGCGGCGGCACCGCTGTCGCACGGTCACGGCCTCTCGGTCGACTGGCGGCACGACGGCGCACGGCCCGTGTGCCACATCCGCCAGGTGATGGCGTAAGGACTCTCATGCGGCTCTACAACACCCTGACGCGCCAGCGCGAGGACTTCGTTCCGGCCGACGGCCGGCTGGTCCGCATGTACGCCTGCGGCCTCACCGTGTACGCGCGCGGCCACATCGGCAACTTCCGCACCTTCATCAGCCTCGACGTCCTGCGTCGCACGCTCAAATACGTGGGCGGCTTCGCCGTGAAGCAGGTCGTGAACTTCACAGACGTCGACGACAAGACGATTGCCGGCGCCGTGCGCGAAGGCGTGTCGCTCAACGACTTCACCGAGCGCTACATCGCGGCGTTCCACGAAGACTGCGCCTCGCTCGGTCTGGAGCCGTCTGAAGAGAACCCGCGTGCCACCGATGCCGCCAACATCCAGGCGATGAACGACATGATCGCCACCCTCGAACAGAAGGGCCACACCTACCGCAGCGACGGCTCGATCTACTTCAAGATCGCGACCATGCCGACCTACGGCCGGCTGGCACGACTCGATCACGACGGCATCCTGTCGGGTGCGCGCGTCGATTCCGACGAATACGCCAAGGAAGACGCCCGCGACTTCGTGCTGTGGAAGGCGACCAAACCCGGTGAGCCCACGTGGGACCCCGGTGTGGGTCCGGGCCGGCCCGGCTGGCACATCGAGTGCTCGGCGATGGCGCTGCGGCTGCTCGGCGAGTCGCCGATCGACATCCACGCCGGCGGCATCGACCTCATCTTCCCGCACCACGAAAACGTGATCGCGCAGAGCGAATGCGCCACCGGCAAACCCTTCGCGCGCATGTGGGTGCACTTCGAACACCTGCTGGTCGAGAACCAGAAGATGTCGAAGTCGCTTGGCAACGTCTACACGCTGTCCGATGTGGTGGAGAAGGGTTACCGCATCTCGACGCTGCGTTACCTGCTGCTGTCGGCGCACTATCGTTCGCGGCTCAACTTCACGTGGGCGGGGATGGCCCAGGCCGAAGAAGCCATCCGCCGCTGGACCGACTTCCTGGCCCGCCTCGATTCCATCACGAGCACCGCCGCCCATCCCGAGGCGGTGGCGCTGGTGGCGACCTCGCGCGCCGCCTTCGATGCCGCCATGGCCGACGACCTGAACACCGCCGCCGCGCTCGGTGAAGTCTTCGAGCTGGTGCGCGCGCTCAACACCGCCGCCGACAGCGGCGCGCTGGGCGTGGCGGATGTCGCGGCCGTGCGGGAGGCCTTCTCGCATTTCGACGACGTGGTCGGGGTCGTGTCGCTGCGCGCGAACGAAGACGCCTCGGCGGGCCTCTCGGAAGCCGCGATCGACCGCTACATGCACGACCGACAGGAGGCGCGGCGCCGCCGCGACTTCGCCGCCGCCGACCGCATCCGCGCCGAGCTGCTCGATCTCGGCGTCATTCTCGAAGACGGGCCCCAGGGAACACGCTGGAAACGAAAGTAGGAGAGCGATGGACGCGCCGAATCTGAAGACCGCACTGCCGGGACCGAAGGCCAAGGCTCTCATCGAACGCGACGGCAAGGTGGTCTCGCCGTCCTACACGCGCGATTATCCGTTTGTCATCGCCCGCGGCGTCGGCGCCACGGTTGAAGACGTCGATGGCAACGTGTTCCTCGACTGCGCGGCCGGCATCGCCGTGAACTCGACCGGCCATGCCCACCCGAAGGTGGTGGCGGCGATCGTCGATCAGGCGCAGAAGTTCCT
>JANNIB010000057.1:0-19395 GCA_031404695.1 Acidobacteriota bacterium
TTGTCGGGGTAGGCGATCTTCACGCTGAACTTCGCCAGCTTCGCCTGCGCCTGCGCTTTGGTCTCCGGGCCCATCCACTCGAGCTCGTCGATGCCGACCTTGAAGGCCGCCAGCAGGTTCTTCACGAGCTGGTCCATCCGGACCTTGGCTTCCGGCTTGAAGTAGCGCTCGACGTAGAGCTTGCCGAGTGCTTCGCCGAGGGCCCCTTCCACCTCGTCGACGCCGCGCTTGGGCCGCGCCCGCATCTCCTGCTGACCCGACAACGTCTTGCCGCGGAACTCGAACTGGGCCTGCCCGAAGGCCTCCGGGAGCTCGTCGGTGTAGGTGGCGAGCACCTTCAACACCAGCATCTCTTTCCACGTGGAGAGCGGCGTATCGCGCAGCAGCCCGTCGAGCGCCTTCAGGTAGTCGGGCTGACGCACCACCACCTGCGCGGCCTTGTCGAGTCCGGCGGCGCGGAAGTAGGCCGGCCAGTTGAACGACGGCGTCAGCGCGCCGAGCTCCGCCACCGTCATCTTGTTGTAGGTGGCGTCGCGATCGCGGTTTCTGGCGCGGTCCCAGTGGTGCTCGGCGATCTTCGTCTCGAGCGCCAGGATGCGACCAGCGGCGCCGGCCGCATCGGGCTGCTTCGCCAAGGTCAACATGGTGGTGAGGTAGCGCACGTAGGCGGCGCGCGTGGCCTCGAACTTCTCGTCCTTGCGCAGGTAGTAGTCGCGGTCGGGCATGCCGAGGCGGGCCTGGTTGACCGACACGATGTAGGTATCCGACTGCTTCTGGTCCTGGCCGACGAAGGTGGCAAAGGGCCCGCCGACGCCGACGCGGGCCAGGCGGCCGAACAGCCCGGGGAGATCGGCTGGCAGCGTGAGGGCGGCAATCGCCTTCAGCTCGTTGCCGAGCGGCTCGGTGCCGAGCGCTTCGATGCGCGCGGTGTCCATGAACGCGAGGTAGAGGTCCGCCACCTGCTGCGCGGTGGAGCCAGGCGTCTGCGGGGTCTTGGCGACGCTGTCGATGATCTCCTTGAGCGCCGCGTCGCTCTTGTCGGCGAGCTCCACGAACGAACCCCAGGTGGAGCGGTCGGGCGGGATCTCGGTGTTCTTCATCCACGTGCCGTTGACGAAGCGGTTGAAGTCGTCCTGCGGCCGCACCGAGCGATCAAAGGTCGCCAGATCCACGCCGAGCGCGCGTGGCGCCTGCTGGGCGGTCACGGCGCCGCCGCACGCTGCGAGGACGACGAGAGCCGCGAGGAGCACGCGGGCGGCAGGCATCCGGGTCGGGCTGGTCATGGGCGGACCTCGTCGGGTCGCGCGGCCGGGATCGGCCGGAGCCCGCAGAATACCATCGCCGTCGAGCCGGAGCCGCCCGGGCGAGGAGCCTGCGGGGACGAGCGCCGGGCCCCCTGCCCCCGTATAATCAGATGTTCCGCGGTTCCGCAGGAGAGTGCACGTGAACGACCAGGAAGAAGATTTCGCCGCGATGTTCGAGGCGTCGGTCAAGACCGCCCGGCAGTTCGATCGCGGGCAGATGGTCGAAGGCACCATCGTGTCACTCGGTGCCAAGGTGGCGCTGGTCAGCATCGGCGGCAAGAGCGAGGCCCAGATCGAGCTGGCCGAGTTGAAAGATGCCGATGGCGACGTCGAGTTCGCGGTCGGCGACCGCCTGCAGGCGATGGTCGTCGCCACCGCCGGCGGCGTCCTGCTGTCGCGCAAGGGCGTGCGCAACGCCGCTACGCAGCGTGAACTCGAAGACGCCTTCCAGGCCGGACTTGCCGTCGAAGGCAAGGTCGAGAAGGAGGTCAAGGGCGGCTACGAGGTGCGCATCGCCCGCGAACGCGCCTTCTGCCCGTTCTCGCAGATCGACCTCGTGCGCACGGCCGATCCGGCCGTGCACGTCGGCCAGGTCTACGCCTTCCGCATCATCGAATACAAAGACGGCGGCAAGAACCTGGTCGTGTCGCGCCGCAAGCAGCTCGAAGACGAGCAGCGCGCCAATGCCGACGCGGTACGCTCGTCGATCGTGGCCGGCGCCGTGCTGACCGGCCGCGTGGCCTCGGTGCTCGACTTCGGCGCCTTCGTGGACCTCGGCGGCGGCATCCAGGGCCTGCTGCACGTCTCCGAGATGGGCTGGTCGCGTGTCTCGGCCAATGAAGTGGCGGCGCCCGGCGATCAGATCACGGTGAAGGTGCTGCGCGTGGACGACGCCAGCGGCAGGATCTCGCTCGGCCTCAAGCAGCTCCAGAACGATCCGTGGGTACATGTGGCCGAAGGCTACGCCGTGGGCCAGGTGCGCGCCGGCAAGGTGACACGGGTGGCCGACTTCGGCGCCTTCGTCGAACTCGAGCCCGGCATCGAAGCGCTGGCGCACGTCTCCACCTTCCCGCCCACCGGCCGCGCCGGCGGCTGGGCGAAGGCGATCGCGCCGGGCACCACGGCCGCCTTCGAGATCCTCACCATCGACCCGGCGCAGAAGCGCATCGGCGTGGCGATGGTGGAAGAAGGATCGTCGCGCGCCGAAGGCGTCATGTCGGCGCAGGCCGGCATCGTGCCGGGGGCGATCGTCGTCGGCAAGGTGGAGAAGCACGAGAAGTTCGGCGTGTTCGTGTTCCTGGCGCCGGGAAAGACCGGCCTCATCCCGTTCTCGGAGACGGGCGTCGACCGCGACCAGGACATGCTCAAGGCGTTTCCGCCCGGCAGCGACGTCGAGGTCGTAGTGCTCGAGGTCGATTCGGCTGGCCGCCGCATCCGCCTGAGCCGCAAGGCCGTGGCCGAACAGCGTGAGAAGGCGGAGCTGCGCGAATACGAGCAGCGCCCCGATGCGGCGCCGTCGGCGTCGCTCGGCTCGCTGGCCGACAAGCTGCGCGGCGCGCTCGGCACGCGCTAGACGGCGCGCGTCGGCGGGCTCAGATCCCCACGTACCAGGCCCAGCCGTTTTTCGGGCTGCCCTGGTCGCCGCCGTCGTCGAGGTGTTCGGTGACGGTGAGCCGGGTGACGTATTTGAGGCTCTTGTAGCCCACCTGGCGCTCCACCCGCAGCCGCACCGGCGCGCCGTGCGGCACCGGCAGATCCCGGCCGTTCATCCCGTAAGCGAGCAGCGTCTGCGGATGCAGGGCGTCGAGCAGGTCGATGCTGTCGGCCAGGCCGTCCACCGAGTAGAGGCTGACGAAGCGGGCCGCCGGCTGCAGTCCCACGGCGTCGAGCAGGCGGCTGAGCGGCACGCCAGTCCACTCGCCGATCGCCGTCCAGCCTTCTTCGCAGACGTGTCGCGTGATCTGCGTGCGCCACGGCAGCGCCTTGAGCGCGGCCAGCGAGAACGAACCGGGTCGTGCCACCAGGCCGTCCACTGCGAGGCGCCAGCCGGCGAAGCCTTCCCGCTGCCATTGCCGGTAGGCCTCGTTGCCGCGCGCGCTGTCCGGATCACCGGGGTTGGTCGTGCCCACGGCGGGGAACGACGAGATGTCGTGATGACTGTATTCCTTCACCAGGGACTCGCCGGGCAGCAGCGCCCGGTGCGCACGATAGGTGAGGTTGTCGCCGAGCCGCAGCAGGCTGCCGTAGGTCGGCGGCACCGGCCGCGAACACCCCGGCAGCAGCAGCGCGCCGGCCGAGGCGAGACCGGCGGCCAGCCACTGGCGGCGGGCGATGAGACGCGGACCGGTCATGTCGTGCCTCCGATCGTCATGGCGCGCAACTGGCGGCGAAACCCCGACAGCACCACCATCGCCACGTGCGCGCCCACGAACAGCATCAGGCCGAGGAAGGCGACGAAATGAATGGTGCGCGCCGACTGGTGGCCGCCAAACGCCGTCAGCAGGAACGGGAAGGCCGCGGCGATGGCCGGCGACATCGTCAGCCCGGTGACGGCCGTCAGCGGCAGCATCACGAAGACCACGGCGAGGTAGGCGAGACGCTGCAGCAGTCCGTAGTCGGGACCACCGGCGGCCGGTGCGATACGCAGCCGCAGATGATCGGCGATTTCAGACCGCGCGTGCGCCAGCGTCCGCTGCGCGGCCGGCGGCACGAGATGACGGCCGACATGTCCACCGAGCACGCCGATGAGCAGGTAGAGGAGGCCCGTCACCACCAGCGCCCAACCGGCGAGGAAGTGCAGGCTGCGGCCCCAGCCGTTCTGGTTGAAGATCTCGAACGTGCGGCTGGCCGAGACGGCCGAGGTGTCGCCAGCGAAAAACGGCGCTGGCGCCGTCCAGCCGCCGTGGCGGTGATTGCGGCTGATCGGAAGCTCGAAGAGCGCCGGCGTCAGGTCGTTGCCCACCTCGCCCCAGTACAGCCGCGGATGCACCATCAGGATCTCGACGCCGGTGAAGGCGAGGGCGGCCACGCTGAGCGTGACGATCCAGTGCGAGACGCGCACCCAGCGGGCGTGCCCGAGCGGGCGTGACGGCGATTGCATATGGCGCTATTTTCCCGGCCGGCGCTTCAGCGCGTCCTGCACGGCCTTGTTGCCAGAGGCCATGCGTCCGGTGTTGTACGGTTCCTTGCGCGGGTCCACGCCGGCATCGATGAGTGCGGTGACCACATCGGCACGGCCGGCGAGGATGGCGGCCTTCATCGCGGTGTTGCCCGAGGTGTCGGTGCCGACCACCGGCACGCCGGCGGCGATGAACCGGCGGATCACGGCGATCGGGCACTTGTGCGCGCCGATCATCAGGGCATTGCTCTTGTTGACGTTGACGCCGGTGACGTCGGCTTTGGCGGCGACCAGTTGCTCGACCAGCGACTCCTGCAGGGCGGGGTCGCGATCGTCGCAGCTGTCGGCCAGCGACATGAGCGGGGTGTAGCTGGCGCCGTTGCTGAGCTGCCGCACGTTGGCGCCGGCGGCGATGGCCACCGCCAGCCGCTGCGGCTGGCGCCGGTTGATGGCGTCCCAGAAGTGATCGTCGGGGGTCAGGTCGGTGCCGGGCCGCGCCAGCAGGGCGGTGGCCTCGGCCCGGCTGCGGGCGGGGTACGGCCCCACGGCGGTCCAGTCCACCGCGGTGGCTGGCGACGGTGTCGCGGTGGGCGTCGCGGGCCTGGCCGCGCGGCCCTCGAGCAGGGCGCGCGAGGCCGGGTCGCCACCGAATTCCTTGAGCAGCGGCGCGCGCCACTTCGCGAGGTCGAAACCGGCGTCGAGCACGATCCGCGCGGCTTCCTCGCGCGCTTCGTAGGAGTTGAGCGCGTGGTGCATGACCGTGTAACCCTTGGCGTCCACCACCGACAGGTTGGGCTTCCTCGCGAGCATGGCCTTCAGCACCGCCGGACACGACACCGCCTCCATCAACGGCGTGGACTTGTCGCCGTCGGGCGCCGGCAGGTTGGGGTTGGCGCCAGCCTGGATGAGCACCGCCGTCGTGTCGCCGGCCACAGCATTGCCGACACAGGAACGCGTCACCAGCGTGAGCGGTGACAGGCCAGCGGGATCGGCCGGCCGATCGAGCGGCAGCTTCAAGGCGACATAGGCACGCATGACGTCCGGTGCCTGCGGATCGTCGCCCGCCAGAAACGTCAGCAGCGAGTTGGGCTCAGCGGTGATGCCCACGCTCTTGAGCCACGTCCGGGCGTCGTCGGCGGACTTGAATTGCCGGCCTTGACCGAAGGCGAGGCCCGCCGTTACCAGGACGACGCAGGCGGCGAATGTCGCGCTGCGGAATCGTGCGGTCATCTCGTCTCCTTCGATGGAATGCGGCGGCGGCTACTTCGGCGCGGCGACTGTCATGGGCACGGTGGCCACCGTCGTGTCCCACGCGATCGAGAGCGTGGCGCTCGTCGCCGACACGTTGACGAAGGTGAGGGTGAGCTGATCGACCGAGGTGGCGGAGGTGGTCACCGTCATCGGCGCGCGCAGCACATCGAACGCGCGGTCGTAGTTGTAGGCGCCGTAGAGCTTCACCTTCTCGTTCGGGTCGTAGGCGGCCTGGCGCGTCTGGGTGTTGAGCACGAACGTCCATGCGCCGGGCTTCAGGTCCGCGAACACGTTGTAGATCCCGGGCGGCACGGTGGTCGTGCCGATGCGCAGCGCCGTCTGGGTCGTGAGCAGCGTCGTGTCGTTGGCGCCCACGCGCCAGATCGTCGCGTCGCCGTTGACGAAGGTGCCATAGCTGGCGCCGCTGCCGAAAATCTCCGTGCGGCCGCGCAGCAGCGGCCGGCTGTAATCCACGACCACCCACTTGCCGTCGATGTAGCGTTGTTCGCCGGTGGGCGTCTTCTCCCAGCGGCCTCCGAGCTGCACCGCCGACTGTCCGAGCGGCGAGGCCGGGAGTTTCACCGCGGGCACGCTCTGGGCGAACGAGACGGCGCCGAACGCGCAGACAAGAGCAATCATCGGGACGAAACGTGCAACGTGCATGGCAGGCTCCTCGGGGACGTGGGGATTGTAGCGCCGCCGGCACCCGCGCCGACCGGGCTTTGTGACAAGATCGCCCGGCGCCTGCTGGCGGCCGGGTGCGGCCTTTTGCGGAGACTCCCGATGAAACGTGTTCCGAGTGTCGTGGCGTTGCTGGTGGCCGTCATCGCCGCCCCGGCTGTGGCCGGCCCCGCGTCGGGCACCGTGAAGTCGAAGACCGGCGCCATCGCGCCGAAACACGCCATCGCCTACGTGGTGCGCGACGGACGCAACGCCCGCGCTTCACGCATCGAGCTGCTGCTCACCGACGTCGCCGTGGACGCCGGGCGCCTGCGCGGCCAGCTCGACCCGCACGTGGTCGCCATCAACTTCGAGGAGCTGCGCGATCACAACTACCTGCTGCTGTGGGTCGCGCCCGACGGCACGGTGACCATGAACGCCACCTACTCGAAGACGATGACGCAGTACATCAACGACACCGCCGGCGGCCTCAAGGCCACCTTCACGGCCAACACGGCGGCGAAGGTCGAGGGCCGCGTGACGTCGGAGGCGCCGCTCAAGGGCATGGATGGCGACAGCTACAGCATCGACGTGAGATTCACGGCCGATGTCATCCCGGGCCTCAGTGGCACGCCGCTGACAGCCGGCGGGGGTGACGCCGGCAAGGCGCTCACGGCCTTCCTCGGCGCGGTCAGGAAGAAGCAGTGGCCCGGCATCAAAGCCGGTCTCAGCCCGCGGGCGCTGCCGATGTTCGACAAGGACTACAACTCGCCGGCCGAAAATGCCGACAGCGCCGCCGATCTCTTCGCCGCGTGGCTGCCGATGGACAAGCTGAAGGTCGGCGTCGGGCAGCTCGTCGAACCGGCCGTGGCCGTGCTCGAAGTGGAAGGGGAGCGGTTCGGCAGCCCGTGGATGTCGCTCGTGCGCATGGTGCAAACGGCCGGCGTGTGGCAGTTCGACCAGTCGGCGCCGGCCGGATCCCTGCGCTGAACGCGCGCCGCGGGCCGCCGGCCCGCTACGCCTCGACCGACTTCTTCATGTCGCTGAGGTCCTTGGTCAGGACCTCTTTGACCTTGCCGGCAATCGCCCAGCTCACCGGCGTGAGCAGGCCTGGGGGCAGGCCGTGGTTCTCGAGCGCAAACGCGATGCTCACGTTGGTGCCGTCGCCGTCGCGTGCAAACGTGAAGACCGTGTCGATCTTCGCGCCGCCCTTGTAGTGGGTGATGGTGTAGCCGCGGCCCTGCTCGAACGAGGTCACTTCCATCTCGGCGTCGTCGAGCCGGCCCATCACCTCACGGGTCTCACGCCAGCGCGCGCCGAGCCGGAACCCGCCGGTGCTCAGCACCTCGACGTTCTTGATGCCCGAGACCCGCCCGGCGCTCTGATCGAGGTCGGTGAAGGCCGCAAACACCCGGTCCACGGGCGCTTCGAGCTTGTTGGTCACCGTTACTGTCGTCATCACTCGCCTCGCATTGGCCGAACCGGCCGGTAGCTCCGTGCCGGCGCGACACTCGCGCCAGGCTCAGTAGCTTCGCTGGTAAACACTGCAAGGCGGGTGCCTGCGGTGCGCGGCCCGCCGGGCGGCGATTTGCGCCACATTCCTCGCCCGCCGCTGTGTCATCGCCCGAGAATCCCGCGCCGGGCTGGAAAATCCCGGCGCCAATGCCAGCGCGCCGGCTCAACGGGCGATGGTCAGACCATCGGCCTTGTGTTCGGCAATCAGCCGGGCGAGCAGCCCCGACGCCTTGAGCTCGGCAGCGAAGGCGGTCAGGTAGGCGGCGGCGGCCTTGCGCTCGCGGCGCACCCCCATCGACTGCTGTACCGCCGTGAAGCGCCCGGGCAGCAGGCGGGTGCCGGGCATCTTCTTCACGTCCTCGCGCAGGCGTGGCGTGAGGCCCGCCAGCGCGTCGTAGCTGCCGCGTTCGAAGAGCGCGGTGGCGCCGTCGATGCCGTCGGCTTCGACGATCTCGGCCCGGCGGATCGTGCGCGCCAGGTACAGCGTATAGGCGGCGCGCGCCGCCGAGACGATGCGCACGCTCTCGTGGTCCACGTCGCCGATCGCGCGCAGGGTCGAGTGCTCGGGCACCAGGTAGGTGGCCTCGATCTCGACGTAGGCGGGCGTGAAGGTGATGAGATCGGCTCGGGCCGGCTCCGCCCCGATGAAGGCGACGTCCCACGCCTGCGCCACGGCGCCGTCCGCGGCCAGGCCGGCATTGGCGTAACCGACGAACTCCACGGTGGCGCCGGCGCGTTTTGCCAGTTCCCGCGCCAGGTCGGGCGCGACGCCCGCATGCTCGGGCGCGCGCGAGGTCACCAGCAGGAAGTTGCCGTAGTTGAGCGCGGCGCGCAGCGTGCCGTTCGGGGCCAGTTCCGCTCTGGCGGCGTCAGAAAGTGGCGTCATCGTCTGCGTCGCGGTTGCGCGCCCGTCGGGCCACCCCGCCAGCGCCAGCACGGCCACGCCCGCAACGAGCGGCCACGAAGGAACCTTGATCGGGAAGAAAGACATGGGCGCGGTGGCGTGGACGGGGCGATGATACTCCCGTCGCGGCGGTGGCGGCTTTCACCGCCGGTTTCCGATTGATCGGCATGACGTCCCCTGGAGCCGCTGCCATGACCCGCACGATGTGTATTGCCGCTGGAATCGTTGCCTTGTCCGTGACCGTCGCGGCCCAGGCGCCCCGCGCCCCTCAGCCGGTGGCCCACGACCATGCAGGGCCGGCCCCGAAGCTCGGGACCGTGCACTTTGCCACCTCCTGCGCGCCGGCGGTGCGCGAGGAGTTCGACCGCGGCGTGGCGCTGCTGCATTCGTTCTGGTTCTCGGCGGCGATCGAGAGCTTCGGCAAGGTGCTGGCCGCCGACCCCTCGTGCCGGATGGCCCACTGGGGCATCGCGATGAGCTGGTGGAGCAATCCGTTCGGCGGCTTCCGCACGCCCCAGGCCGTCAAGACCGGCCAGGCGGCGGTCGAAGCCGCCAAGGCCATCCCCGGCGGGACCCCGCGCGAACGCGCCTACGTCGCCGCCGTCGACGAGCTCTACCGCGACACCGCCACCCGCGACCAGCGCACGCGCGTGGTGGCCTACGAGAAGGCGATGGAGCAGCTCGTGGCCGCGTATCCCGACGACATCGAAGCCCGCGTCTTCTACGCGCTGGCGCTCGGGCAGTCGGCGTTGCCCACCGACAAGACCTATGCCAATCAGCTCAAGGCCGCCGCGATCCTCGAAGAAGAGTTCGCCCGGCAGCCGGCGCATCCGGGCCTCGCGCACTACATCATCCACAGCTTCGACGTGCCGCCGCTGGCCTCACGCGGGCTCAACGCGGCGCGCCGCTACTCGACCATCGCGCCCGACGCCGCGCACGCGCTCCACATGCCGTCGCACACCTTCACGCGCCTCGGTCTGTGGCAGGACTCGATCGACGCCAACCTCGCGTCGGCAGCCGCAGCGCGGCGCGACCACGCCGCGGCCGAAGAGCTGCACGCGCTCGACTACCAGATGTACGCGTATCTGCAGACCGGCCAGGACCGCGTCGCGCGCAAGACCATCGATCTCGTACCCGCGCTCACGCCGCAGATCGACGCCGGTGGCGCCGGCAATGCCGCGCCCCCCACCGCCGGCTACTACGCCGCGGCCGCCGTGTCGGCCCGCTACGCGCTCGAACGCGCGGCGTGGGAGGAAGCGGCCGCTCTCGTGCCGTTCGAGGCGCCGTTTGCCTGGGCCACGGCTGTGACGCATTTCGCGCGCGCGCTCGGTGCCGCGAGGCTCGGGCGCGTCGATGCGGCGCGCCAGGACGTCGAGCGGCTGGCGGTGCTGCGCGACACGGTCAGAGCCACGAGCGACGCCTATTGGACTGAACAGGTCGAGATCCAGCGGCTCGGCGCTGCGGCGTGGGTGGCGCTCGCTGCCGGGCAGCAGGCCGAGGCGCTGACGCTCATGCGCGAGGCGGCGACGCGCGAAGACGCCACCGAGAAGGCCGCAGTGACGCCCGGCCCGATCAAGCCCGCGCGCGAGCTGCTGGGCGAGATGCTGCTGCAGGTGAAGCAGCCAAGTGAGGCCCTCACGGCGTTCGAGGTGACGCTCAAGAAGGAGCCGAATCGCTTCCGCGCCGTCTACGGCGCCGCGCAGGCCGCCAAAGCCGCGGGGAAGCGCGCCGAGGCCGCCGGCTACTACGCGCAGCTGGTGAGGATCGCGCGCCAGGCCGACACGCCGGCCCGGCCGGAGCTGACCCAGGCCCGCGCCGCTGCCCGCTAGCCCGAGGCACGGACCAACGTCTACTTCCGGCGCGGGCGGTGCAGTCCGGCGCTCGGCGACACATAGGAGCCGGAGCGCAGCTGTGCGGTCATGGCCACGAGGCTGAGCGCGGCCTGGGCGACCTCGGTGAACACGGCCGGATCGGCGTCGAGGTCGGCGTGGCTCGTCGCGTACGGTGTGTAGTACCCGATCCACGTATCGAGCGCCGCGGCCGGTCCCGCCTGCACCATGCCGATGTCAGTCAGCCAGTCGGCGAGCATCCGGCGCAGATTCTCGGGGCCTGCCGCGTCGCCGTGCGCCACCACCGCGAACGCGCGGCCGGCGAGGTGCTTCGGGTAGTCCCAACCCGCCAGTTCCACCTCCTTGGCCCGGGCCGGGTCCTTGCCGCCGGTCGTCGTCGGGTCGGGATTGCCGCCGTCGGCGCAAACCAGCCGATCGATCATCAGCTTCAGGCTGGCCGGCGCCTGATACCAGTGCACCGGGCACAGCACGAAGATCCCGTGCGCCGCCACCCACCGCGGGTAGACCTCGTTCATCCAGTCGTGGCTTTGCCCGAGCGCGTGATTCGGATAGCACGAGCACGGCCAGTGACAGAGCGGCTGCGCCGTCGAGACGCAAGCCTTGCAGGGATAGATGACCTTGAGCGGCTCGTCGGCGAGCGTCGAGACGTCGAGCACATCCACTTCATGACCGGGCAGCGCCGCCACGGTCTCACGCGCGTGTTCGACCAGGCGGTGGGTCTTCGAGATCTCGCCAGGGCAGGTGTGCTGACTCCGCGTCGAGCCGTTGACGAGCAGGATACGCGTCGGCGTCGAGGTGTCCTTCCAACGGGCGTCGGCGGCGCGAATCGCCTCGCGGGTGGCGAGCCATTCGAGCGGCAGCGTCTGCGCCGGATCGGCGAAGCCGGGGCCGGCCGCCGCCTGCCGGGGCGACTTCCGGTAGAGGCAGTAGCCGTCCCACGCCCGCTCGAAGACCTGCTCGAGCGCCGGCGCCACCTCGGCGAAAGCCGGGTCGTAGAACTGGGCCATGAAGCGCTCGCGGAACTGCGTCTTCGTCAGCGGCACCCACTCGGCGTCGCGCCGTACGTCGGTCATCTGCGCCTCCGGAATCTCAGCGCACCGTGCGGAAGAACGCGCGCACGTCGTCCACGAGCAGTTGCGGCTGCTCCATGGCGGCGAAGTGGCCACCGCGCGGCATCGCGGTCCAGCGCGTGATGTTGTAGCGGCCCTCGAGCCAGCGCCGCGGCGACCAGATGATCTCGCGCGGGAAGTCGGCGCACGCCGTCGGCACGTTGATGCGTCCGGGCACCGGCGCCGAGGTCGGGTGGCGGCTTTCATAGTAGATGCGCGCCGATGAGGCCGCCGTCTCGGTCACCCAGTAGAGCGTGATGTTGGTGAGCAGCTCGTCTTTCGTGAAGATCGACTCGGGGTTGCCGTCGCAGTCGCACCAGGTGCGGAACTTCTCGACGATCCAGGCGGCCAGCGCCACCGGTGAGTCGTTCAGCGCGATGCCGATCGTCTGCGGCTTGGTGCCCTGAATCTGCTGGTAGCCGGTCTCTTCGTTCTGAAACGTCTGTCGCGTCTTCAGCCGCGCCTTCTCGGCGTCGGTGAGCCCGGCCTCGGGATCGCTGCCGGCTGGCGCGCCGCCAAAGCACATGTTGAGGTGCAGACCGGCGACGTGCGCGCTGTCGCGCGCCGCCACCTGCGTGCTGATGATCGAGCCCCAGTCGCCGCCCTGTGCGCCGTAGCGCGCATAGCCGAGCCGCGCCATGAGCGCGGCTTCCATGGTGGCAATCCGCGCCGGATCGAAGCCGGCGACGCGCGGCGCTTCCGAGAACGTGAAGCCGGGGATCGACGGCATCACCACGTCGAAGGCATCGGTGGCCGCGCCGCCGTGCGCCGCCGGATCGGTGAGCGGGCCGATGATCTTCGTGAACTCCGCAATCGACCCCGGCCAGCCGTGCGTGATGAGCAGCGGGAAGGCGCCGGGCTGCTTGGCCTTGCGGTGCACGAAGTGCACGCGCAGGCCGTCGATGGTGGTCGTGAACTGCTCCATCGCATTCAGCCGCCGTTCCTGTGCGCGCCAGTCGAAGCTGTCGCGCCAGTAGGTCACCAGCTCGCGCAGATACGCGGTGTCGGTGCCGAGCTGCCAGCCCGGGCCCTCGAGCGGCGGCGGGATGCGCGGGTTCTTCAGGCGCGCCTTGAGGTCGACAAGTACTGCGTCGGGCACCTGGATGCGGAACGGGCGGATGGCGGTGTCGTCGGCGGGCCGCGGCGCGGTCTGCGCCAGCAGCGGGCGGCGCACCGGGGACGCTGACAGCCCGAACGTGAGGCAGGCGCCGAGCGCGGCCAGGCGGGTCAGGTGGGAGCCACGGATCATGCCGCGCAGCCTACCACCAACGGCGCCGTCCGCCGGGCGGCTAGAGCAGACCGCGAAACGCCGCCGGCCGCACCGGGTAGCCCGGGAACACCGCCGCCGTGGTGACCGGATCGGCGCCGAGGTGTTTCACGACGATCTCGGCGAAGACGTCGCGGAAGTCGGTCGTGATGGCCAGATCGCGGCCCTCGTGCCTGGCCTCGGGTGACAGCCCGGGCCAGCGGCCGTAGACGTGCCCGCCCTTCACCGCGTCGCCCAGCACCAGCATCGCATTGCCGTGTCCGTGGTCGGTACCGCCGCTGCCGTTCTGGGCGACGGCGCGGCCGAACTCCGACATCGTGATGATGACGGTGTCGGCCATCCGATCGCCAAGACCGCGGGCCAGCGCCGCCAGGCCACGCGCGAAGTCGTCGAGGCGGTTGGCGATCTGGCCGGTGTCGCCGCCTTCGTTGGCGGGGTGATCCCACTGGGTGCTCTCGGCGAACGCGATCTCGAGGCCGACGTCGGCCCTGGCCAGCCGCGCGATCTCCTGCAGCGCCTGGCCGAACGGCGAGCGCGGGTAGACCACCCCGGTCGCCGCCTCGGGCCGGCGCGCCGACGCCAGTTGGCGCATCGCCGCGAAGGCCTCGGCGGCGGTCGCGTGGAGCGCGCGCTCGCCGCGGCCGGCGTAGGCAGCTTCGAACGCCGCGGCGGTGCCGGCGTCGGCGCGCACGGCGAAGTCGTCGATCCGGCGTACGGCCAGTGCGGGCGCCGGCCCTTGAAGTGCGCGCGGCATGCCGGTGGTGAGCGCCACCGCCTGCAGCGGATGCCCGGCGTCGTGCGCCTGCAGGTAACGATTCAGCCAGCCGTCGCGCGTGCTCTTGACGCCGGGCGTGGCCGACTCCATGTAGTCCTGCGCGTCGAAGTGCGAGCGGGTCGCATCCGGCGATCCCGAGGCGTGCCCGATCGCCAGCTGGCCCGACGTCCCGAGTTCGGCGAGCACGGTGCGGTTCTTCTGCTGCGCGGCCGACTTCGCGCGGCGTGCATCGGCGGCGGGATCGCCGATCGCGACTGACGGGTCGGGCGGCAGCGTCGCGGGAGCCCCGGCGCGTTGCCGCGCGCGCCGCTCTTCGAGGGCCGGGCGGTCGTACTCCTGCACGATCGTGCGGCTGTCGAGCGTCAGGGTCGTGAAGCCGGCGAGGCGGGCCTCGAGCGTCGCGTCGGCGATGCGATCCGGATGCAACTGCCGCTCGATCCATGCCGCCACGCCCAGCGTGCGCACGGCGGCCACGTCGCCGGGCCGCGGGCCGTAGCCCAGGCGGTTCAACACGTGGACGATTGGCGCGCTCGTCGTCCGGAATGGCCGGCGCACCGGCCGCGGCAAATCCCGCACAGATGAGCAGCACTGCCGTCAGCTTCGGAACCCTTGCACGCCTCATGTCAGTTCAGACCGCCCCGGCGCGGCGAAGGTTTAGGCGCGCGGTGTACCATGACCAGCGAGCGACCCCGTCAACGTGAACGCCACTCATCTACGGCTGCTGCTGCGAGTGGCGGCGTTCGCGGCTCTGGTCGTCGCGGCCGGTCTGGTCGTGGCCTCGGATACGCTGCACGCCCGGCTCGCAGAGGGCGTCGTCTGGGGCGAAGCGCTGATTGCGCGCGCGCCGGTCGCCGGCATGGCGGCGTTTGTCGTGCTGTCGGCGCTGTCGGCGATGTTCGCGTTCTTCTCGAGCAGCCTGCTGGCGCCGGTCGCGATTGCCGCCTGGGGCCTTCAGGGCACACTCGGGCTGCTGTGGCTCGGCTGGCTGCTCGGCGGCGTCGTGACCTACGCCACCGGACGGGTCATCGGCCGTTCCGCCGCCGGCCTCTTCGTGGACGAGGCCACGCTGACTCTATGGGAGTCGCGGGTCGGCAGCCGCGCCAACGTGCCCCGCGTGCTGCTGCTTCAGGTGGCGATGCCGTCGGAGATCCTCGGCTACGTGCTGGGCCTGCTGCGCTATCCCTTCCGGACTTACATCGCCGTGCTCGCCGTGGCCGAGATTCCCTACGCGCTGGCGGTGGTCTATCTCAGCGATTCGTTTCTGGCCGGCAACGCCGTCACCTTCATGCTGATCGGCACGACGGTGGTCGCGACGACGACGGCACTGTATTTCCTCGTGCGCCGCCGGCTGGCGTAACCTCCTCGGGAACCCGGTCGCCAAGGCACCCGTATGCCTCTACTTATGACCATGACGCGTGTGCAGCGATGGCTCGTGCCGGTGGCCGCAATTCTCCTGGTCGGAGACTTCGGCGCGTCGCGTCCGGCCGCGCAAACCGACGCGGCGGCGCTCATCGCCCGGATCGAAGCGCCACAGGTGCCCGATCGTCAGGGCTTCGACGCTCTCACCCTGGCCCAGGTGATGGCGCGGCTCAACGTCCCCGGCGTGAGCATCGCCGTCGTCAAAGACTACGACGTGCACTGGGCGAAGGCTTACGGCGTGGCCGATGTCACGACGGGCCGCCCGGTCGAGACCTCCACGCGCTTCCAGGCGGCTTCCATCAGCAAGCCGATCACGGCGCTGGCGGCGGTGCGGCTTGCGCAGGACGGCAAACTCGACCTCGACGCCGACGTGAACGCGGTGCTCACGTCGTGGCAGGTGCCAGAGACCGACCTCACCCGCGGGCATCCGGTGACGCCGCGCGCGCTCTTCAGCCACACCTCGGGCGCCGATGACGGCTTCGGCTTCCCCGGCTACGACCCGGCGCTGCCACGGCCGACGCTCGTGCAGATCCTGAACGGTGAGGCGCCGTCGAACGTCGGCGCGGTGCGATTTGCGCGGCCGCCGTTTGCCGGCTTCAAGTATTCCGGCGGCGGTCTCACCCTCATGCAACTGGCGCTCGCCGACCTCACCGGCCAGGACTTCGCGGCGTTCATGCAGGCGACCGTGCTGGGACCGCTGCGGATGACCAGCAGCTCCTATGCGCAGCCGCCACCTCCCGAGGTGGTGGGCCAGTTGTCGCGCGCGCACAATGGCCAAGGCCGCGCCATGGACACCGCCTGGCACGTCTACCCGGAGCAGGCCGCGGCTGGGCTGTGGACCACACCCACGGACCTGGCCCGCGTGCTCATCGAGGTGCAGACGGCGGTGCGGGGCCCCGCCGGGCGGCTGCTGTCGCGCGCTTCAGCCAGGGAGATGACCTCGCCGGTCGGCGTGGGACCCTATGCGGTAGGCTTCGGCGTGGAACAACGCGGCGAGGGGTGGTACTTCGGCCACGGCGGCTCGAACTGGGGCTTCCAGGCGGATATGCTCGGCCACTTGCGCCAAGGCTACGGCGTCGCCATCATGACCAACGGCGAGCGCGGACGCGCCCTCATCACCGAGATCGCGGCCCGCGTCGCCGCCGCCTACCAGTGGGACTCGCTCGACAAGCCGCTTGTGAGGTGAGGCCGTGTCCAGACGCCTGCGTTACCAGGTTGCCGTGAGTCTCGACGGGTTCATTGCCGGCAAGAACGGCGAATACGACTGGATCGTCATGGATCCGGCGATCGATTTCCCGGCCATGTTCAGCGAGTTTGACACCGCCGTGATGGGCCGCAAGACCTACGAGGTCGTCACCCGCGACGGCCACATGGGGATGATGAACGGCCTGCAGAGCGTGGTCTTTTCGCAGACGCTGCCGCCGATCGAGCAGCCGGGCCTGAGCATCGTCGCCGACGACCCGGTAGAGGTGGTGCGCCAGCTCAAGGCGCAGCCCGGCAAAGACGTCTGGCTCTACGGGGGCGGCGAGCTCTTCCGGACGCTGCTCCTGGCGGGGCTGGTGGATACCGTGGAACTGGCCGTCATCCCGGTGCTGCTCGGAGAGGGCGTGCCGCTGATGCCGCCAGGGCAGCAGACCGTCCTCGAGCTGTGCGACCACAGGGTGTTGCCGGGGAGCGGGATCGTGGCGCTGGCCTACCGGATCGCGGGCGCGGTCGGCGCGGCCCCGGCCATCCACTGGGTGCATGGGTGAATCCCGTTTGACCCAGACGAGCTAGTAAGAGACACTGCATGGTTCCGGTGCCCTGCATGCAAAGCGTCCGCGGTTTCGCCCTTGCCCTTGCCCTGACCCTGACCGGCCTGGCCGCGTCGGTGGTCCCGTCCGTTGCCCAGACCACGCCGTCGGCGCCGCCGGCCCCGTTGCCCCTCGGCCCGGCGCGCGAGCGCGGCGTCAGCGTCACCCCCGCCTACGAAGGCTGGTACCAGAACGCCGACGGCACCTATAGCCTGCTCGTCGGCTACTTCAACCGGAACAAGGGTGAAGCCCTTGACATCCCGGTCGGGCCCAACAACCGGATCGAACCGGGGCCGATCGACCAGGGGCAGCCGACGCACTTCCAGACCGGCCGCCAGTGGGGCGTGTTCGTCATCAAGGTCCCGAAAGACTTCGGCAGCAAGACCCTGACCTGGTACGTCACCGCCAACGGCGAAACGCAGTCGATTCCGCTGGCCGTGCGCAACGGCTACACGATTGAGCCCTTCGAAGAGAAGGGCATGGGCAACAAGCCGCCGGAGTTCACTTTCGGCGCCAGCAAGTACTCCGGGCCGCCCTCGGCCGTGGCCGCCACGCTCACCGCCGCCGTCAATCAGCCCGTGGCCATCACCTTCTCGGTGAACGATCCGAAAGAGACCAAGAAGGGCTCGGAGCTCACCAACCGGCGCGGTGCCGGCAATGTGGCGAGCATCTCGTTCCACAAGTTCCGCGGGCCCGGGGTCGTGAAGTTCGACCCGGCGCGCATCGGCACCAAGACCCAGGGCGAGACGGTGGCCACCAATGCCACCTTCAGCCTGCCGGGCGAATATCTCCTGCGGGTGCAGGGCAACGATGATTCGGGCGAGGGCGGTGCTGGGTTCCAGTGCTGCTGGACGAACACCTACGTGAAAGTCACCGTCAAGTAACGACAGGAGCGCGATGATGCTGGTTGATATGCGGAATCTGGTAAGCGGTGCGGTCGGTGCGGCGGCCATGGTCGCCCTGCTGGGTGACGCGTCGGTAGCGTCAGCGCAGAGCGCGCCGACCTTCACGAAAGACGTGGCGCCGATCTTCCAGGCCAAGTGTGAGGCCTGCCACCGGCCCGACTCCATCGCGCCGATGTCGCTGCAGACCTGGCAGCAGGCGCGCCCGTGGGCGCGCTCGATCAAGGCGCGGGTCGCGGAACACTCGATGCCGCCCTTCCAGATCGACCGCACGGTCGGCATCACCAAATTCAAGAACGACGACGCGCTCAGCACCGCCGAGGTCGCCACCATCGTGAAGTGGGTCGACGCCGGCGCGCCGCAGGGCGACCCGAAGGACATGCCGGCGAAGATCGCCTGGCCGGCCGAGCAGGGCTGGAACTTCGCGAAGATGTACGGGCAGACCGAACCCGACATGATCGTGAAGTCGGATTCGTTCACGATGCCGGCGGTGGCGCAGGACGCGTGGGACAAGCGCGTGACGCCGCTCGAGCTGACCGAACCGCGCTGGGTGCGGGCAATCGAGATCCGTCCGAGCAACATCAAGGGCCGCAAGGTCATTCACCACGCCATCGCCTACCTCGAGCAGAGCGAGCCGGGCGCCGAAGCGGCCGATGGTCCCGCCCCGCTCTTCATGGAATGGGCGGTGGGCAAGCAGGGCGAGATGATGCGTCCCGACACCGGCAAGCTGCTGATGCCCGGCGCGCGTTTCCGCTGGGACATCCACTTCTCGCAGGCTGGTGAAGAGATCACCACCAACGCCGAGATGGGCATCTACTTCTACCCGAAGGGCCAGGAGCCGAAGTACCGCACGCGCCTCTCGTTCGTGCCGGCCGCGGTGGGCAACCTCGACCTGCGTCCCAACACCGTGACGACGACCGAAGGCTTCTTCCCGCTGCGCGAGAACGCCCGCATCGAAAGCTACCAGCCGCACATGCACCTGCGCGGCAAGGCGATGATGGTCGAAGCCATCCTGCCGAGCGGCCAGCGCCAGGTGCTGAGCCACACGAGCGACTTCAACTTCATGTGGATGACCACCTTCGTCTACGCCGACGATGTGGCGCCGCTGCTGCCCAAGGGCACGCTGCTCAAGGTCACGGCGTGGCACGACAACACGACGGCCAAGAAGAGCAACCCCGACCCGACGCAGTGGGTGGGCTGGGGCGACCGCACGGTCGACGAAATGGCACACGCTTGGATGAACATCGTTTACATGAACGATGCCGACTTCAAGGCGGAGCAGGAGAAGCGCAAGAGCGCCTCCTCGACGACCTCGCAGCAGCAGTAAGACCGAGAGCTGGGTGCTAGGGGCTGGGGGCTGGGGCTCCCGGCCACGAATTCAAGACACAAGGCCGGGTGGGGGAGAATCCCTACCCGGCCTTTTCGTTTGCTGACACGTTGTCGTGGCAGCGAGTCACGCCCCAGCCCCCAGCCCCCAGATCAACGAGCGATAGCGAGCTCGTACGAGCGCCGCCGCGCCCCGTGGTCG
>JANNIB010000058.1:0-2188 GCA_031404695.1 Acidobacteriota bacterium
CGGCCCTCCGCAGTCCGTCAAACGCCAGCGGGGGCGAGTGTCGGCCGGAAGCGCGGGGCCCCGGGCGGTGCTGCGCGACACGCACTACGTGTCGCCCCTGTGCCTGAACACCCCACGCGGACTTCGGCGCCGCCTTGTCGTTTGACGTCTCACGCGTGCGCGGCCTGCTCCGGAGGGCCCGGCCGGAAGGGCCCGACAGCCACGCGCATCGTGCAGCTGTGACAGCACGGTCGCTGGAACCGACCGCTATGTGGCGAGCAGCCGAAGCAGTATGCCGACCTGTCTATTCCAACGGGCTGCGCCGGCGCACACCCGACCAACGTAAGACTCTGCAACACGCTGCGGACGGTTTGACCCGATTCCTCGGCAGCGCTATGCTGCGGCGCGACCGGAGCTATCGGGATATGCCGGTCGGCATACCAATAGTTAGGCGTAATAGGCTTGAGCAACCAGCGGTCGGCTGGCGACGAGGGGACAACATGAAGCAACGTGAGCTGCGTTTCGTGATGGTCTCCCTTATCGCGGCCATAGCGCTGTTTACCATCGCGTGTAGCGATGGCCAAACCGGCTCGCCCGCCCAGCTTGCGCCGAACGGCCTCAGGCTTTATGTGTTCGACTGCGGGACTCTGAAGGCAGACCCTGCTCGATTTCGCCTGAAGCCGGAGGAAGTCGCGACGACCGACTTGTCTGTGCCATGTTTTCTGGTTGTTCATCCGCGCGGCAGGCTGATGTGGGACCCGGGTGCCGTTCCGGATTCAGATTGGACGTCGACTGGCGGTCCCGTTACCCACCATCTCGTACTTCCAGATGGAACCGCACGAGACCTGACGTTAAGAAAGCAACTGACCGCCCAACTGGGTGAGGTGGGATACGCAGCCAAAGACATCGAGTATCTGGCTTTCTCCCACTATCACTATGACCACACGGCCAACGCGAACGCATTCGCAGCTGCAACCTGGCTGGTGCGCCAGGTCGAGCGCGACGCGATGTTCTCGGAAACACCACCGGGTGTCTTGCAGCCTGCGTACTACGCAGCATTGAAGACCAGCAAGACGACAATCATTCGAGACGACGAACATGACGTGTTCGGCGACGGTTCCGTCATCATGAAGCTTGCAGCAGGGCACACACCCGGCCACCAGGTCCTGTACGTCAGATTGTCGAAGACCGGAGGGGTGGTGCTGTCCGGCGATCTCTATCACTTCCCCGAAGCACGCACGCTGAAGCGTGTCGCGACCTTCGACTTCGACCAGGAGCAGACACCCGTCTCGAGGGAAGCCATCGAGGCCTTTCTCGCCAAGACCGGTGCGCAGCTGTGGATTCAGCATGATCAGGTTGGCAACAGTCGGCTGAAGAAGGCGCCGGATTACTACGAATGAGCCGGAGGGACGCCTAACACCGACTGGACCGGACGGCGCGTTCAGTGATGAGCGCCGCGGGTCGGTCGTTGCCGTTAGCCAGACGACGAGCGACAGGCAACGAAGGAGAGCGGCTGTGCAGGCGATGTTACGGAGAGTCGCGATCGCGGTGACCGTGACGGTCGTGAGCGGGCTGCACGTGTCAGCCTGAAAGCTTGTGCGGCTTATTGGACTCTGGTTCCTTCCGCGTCGCTTCCCACCATCGTCGATGTAGAATCACGCGCGTTCAAGTTGCATCAGCGGCGCAACCCTGACGTGCAACGGCGTTCCTGCAGTAATGAAGCGAGGGCGAGCAGATGAGGAATCGAGTCTGGCTGATTACGGGCGCATCGCGTGGCATCGGCGCGGAGATTGCCAAGGCGGTTCTTGCCACCGGCGACACGCTGATTGCCACCGCACGAACACCGTCCACTCTCGCATTTCTCGGCAGCAGCGACCGCTTGCTCCCGGTCCGCCTCGACGTGACGGATTCCGCCCAGGCCGCTGACGCCGTCGCAGCAGGTATCGAGCGCTTCGGTCAGATCGACATCCTCGTCAACAATGCGGGCATCTCTTTCCTCGGCGCGGTGGAGGAAACCAGCGCCGACCACGTGAAGCGCTTGTTCGAGACCAACGTGTTTGGGCTCTTGAACGTGACGCGCGCCGTGCTGCCGCACATGCGTGGGCGGCGGCGCGGACACATCGTAAACATCGCCTCCGTTGCCGGCTACAGCGGCTATGCCGGCTTCGGCGTCTACTCGGGGACGAAATTCGCGGTCGAGGGCTTGTCG
>JANNIB010000059.1:0-12073 GCA_031404695.1 Acidobacteriota bacterium
CACGGCGACATGCGGCAGCAGGACGTGGCGCAGCGCATGGTCAACATGGACATGGCGTTCTGCGTGAACTGCCACAAGCAGAAGCAGGCGTCGAACGACTGCCTGACCTGTCACTACTGATTCCGGCCAGCCCCCGATGACGCCCATGGATCGCCGACGGTTCTTCAAGGTCACCGCCATCACCGGCACCACCGCGGCGCTGGCGAGCTGTGGCAACCCGGAGAACCAGATCGTCCGCTTCATCCCGGACGAAGAGCTGACGCCCGGAATCGCGGTCTGGAAGCCGAGCGTGTGTCCGCTCTGCGCCGCCGGGTGCGGCGTGACCGCGCGGGTGATGGACGGCGACGCCGAGGTGTTCCGCAAGGGACAGGCCGGGGTGACGCGGATGGGCCTGGTCCGGAAGCTCGAAGGCGACCCCGAGCACCCGATCAGCAAAGGCCGGCTGTGCGTGCGCGGCCAGGCGGCCGTGCAGGTCACCTATCACCCCGACCGGCTCGTGGCGCCGCAGCGGCGCAGCGGCGAGCGCGGCAGCGGCCAGTTCACCGAGATCTCGTGGGACGAGGCGCTGACCACGCTGGTCGAGCGGCTCGACGCGGCGGTGGCCGCCGGACCGGCGTCGCTGGCCTTCGTGTCGCGGCCCCGCCGTGGCCGCCGGCACGAGCTGGTGGCCGAGTTCCTGCGTCGCCTGGGCGCGCCGGCGCCGGTCAGCTTCGAGATCTTCGACGACGCGGTGCTGCGCCGCGCCAACGAGCTCAGCTTCGGCCGCCACCAGCTGCCGACGTTCGATCTGGCGCGTACGCACTACCTGGTCAACTTCGGCGCTGACCTGCTGGGTACCTGGAACTCGCCGCTGGCGCACAGCGTGGCCTACGGCGCCATGCGCCAGGGACGCGGCGGCACGCGCGGGAAGTTCGTGCAGGTCGAGCCGCGCATGTCGCAGACCGGCGCCAGCGCCGACGAGTGGCTGGCGGTGCGGCCGGGCACCGAAGGCGCGCTGGCCCTGGGCCTGGCGCACGTCGTGATGAAGGCCGGCCTGCGTCCGGCCGATGCCGCCGGTCGCGCCGGTACGCTCCTCGAGGGCTGGTCGGCCGGGCTGCCGGCGTTCACGCCCGAGGCGGTGGAAAAAGAAACCGGCGTGTCGGTGCCGCGGATCGAACGTCTGGCCCGCGAGTTCGCCTCGTACGGACCGGCCGTGGCGGTCATCGGCGGCGCGCCGCTGGCGCACACCAACGGGCTCGCGCAGGCGCTGGCCGTGAACGCCTTGAACGCGCTCGTGGGCAGTGTGGGTGTTGCGGGCGGCGTGTCGTTCATGCCGCAGGCGCCGCTGCCACCGGCGCCCGCCCGCACGCTGCGCGACGCCCTGGCCGCGGCCCCGCCGCAGGTACTGCTGCTCGACGACGCCAATCCCGTCTTTGCGGCGCCGGCGGCCTGGAAGGTCGGCGACTGGCTGCGCCAGGTGCCGTTCATCGCCAGCTTCGGGTCGTTCATCGACGAGACCAGCGCGCTGGCGGACCTCATCCTGCCCGACCACTCCTTCCTCGAGTCGTGGGTCGACTCGGCGCCGGAGTCCGGGGCGGCGACGGCGGTGGCCACCGTGGCCGGACCGGCGATGCGTCCGCTCTACGACACCCGGTCGATGCCCGACGTGCTGCTCGACGCCGGGCGGCGGCTGAAGACGCCGCTCACCCCGGCGATGCCGTGGCAGACCTTCCAGGAGATGCTGCAGGCGCCTGCCGCCCAGCCGTCACCGGCTGCGGCCGCGCCGGCGCGCGCTCCGGACGCCGCGGCGCCTACCGCGTGGCGCGCCCCGCAACTCGACGGCAGCGCCGGCGAGTATCCGTTCCAGTTCATGCCCTACCCGTCGCAGGCGCTCTTCGACGGCTCACTGGCCCATCTGCCGTGGCTGCAGGAGCTGCCCGATCCGCTGACCACGGCGATGTGGAGCAGCTGGGTCGAGGTGAACGTCAAGACGGCCGAGCGGCTCGGCATCGCCGATGGCGACGTCGTCGAGGTCGCCTCGGCGCACGGCTCGCTGCGGGCGCCGGTGGTCATCTCGCCCGGCATCGGGCCCGACGCGGTGGCGATGCCCGTGGGCCAGGGGCACGAGACCTTCACCCGCTACGCCAGCGGCCGCGGCGCCAACCCGCTCGCCATTCTGGCGCCGGTCGCCGAACCCGCCACCGGCCAGCTCGCCTGGGCGGCCACGCGCGTGAAGATCACGAAGATCTCGGGCGCCGATGGCAGCCTGATTCTGTTTGCCGGCGCGACGCGCGAGCGGCCTGACCACACCAGGGGAAGAGGCTGATGGCACATCGCTGGGGCATGGTCGTGGATCTGGACAAGTGCACGGGCTGCGAAGCCTGTGTGACCGCCTGCCACGCCGAGAACAACATTCCAACCGCCGGCGCCGTGGAAGCCGGCCGCGGCCGCGCCATGCACTGGCTGCGCGTCGAGCGCTACTGGGAAGGCGACTTCCCGGACGTGAAGGTCAAGTTCAAGCCGGTGATGTGCCAGCACTGCGACAACGCGCCGTGCGAAGCCGTGTGCCCGACCTACGCCAGCCATCAGACCGATGAGGGCCTGAACGCGCAGGTCTACAACCGCTGCATCGGCACCCGCTACTGCGCCAACGCCTGCTCCTACAACGTCCGCTTCTTCAACTTCTTCCACCCGCAGTGGGAGAAGCCGCTGCAACTGCAGCTCAACCCCGACGTCTCGGTGCGCGAAGTCGGCGTGATGGAGAAGTGCACCTTCTGCGTGCAGCGCATCAAGGCCGGCAAGACCGCCGCGAAGGCGGAAGACCGCGAGCTGCACGACGGCGACATCCAGCCGGCGTGCGCGCAGGCGTGTCCGGCCGGCGCCATCATCTTCGGCGACCTGAACGACCACGAGAGCCGCGCCGCGCGGCTCACGCATTCGCCCCGGGGCACCAAGCTGCTCGAAGACGAGGGCACCGAACCCAAGGTCACCTACCTGCAACGGCAGTCGTGGAATGAACCGGACACGCAATAACCCGCTCGCCGACGATCTGGTGCGCCCGCTGCTCCACACCTCGGTGTGGTTCTACGGCGGGGTGCTGGTGCTGGCTTCGATCGTGGCGTGCGGCGCCGCGGCCTGGGCCTACCAGTTGTGGTACGGCATGGGCGTGGCCGGCGTGAACTGGCCGGTGTTCTGGGGCTTCTACGAAACCAACTTCGTGTTCTGGATCGGCATCAGCCACGCCGGCACGCTGATTTCCGCGATCCTGCGGCTGGTCAACGCCCGCTGGCGGCGTCCGGTCACGCGCTGCGCCGAGGTCATCACGGCGTTTGCGCTGATGATCGGCGCCATCTTCCCCATCATCCACCTGGGCAAGCCGTGGCTGTTCTTCTGGGTCGCGCCATACCCCAGCTCGCGCGAGTTGTGGCCGAACTTCCGCTCGCCGCTCGTGTGGGACTTCTTCGCCATCAACACCTATCTCATCGGCAGCCTGCTGTTCCTCATCCTGCCGATGATTCCAGACTTCGCGTTGATTCGCGACCGCACGACCGGCCTGCGCCAACGCATCTACGGCGCGCTGGCGCTGGGCTGGCAGGGCACCACTACGCAGTGGCACCGCCTCGAAGCGGCGATGCAGATCATGGCCGTCGCCATCATCCCGGTGGCCGTGTCGGTGCACACCATCGTGTCGTTCGACTTCTCGATGGCGCACGTGCCGATGTGGCACTCGACCATCTTCGGGCCCTACTTCGTGGCCGGGGCGATCTTCAGCGGCATCGCCGCGCTCATCATCGCGATGGCGGCCCTGCGGCGCATGCTGAAGCTGCATGCCTACCTGCATCCACTGCACTTCGACAACCTCGCCAAGCTGCTGCTGCTCATGAGCCTGCTGTGGGGCTACTTCGTGTTCTCCGAACGTCTCACCGTGTGGTACGGCAACCAGCCGTCGGAGATGGCGGTGTTCTGGGCCACGCAGCGCGGCGCCTTTGCGCCGTTCTACTGGACCATGGTGTTCTGCAACTTCATCATCCCGGTCACCGTGCTGTCGTTCCGGCGCCTGCGCACCCTTCCCGGCATCGTGCTGGTGTCGTGCGGCGTGCTGGTGGGGATGTGGTTCGAGCGCTTCCTCATCATCGTGCCGGGGCTGTCCACCAAGCAGTTGCCGTACAGCTGGGGCACCTACACACCGCAGCCGCCCGAGATCATCATCATGGTGGCCACCTTCGCGGCGATGGCCCTGCTCTACACGCTGTTCTCGAAGTTCGTGCCGATCATCTCGATCTGGGAGATGAAGGTCGGCAACCAGCCGCATTCGGCGGTGCCGGTGGACGACGAAGAGGAACAGCAGGCCCTGTGGAGGGCGCGTCCATGACCGCGATCTACGGTCTCTACGACAACCCCGAAACGGCGCAGCGCGCCGTCGACGGTCTGCGCGCGGCGGGCGTGGCCGATGCCGACATCCAGGTGATGTCGTCGGAGCCGTTCGAAGAGTTCGAATTCAGCCACAAGGACAGCGCCACCTGGATCCACTGGATCGCCGGGCTGGGTGGCATCGTCGGTCTTACGGGCGCCTACCTGCTGACCACGATTACCCAGCAGTCGTGGCCAATCAAGACCAGCGGCATGCCGATCGTGGCGCCGTGGCCGAACCTCATCGTGATGTTCGAGATGACGATGCTGGGCGCGATTCTGGCCACGGTGCTGACGCTGTTCGTGAGTGCCAAGTTACCCAAGGCGCTGCCGGCGCTCTACGACCCGGAAGTGTCGAACGGCTACATCCTGGTGGGCGTGCAGCAGCCCGCCAGCGACCTCACCGACGCGCTCACGAGCGCTGGCGAGGGTCGCGTGAAGAAGATCGGGGCTGGGGGCTAGAAGAAGTACGCGAGCGCCGCCAGTCCCACGATGAGCAGCCCGAAGAACGACTTGGCGACGATCCCGAGGACGAAGCCGGCGAAGCCGCCCAGGCCCGCCATGCCGGCCTTGCGCAGGTCGGGGTTGCGTCCGAACTCCAGCGCAAAGGCGCCGACGGCGGGGCCGAGAATGATGCCCGGGAGGCCGAACGGGATGCCGGCAATCATGCCGATGGCGGCGCCGGCCACGCCCCAGGCCGAGGCGCCGGCCTTGCGGGCGCCGAAGAGCGCCGCGACGTTGTCGGCCAGCGACCCGACGACGGCCAGCACGAGCATCACGCCGAGCGCCGCCCAGCCGATGCGCACAAAGCCATCGGCCCACGCCACCAGCACCACTCCCGAGAAGATGATGCCGATGGCCGGCACGGCCGGTACGGCCAGCAGGCCGATGCCCAGCACGATGACAAGCACGCCGAAAACCGTCAGCACGACCAGCACGGGCACATCATACCGTCGCCCGCGGCGCCTACTCGGCGCGCATCGCGGTGGCCGGGTCGACGCGCAACGCCCGCCACGCCGGCAGCACCGTGCCGAGCAGTGTGATGCCGCCGGCGGCAAGGACGGCGGTGGCGTAAGTGGCGAGGTCGGCGGCGCTGATGCCGGCCAGCAGCGCCTGCACCGAGCGGCTGGCCGCGTATGCCACGACCAGTCCGACACCGGCGCCCGCGGCTGCGAGCCCTGCCGCGCGGCGCCACACGAGCCCCAGCACCTGCCCCCGCGTGGCCCCGAGCGCGATGCGGACGCCGATCTCCGGAGTCCGCGCGGCGACCACATAGGCCAACAGGCTGTGGATACCGACCAGCGCCAGCACCAGCGCCACGGCGGCAAACGCCAGCAGCACCGATACCTGCGTGGCGCGTGACGAGGTCTGCCGTTCGACGATGTCGGTCATCAGGCGGACGTCCGACACCGGCTGCTCCGGATCGGCCCTGGCCACGGCCGCGCGCACCACCGGAACGATCGACGACAGCGCGGCGGAACTGCGAACCACCAGGTCCTTTGGCACGTAGAACACCAGGCCGCCGTCGGGCACCTGTGGCGAGGGCAGATAGACCTGCGGTTCGCTCTCGCGCTCGAGCCCGCGCACGCGGACGTCGCCGACCACGCCGACCACCACGCGCTCCTGGAGGGCCGTCGAGAAGTGCTGCCCCAGCGGATCCTGCCCCGGCCAGTACAGCTCGGCGAACGCGCGGCTCACCACCGCCACGTACTGCGTGTCCTGCCGATCGGTGTCGGCGACATCGCGTCCGCGGACGATCGGCACGCGCATCGTATCGAAGTAGCCGGGGGTGACAAATCGCACGCTGGCGGTGCGCGCGTCCTCTGGCACGGTGGTGCCCGGCAGCAGCACCGGCCAGATGCCGCCACCCATCACGAGCGGCAGGAAGCTCGTGTAGGCGGCACTGTCGACGCCGGGGGCCGCGAGCACGTCGTCGAGCACGCGCCGGTAGAACTGCTCGCGCGCCGCCACCGGCTCGTACTTCGGCAGCGGCAGCGCCGTGCGTACGGTGACCACGCCCCGCGCATCGAAGCCGGGGTCGATTTCCTGCACCCGCCACAGCGCTTTCAGGAACAGACCGACGGTGACCAGCAACACGATGGCGGCAGCCACTTCGCCCACCACGAGAAGCCCGCGCAGACGTTCGGTGCCCTGCGTGCCGAACACGCGCGCGCCGTGCCGCAGCTCTCCGCCGGCCGGCGCTCGCGCCACGCGCCACGCCGGCACGAGGCCGAACCCGACGCCGGTGGCAAGCGTCGCCACGGCGGCCAGACCGAGCATCCGCAGATCGGCTGTGGGCACTTCGGCGATCGGCAGCGTCGTGGGCACCAGCGCCGCGGCCACCGGCACCGCCACCACGGCGAGCACGGCTCCCACCACGCCGCCCGCCGCCGAGAGCGCCAGGCTTTCGGTGAGCACCTGGCGGGCCAGGCGGCGCGGCCGCGCGCCCATCGCCAGGCGTACCGCCAACTCGCGCTGCCGCGCGACCGAGCGCGCCAGGAACAGGCTGGCGAGATTCGCGCAGGCGATGAGCAACACCGCCGCCGACGCGCCGACCAGTGCGAGCAACATGGTGCGCGCCTGCCGCGTCACTTCATCGCGCAGCGCGATCACGGTGGCGCCGGTCTTGTCGTTGGCGTCGGGGAAGGCGCGCGCCAGGCCGGCGGCGATGGTGTTGAGGTCGGCCCGGGCCTGCGCGATCGTCACCTCCGGGCGCAGCCGTGCCACCACCCGCAGGTAGACGTTGCTGCGATCCCCGAGGTCCGCTGGCGCGAAGCGCAGCGGCAGCCACAGGTCGACCTCGCGGGTCGGAAACTCGAACCACGGCGGCATCACGCCCACAACGACATGCGCCGTGCCGCTCAGCGTCACGGTCGTGCCGAGCACGCCAGGCGCGCCGGCGAAAGTGGAGCGCCACAGATGGTCGCTCAGCACCACCGGCGGCGTGGTCGTCTGCTGGTCGTCGGCGAGGAAGAGCGCGCGTCCCAGGGCCGCGCCGACGCCGAGCGTCTCGAACAGGCTCGAGGTCACCTGCGCGGCGTCGAGCCGCAGCGGTCCGTCGCCGGTCATGGCGTTCATCGACGACGTGGTGTAGGCCGCCATCGACTGGAACGACGTGGATTGCCGGCGCCAGTCTTCGTAGTTGCCCGGCGAGAGCTCCATCCGCGAGTAGCCGCGGGCGCTCTGGTCCTGCCACAGCTTCACCAGTTCGTCGGACGCCGCAAACGGCAGCGGCCGCACCAGCACGTGATCGGCCAGCGAGAAGGCCGCCGTGGCTGCCCCCACGCCGAGGGCCGTCACGACCACGACGCTCATCGCAAAGCCCGGGGCACGGCGGGCACTGCGCCAGACCTCCCTCAGATCGTGGACGGTCGTCTCGAGGTGCGCGAGCAGCGCATTCCACAGGAGGTCGGCCACGGCGGCGACGATGACGGCGGCGCGCGCCGGGCCGCGGGCGGCCGCCAGGTCACGCGCGAACATCGCCGTGATCTCGTCGCCCTGCGCCTCGCGCAGCGCCGCCGGCAGCACGTGCAGGAGCAGTTGCCAGGCGCCCATCAGAGGCTCCGCGGCGCCAGGCCGCAGGTGCAGGCCAGCTGCACGAGCGCCTGCAGCCGTTCGGCTTCGGCGCGGGCCACCAGTCGGCCGAAGTCGCTGATGCGGTAATAGCGACGCCGTTCGTCGTCGAGGTCGGCGGCTGGCCGCTCCACCGTCTCCTCGATGAGATCCAGCTCGACCATTTTCTGGATCGACCGATAGAGTGTGCCGGCGCTCAGCCGGACCTCACCGTCGGTGCGGGCAGCGACCTCCTGGATGATGGCATAGCCGTGGCGGTCCTGGTCGGCCACGGCCAGCAGGATGTGGAAGGTCGCCGGCGGCAGCGGCAGCAGGTCGGCGGGGTTCAGGTCGTCGGGCTCGAATGTAGCCATATTGGATATAGCCGATGCGGCTAGATACGAGCGCGCGGAGCGGGAAGTTCCAGCGGATCGCCGCCTGAGCCCATCCGCCGACGCCCTGCGCACTACCCGGTGGAGGCACTGCTCATGAACACCCTGCGTCTGACGGCTCTGGCGATCGCGACCATCCTGGCGGCGGCACGGCCGGTCGCCGCCCAGACCGCGCCGGACGCCCCGCCGCCTGGTCCCCCCCGTGCCGTGGTCGAAGGCGCGCTGGGCTGGGCGGGGTTCGGCGACGAAAGCCTCGTGCACCACACGCTGCTGGGCGTCTCGGCGCGCTACTACCTGACGCGGCGGATCAGCATCGGTCCCGAACTCCAATACATGGTGGGCCCCGGCTCCGACCGCGACACCGTCCTCACCGGCAACGTCGTCGTCGACCTCCTGGCCCCGACGGCCACCCGTCCACGCCGCACGACGCCCTACGTGGTGCTCGGCGGCGGGCTGTTCCGCCATTCGCAGAACGACTTCGGCCGGGCCTTCACGTCCACCGAGGGCGCCTTCACCGCAGGGCTCGGCGTGCGGGGATGGGTGTCACCCCGCGTCTTCGTGGGCGCCGATGCGCGCCTCGGGTGGGAGCCGCACCTGCGACTGGCAGGCGTCGTCGGCGTGGCGTTCTGACGCGCGCGCGGTAGGCTTGGCGGATGACCGCCAGCGAAATCGAACGCGCCGTCCACAGGCGCGAGTTGTCGGCCGTCGAGGCGGTCGAGCGTGCGCTTGCCGCCGTTGATGCTCGCAACGGCGAGCTGAACGCGATCGTCACGCTGAATCCGCGGGCGCTCGACGAGGCGCGCGCCATCGACGTCCGCCTCGCCGCCGGCGACTCGGTGGGAAGGCTGGCCGGGGTGCCGGTGGGCATCAAGGACATCACGCCGGTCGCGGGCCTGCGCACGACCTACGGCTCGCCCATCTACGCCGACCACGTGCCCGAGGCCGACGCGGTCGTGGTCGAGCGGCTGCGGCGGGCCGGCGCGGTGATTCTCGGCAAGACCAACACGCCGGAATTCGCCGCCGGCGCCAACACCTGGAACACCGTGTTCGGACCGACGCGCAATCCGTGGAATCCGGCGTTGACCTCCGGCGGCTCGACCGGCGGCGGCGCCGCAGCGCTCGCCACCGGCATGATCGCGCTCGCCGACGGCACCGACCTCGGCGGCTCGCTGCGCATCCCGGCCGCCTTCTGCGGCGTGGTCGGTCTGCGACCATCGCCGGGCCTCGTGCCACAGCATCCGGTGGACTGGGTGTGGGACACGATCTCGGTGGCCGGCCCGATGGCGCGCACGGTGGCGGACGTGGCGCTCATGCTGCAGGTCATCGCCGGACCCTCGCCCGGCGCGCCGCTCGGCACCGGCATCCGCGGCCGTGATTTCGTGACCGCGGCCATGGCGCGCCTGTCGCCGGGCCTGCGCGTGGCGTATTGCCCCGACATCGCCGCCATCGGCGTCGACGACTCGATCGAGGCCACGTGCCGGGCCGCTGCCTTCGCGCTGGCCGACGACGGCGCCGACGTGCGCGAGATCGCATGCGATCTGAGCGGCTTTCGCGACACCTTCCTCACGCTGCGCGCCGAGTGGTTCCTGGCCGGCATGGCCGGGCGGATGGACCGCCGCGACGAGTTCGGCGTCAACGTCCGGGCCAATGTCGAGGCGGGCCTGGCGCTCGATCCGCGCGCCCTGGGCGCCGCGCATCATGCCCGCGGGCAGCTGTGGCACACGATGCGCGAGCTTTTCTCGCGCGTCGACTACCTGGTGACGCCGACCACCGCCGTGCCGCCCTTTGCCGTCGAGCAGAACTATCCGACCGAAGTGGCCGGCCGGCCGATGCGCACCTACGTGGACTGGTTCGCGCCGACCTTCCTGCTGAGCCTCACCGGCCTGCCCATTGCCTCGGTGCCGTGCGGCTTCGATCGGCGCGGGCTGCCGGTGGGGCTGCAGATCGTCGGCCGGCCGCAGGACGAAGAGGCGGTGTTGACGCTGGCAGCCGCCGTGGAGAGCACGGTCAGAACGGCGACTTCATGATGACCTTCGAGACCTTCCACACGCCGCCTTCGCGCTGCATGAGCACGCGACCGTCCGACGGCAGCTTGTCGTAGCCGACGCCTTTCACGTTCAAGGCGGCGGCGTCGTCGCGTTGCAGGCCGCCGGTCACGGTGGCGGTCTTCAGCTCGAAGATCTGCATCAGCTCGATGAGCTTCTTCGCCTCGCCGCCGCGCAGCGTCGGCACGTCCGCCGCCTTGGCGGCGGTGACCGTGGCACGCACGGCTGCGAGATCGCCCTTCGCGATCGCCGCCACGTACTTCTGGTAGGCGGCGCCGATTTCCCCGCCCCCGGCCGGCAGCGCCGTGCCCGACAGCGACCCGGCCAGCACCGCCGTGTCCCAGGTGAAGTCGAACTGGAACGTCTTGTCGAAGAAGTCCGACGGCTTGTCGAGGAAGTAGCGGCCGCTCACGCGCTCAGCGGTGTTGACCTTGACGGCCACCGTGCCCTGGCCGCCGAAGCTGAAGCCGTCTTCCGGCGCGGTCGATTCCCAGCCGCCGTCGATGCGATCGACCTTGGGGCCGGCCGGGATCGTGAAGGTGACGAAGGCGGGCTTCTGCGGCCGCACCTGCGCCTTGGCGGCCTCGACCGGATCGAACGTGCGGTCGGCGGCCTCGCAGTCGAGCGGCTTGTCCGACAGCACCACGTGCGTGACCCCCGGCGTGGCGCCCGAGGGGTCAGGCAGCCGGAAGGCGCACGCGTTCGAGAACTCGCTGCGGGTCTTGTCGAGCCGGAAGTAACCGCTGGCCTTGCCGGCCGCGTCGGCCTGCGCGGTCAGGGCCGCCAGAATCAATCCCGCCGTCGCCAGCCGTGCTGTCGTGTGCATGAGCGCCTCCGTGGGGCGAGCGTGCCCCTGGTTCGACTAGCGCAGGATTCTCTCGAGTCCCCTCACCCGGGGACTGTCCCTTTTCTGGGCGGGACCAGACAGGCTGCAAAACCTGCCAGCCCGCACAAAGAAAAACCGCCGGCCGGGCCTGAGCCCGACCGGCGGCGGAGTGTCGTGCGCGGAGGCGCGAAGTCTTACCGGAACAGGAAGCGGAGGCCGCCCCAGAACTGGTAGTTGCTGTCGATGTCGCTGGCGCGGCGCAGCAGCACACGGCCCTCGGTCACGAAGTACAGCGTGCGCTGGTCGTCACCCTTCCACAGCGGCAGCCCGAAGTGCAGCAGCGCCGTGGGGGTGATGAAGTCGCTGTGGGTGATGTCCCACAGGCCGAGGCCCGTGCCGACGTAGGCGCGGTTGTTGAACTTGTAGTTGAGCTCCGCGTCGACGAACAGGCTCGAGCGGCTCGACTCGTCGGTGTTGTAGGCGAAGCCCACCGCCGGCGCGACAACCCAGTTGCCGCTCAGGGTCTTCTCGATGCCCACCTTGGCGCCGAGCAGCGGATCGCAGAAGCCGGGCAGGAACGCATTGCCGAGTTCGGCCGGGTCGTTCTCGTTGTACTGCCGGCGCTGCTTGCCACCGAAGGCCGCGACGAAGGGACGAATCGAGAGTTCACGCTCTTCCTGGAGACGCGCTTCTTCGGCCTTGCGCGCCTCTTCGGCCTTGCGGGCTTCCTCGGCGAGGCGGGCGGCTTCGGCGGCACGGGCCGCTTCCGCTACGCGGGCCGCTTCGGCGGCGGCGGCCGCTGCAGCGGCGCGGGCGGCTTCGGCAGCGCGGGCGGCTTCGGCAGCGCGGGCCGCTTCGGCGGCGCGGGC